>NZ_JBIVGT010000023.1:494-83774 GCF_044748825.1 Pseudomonas sp. NPDC089741 | reverse complement strand
CAGTCCACGGTTTCTTTGTGCAGGTCAGCCAGCAGCTCGTGCGCCAGCTTGGTCATGCGTACTTCGGTGTATCGCATGGCCGCAGCGTTGTCGCCGTCGACCGAACCGAAGTTGCCCTGACCGTCTACCAGCAGGTAGCGCAGGGAGAAAGGCTGGGCCATACGAACGATGGTGTCGTACACGGCAGTGTCACCGTGCGGGTGATACTTACCGATCACGTCGCCGACAACACGGGCAGATTTCTTGTACGGCTTGTTGTAGTCGTTGCCCAGCTCGCTCATCGCGAACAGTACGCGACGGTGCACGGGCTTGAGGCCATCGCGCGCATCCGGCAGTGCACGGCCGACGATTACGCTCATCGCGTAGTCGAGGTAGGACTGCTTCAGCTCGTCTTCGATATTGACCGGGAGGATTTCTTTGGCCAGTTCGCCCATGAGAAGCCTGATTCCTTTTTCTGGTGAAACTTCGTCATATCCATATGGGACCAACGAAGCTCGTCGGGGCCGGCCGAGTGCCATACGCCGACTTACGACAAATCAACACTGGATCGCGGATTTGCGCAGTAAAGACAGCTTCGTGAAGCTGCCTCGGAAAACGCCGGATGTTATCACAAAGGCCGCCACGCACCTATCCCCCAGATGCGCATGGAGCATAGTTAGTTGACCGGTGACAGGCTTAACGGGGACGAGAGAGGCTCAGAGCTTCTTTGAGCACAGGTTTGTGCTGTGAATTAGCGATGTTTATTGACTTTTAAGGGTATGCACACATGTAGGAGCTGCCGAAGGCTGCGATTTTTGACTTTATCTTCTAAAAACAAAATCAAAAGATCGCAGCCTTCGGCAGCTCCTACATTGAGTACAGCGCCATCAATGCAGGCGTTTGCGGCACATCAGCTGGGCCATTTTCGCGGTATCCGGGCGCTCGACGATGCCTTTCTCGGTAACGATGGCGTCGATCAGATCGGCCGGCGTCACGTCAAACACCGGATTGAATGCTTCAACGTCGGCACCAACCCGCTTGCCGCCGACTTCCAGCAACTCGGCGCCATCACGTTCTTCGATCGGGATGTCGTCACCGCTGGCCAGGTTCATGTCGATGGTCGAACTCGGCGCCACGACCATGAAACGCACGCCATGGTGCATGGCGTTGACCGCCAGTTGATAAGTGCCGATCTTGTTGGCCACGTCACCGTTGGCGGTGATGCGGTCTGCACCGACGATCACCCAGGTCACACCTTTGGTTTTCATGATGTGTGCTGCGGCAGAGTCGGCATTCAGCGTTACCGGGATGCCTTCGTTGGCCAGCTCCCACGCAGTCAAGCGCGAGCCCTGCAGCCACGGACGGGTTTCGTCGGCGTAAACGCGCTCGACCATGCCTTCCAGAAAAGCCGCGCGAATCACCCCCAGCGCGGTGCCGAAACCGCCAGTGGCCAGCGCACCTGTATTGCAGTGGGTCAGGATTGCCTGGGCATTGCCCTGATGCTTGCGAATCAGGTCGACACCGAGCTGCGCCATGGTCAGGTTGGCTTCGCGGTCGCTTTCATGAATGGCGATGGCTTCAGCTTCCAGCGCCGCCAGCGGATCGGCATTGTCTTTCAGACGATCGAGGCGATCGTGCATACGGCCAAGCGCCCAGAACAGGTTGACCGCGGTCGGACGCGAATCGGCCAACAGCGCGAAATCTTCCTCCAGCGCCGCGTACCAGTCGCCACCTTCAGCGATCCGCGCCCGCGCCGCGAGGACGATGCCGTACGCCGCACTGATGCCGATAGCCGGTGCGCCGCGCACTACCATCGAGCGAATTGCCTCGGCCACGCCGGCGGCGCTGGTGTAGGCAATCCAGGTTTCCTCGAACGGCAAAATACGCTGATCCAGCAGGTGCAGCGCGCCATCTCGCCAATCGATGGCCTTCACTTTCTCCGCAGCCAACAGTCGATCGCGCATCCCACACCCCGCACTCATGAACAAAAGCCGCCGATTATAGCGATCCCCCCGCGAAGACGCTCGGGTATACTTCGCCATCCTTTACAAAAGCACTGGACCCGACCCTCGATGCCGAAACCTGCCATTGCGCTCGACTTATTATTGCTGCCGACCTGGCTGGTACCCGTCGAACCCGCAGGCGTTGTGCTCAAGGAGCATGGCCTGGGCATCCGCGACGGTCGCATCGTGTTTATCGGCCCCCGCGCCGAAGCATTGAAGTGTAACGCCACGGAAATCCGTGAACTGCCGGATGTGCTGCTCGCCCCCGGCCTGATCAATGCCCACGGCCACGCAGCGATGACGCTGTTCCGTGGCCTGGCCGATGATCTGCCGCTGATGACCTGGCTGGAAAACCACATCTGGCCGGCCGAAGCCAAATGGGTCGATGAAGATTTTGTCCGCGACGGCACCGATCTGGCGATCGCCGAGCAGATCAAGGGTGGCATCACCTGCTTCTCGGATATGTATTTCTTCCCGAAAGTCGCCAGCGAACGTGTGCACAACAGCGGCATTCGCGCGCAGATCGCGATTCCGATTCTGGATTTCCCGATCCCGGGCGCCAGCAGCGCCGATGAGGCCATTCGTCAGGGCGTCGAGCTGTTTGGTGACCTCAAGCATCACGAGCGGATCAAGATCACGTTCGGTCCTCATGCACCGTACACCGTCGGCGATGAGAACCTCGAAAAAATCCGTGTGATTGCCGAGGAGCTCGATGCATCGATTCATATGCATGTGCACGAAACCGCGTTCGAAGTTCAGCAGTCATTGGAGAAGCTCGGCGAACGTCCGCTGGCGCGCCTCGGCCGCCTCGGCTTGCTCGGCCCGCGCTTTCAGGCTGTGCACATGACCCAGATCAGCGATGACGACCTGGCGTTGCTGGTAGAAAGCAACACCAGCGTGATCCATTGCCCGGAATCCAACCTCAAACTGGCCAGCGGCTTCTGCCCGGTCGAGCGTTTATGGCAGGCCGGGGTAAACGTTGCGGTCGGCACCGACGGCGCAGCGAGCAACAATGATCTGGATTTGCTCGGCGAAACCCGCACTGCCGCGCTGTTGGCGAAAGCCGTCGCCGGTTCGGCCACCGCGCTGGACGCCCACCGTGCGCTGCGCATGGCCACCTTGAATGGCGCGCGCGCATTGGGGATCGAGGCACAAGTCGGTTCGCTGGAGATTGGCAAAGCCGCCGACATCGTCGCTTTCGACCTGTCCGGCCTGGCCCAACAACCGGTGTATGACCCGGTGTCGCAGCTTATATACGCCACCGGCCGCGATTGCGTGAAACACCTGTGGGTCGCCGGCAAACAACTGCTCGACGACCGCCGCCTGACCCGACTGGACGAAGCACAATTGGGCGCCACCGCCCGGGCCTGGGGCCAACGCATCAGCGGCCACAAAGAATCGTAAAAACCCCGGAATACACTTCGGGGCTACAGCCTTTTTCAAGTTTTAGAGGATTCAACATGAGTAACGTCGACCACGCCGAAATCGCCAAATTCGAAGCCCTGGCCCATCGCTGGTGGGACCGTGAAAGCGAATTCAAACCGCTGCACGACATCAACCCACTGCGGGTCAACTGGATCGACGAACGGGTCAATCTGGCTGGCAAAAAAGTCCTCGACGTCGGTTGCGGCGGCGGCATCCTCAGCGAAGCCATGGCGCAACGCGGCGCGACCGTGATGGGCATCGACATGGGTGAAGCGCCACTGGCAGTGGCGCAACTGCATCAGCTGGAATCCGGCGTCAGCGTCGAATACCGTCAGATCACTGCCGAAGATCTCGCCGAAGAAATGCCCGAGCAGTTTGACGTCGTCACTTGCCTCGAAATGCTTGAGCACGTGCCGGACCCATCCTCGGTGATCCGGGCCTGCTTCCGCATGGTCAAACCGGGCGGCCAGGTGTTCTTCTCGACCATCAACCGCAACCCGAAGGCCTACCTGTTTGCCATCGTCGGCGCCGAATACATCATGAAGCTGCTACCGCGCGGCACCCACGACTTCAAGAAATTCATCCGCCCGTCCGAGCTCGGCGCCTGGAGCCGCATGGCCGGTCTGACCGTCAAGGACATCATCGGCCTGACCTACAACCCGCTGACCAAACACTACAAACTGGCCAGCGACGTTGACGTCAACTACATGATCCAGACCCTGCGCGAGGAATAAGCCGATGGCCATCAGAGCAGTTCTTTTCGACATGGACGGCACGCTGCTCGACACCGCGCCGGACTTCATCGCCATCTGCCAGGCGATGCGTGCGGATCGTGGTTTGCCGCCGATGAACGACAAGCACATTCGCGACGAGATTTCCGGCGGCGCGAAAGCGATGGTCGCGGTGACGTTTTCGATGGACCCGGAATCGCCGGGCTTCGAGGAGCTGCGTCTGGAGTTTCTCGAGCGCTATCTGGTCGGTTGCGCGGTGCACAGCAAGCTGTTCGACGGCATGGGCGAACTGCTCGCCGATATCGAGAAGGCCAACCTGGTCTGGGGCGTGGTCACCAACAAGCCGTTGCGCTTTGCCGAGCCGATCATGCAGCAGCTGGGGCTGGCCGAGCGTTCGGCGCTACTGATCTGCCCGGATCACGTGAAGAACAGCAAGCCGGATCCGGAACCGTTGATCCTTGCCTGCAAGATGCTTGATCTGGATCCATCGACGGTTCTGTTTGTAGGCGATGATCTGCGTGATATCGAATCGGGACGCGATGCCGGTACGAAAACGGCGGCGGTGACGTTTGGCTACATTCATCCGGATGACAACCCTCGGCATTGGGGGGCGGACGTGGTGGTGGATCATCCGTCGGAGTTGCGCAAGGTGCTCGATAGCGCGCTCTGCAGCTGCTGAAACCTGACGCAGAGCGTCATTGGCTGCATCCCCACGGAGCGTGGGAACGATCTGACTCTTAATGAGGTTTTTATGTTTGATTATTCCGCTCGTCCCGAATTGCTCAAGGATCGGGTCATTCTGGTCACCGGTGCCGGTCGCGGCATTGGTGCGGCTGCTGCAAAAACCTACGCAGCGCATGGCGCCACCGTTCTGCTGCTGGGCAAGACCGAGGCCAATCTGACTCAGGTCTACGACGAGATCGAAGCCGCCGGCCACCCGCAACCGGCCGTCATTCCGTTCAATCTGGAAACCGCCCTGCCGCATCAATACGATGAGCTGGCGGCGATGATCGAGACCGAGTTCGGCCATCTCGACGGCTTGCTGCACAATGCCTCGATCATTGGCCCGCGCACGCCGATAGAACAGTTGTCCGGGGAAAACTTCATGCGCGTCATGCAGATCAACGTCAATGCGATGTTCATGCTGACCAGCACCCTGCTGCCGCTGCTGAAACTGTCGCAGGACGCCTCCGTGGTGTTCACCTCCAGCAGCGTCGGCCGCAAAGGCCGCGCTTACTGGGGCGCTTATGGCGTGTCGAAGTTTGCCACCGAAGGTTTGATGCAAACCCTCGCCGATGAGGTCGACACCGTCGCGCCGGTGCGCTCCAACAGCATCAACCCCGGCGCAACCCGCACCAGCATGCGCGCGCAGGCCTATCCGGGGGAAAACCCGCTGAACAACCCGACGCCGGAGGAAATCATGCCGGTGTACCTGTACTTGATGGGTCCGGACAGTACTGGCATCAATGGCCAGGCGTTCAACGCGCAATAACTGCCATACGTCGCTTTTGTTGCCGCGGCAGATTCCTGTCGCGGCATGCATTTGCCGCTGTCGACCGTCATAATTCAGTCAATATTCCAGCGCCTCTATCCCCATTCGATCGCCAACCCATTGATTTCTAAAGGTTTAAATAAATACGAACCGAATGGCACGACTTTCGCTCTAAATATCCTCAAAGCATGCCGTGTGAAGGCAGTGGGGCAAGGCCTGATTCGATAGCTTACTAATCGTCTTCAGGCAGACTAAACTTACGCCAAACGTCCTACGGGACTGATGGATCAGTATGACGCGCAGCCCATAGCCGCTCTCACCCAGCCTGTAAGACAGACTTACTGCTTAGGGGCTCACGCCATATGAAATCACCCTCCCAGACCAATGCAATTGACTTTGACAGTGCCAAATTGCAACGCCTGGGCTTTGGTCAGCTGCCTCCCCTTCTGGAGCGACCGGCCAGTCTTGCGCAATTGCGCCAGCAAATGAGCCTGCAACTGCAAACCAGTCTTGAGCCGCAACGAATCCTCGGTCTGTTTTTCCGCGAAGTTCAGCGCCTTGTGCCGCTGGATGCCTTGAGCTATGTGCACCAGGGCAGCGACCTGCGCCTGGAGTTCGGCACTCGCGGTCACCATTCGGTCAGCTACAGCCTCAGCCATGAAGGCCAGCACATGGGCGAACTGGTGTTTCGCCGCAATCAGCGTTTCAGCGACAAAGAGCAGGGCAACCTTGAGTCATTGTTGTCGTCCCTGCTGTTTCCGATGCGCAACGCCCTGCTCTACCGTGAAGCCACCCAGAGCGCCTTGCGTGATCCATTGACCGGGGCCGGCAATCGCATCGCCATGGAGCAGACACTGCAACGCGAGATCGAAATGTCGCGTCGGCATCTGCAACCGTTGTCGGTGTTGATGCTCGATATCGATCACTTCAAACGGGTCAACGACAGCCACGGCCACAGCGCCGGCGACGACGTACTGAAAGCGGTGGCGGCATCGATCAAGGGCCAGTTGCGTAACGTCGACATGGTCTTTCGTTATGGTGGCGAAGAGTTTCTGATCCTGCTGTCGAACACCAGCCGGGAAGCGGCGGCGATGGTCGGCGAACGGCTGCGCCATGCTGCGCAGGCCGCAGAGTATTTTGCCGATGGCCAGTTGATCGAGCTGACGGTGAGTTTGGGTTGCTCGACGCTGTTGCCTGGCGAGTCGGCGGAAAGCCTGTTGCGTCGTGCGGACAGTGCGCTGTATGTGGCCAAGCGCGAAGGTCGTAACCGCTTGGCAATGGCGGGCTGATTTGTAACACCACCCCAAACCACTGTAGGAGTGAGCCTGCTCGCGATGACGATCTGCTATTCAACAATGATGTTGACTGACAGACCGCCATCGCGAGCAGGCTCACTCCTACATTTTTTACGCGGTGTGAGCCGGAATCAACTCTCGACTACCGCCCGGCGTTCACGACTGACCAGCAATCGTTCGGACGTTTCCAGTTGCATGCAACGTTCGAGGAACAGATACATGTAGTCATAGCTCTTGCACACCGCCTGGCGCAGCTCGGTTTGCAGCGCCTTGCTCGGGTTCATCCCCGCCAACGTGCAGATGATTTCCAGCGCTTCCCAGGGATGGGCATCGTCGTACTGCGCATGCATCTTCAACCACTTCATGGCGCGCTTGCGCTCCTCTTCGGGAAACGCTGCGGCATACACGCCTGTGGAACAGACCAGTGCCGACCACTCCCCGGTCGCGCCTTCGATGGCATAGTTGGTGGCAGCAATGGCGACGATCAATGAATCGGCAGAACTGGTGTGCCAGCACCAGTGGCTCAGCGCGTGCAGTTCCGGTGGAACTTGCTGTGCCTGCAAGTCTTCAAGGCTCACGCCGTGCGCCCGACTCCAGTTAAGCCAATAATCGGCGTGGTTGAGTTCGACGCGGATATTGCGCATCAACCAGCGACGCGCCATGTCCTCACCGGGGTGACGGGCAAACTTGGTTTTGGTCAGGTTCTGCGCCATGTACAAGGCAAACTGTTCGACGACCGGCCAGCCGCCGATCAAGTACTGACGCATGGTTTTGGCACTGAGTTTGTTATCACGCATGCGCATGTACAACTCATGTTCGACAACCCGGCGTTTGCTCTCGCTGCAATCCTGGATCAACTGTTGTGCCCAGGCAGGATAACTTGCAGCTTCCATGAGTGGTCCGGTTCGGTTGAATGTGTCGATCACTGTTCGGCTCCTTTTGATTTGTGATTGTAAGGATCGGCAAGAGACTTCAACGGAACGTGCCAGGCGCCTTGAACAACAGCGGCTGCGGTCTGGCGGGCCGAATCTGCAAACTGTCGCAGGTAAACAATTGCGGGCGTTCGATAACGTAACCCTGAGCGTAATCCACCCCGATTTCAAGCAATGCCTGCTCGATCTGGGCGGTTTCAACAAACTCGGCAATTGTTTTCTTACCCATGACATGCCCGATGTGATTGATCACTTCGACCATTGCGCGGTTAATCGGGTCGTCCAGCATATCCTTTACGAAACTCCCGTCGATCTTCAGGAAGTCTACAGGCAAATGTTTCAGATAAGCGAATGAAGACATCCCGGCACAAAAATCATCAAGTGAGAAGTAACACCCTAAACCTTTGAGTTCATTAATAAATCTAATTGCACTCCCGAGATTTGAAATTGCACTGGTTTCAGTAATTTCAAAACAAATCATTTCAGGCGGAATCGCATAACTAACAAACTGTTCACGCAGAAAGTGCAAGAACGCGTCATCTCCGATAGTAATGCCTGAAAGATTAATCGCACACATTGCCAAAGGCCCTTCACGCTCTTCGGCAATACACTCGGCTATTAGCTTGAAAACATTCTGCACCACCCAACGATCAAGCTGATTCATCAGGCCATACCGCTCGGCGGCCGGAATAAAGCTGTCCGGGAGAATCATGCGCCCGGCTTCGTCATGCAATCGCAGCAGAATCTCGATGTGCCCGCCGCGGCCCTCCGCCGATCCCAGCGGGGCGATTTCCTGGGCGTACAGACAGAAGCGGTTTTCTTCCAGCGCCATGTGCAGACGCTGCACCCAAGCCATTTCACCGAAACGCACGGACAGTTCCGAGTCGTCGGCGTGATAGACCTGCACGCGGTTGCGGCCCTTTTCCTTGGCCATGTAGCAAGCCATGTCAGCGGCACGCAATGAAGTTTCAAGGGTCGTCGGGGTCTGGGCGATATGCACCAGGCCGATGCTGACGGTGGTCAGGAACGGCCGGCCCTTCCAGACGAAATGCAGGTTCTGTACGGTCTGGCGCAGGACTTCGGCGATTTTTTCCGCCGCCTCCGGCGCGCAATTCTCCAGGAGGATGCCGAACTCGTCGCCGCCCAGCCGCGCCAGCGTGTCGCTCTCGCGCAACCCCGACTGCAGCAGTGCGCAGATGTGCCGCAACAGCTCATCGCCCGCCGCATGGCCGCAGGTGTCGTTGACCAGTTTGAACTGATCGAGATCGAGGAACATCAGCGCATGCCGTCCGGGCTGACGCGTGAGGTTGTGCAATGCCTGCTCGAGGCGATATTCGAATTCGCGACGGTTGGCCAGCCCGGTCAGTGCGTCGTGCGTGGCCTGCCAGGAGAGATTGGCGATGTACTGCCGCTCCTGGGTCATGTCGTGCAGCACCAGCACCGTGCCGCTGACCTTGCCGGCGTTGCGGATCGGCGCGCCGACCAGCGTCACCGAGACTGTGCTGCCGTCGAGGCGCTGGATCAGCTTGGAATGCTCACTGCCACCACTGAGTTTGCCGCTGAGAATGTGTTCGATCAGCGTCAGGCCCTCAGCCTGGGCGTTATCGTCGAGCAGATTGAACAGCGCCGCCAGCGGCAATCCGGCAGCCTGCTCGGCTTTCCAGTGGGTCATCGCTTCGGCGGCGGGGTTCATGTAATCGATCGCGCCGCTGACGTCGGTGGTGATGACGCCGTCGCCAATCGAATGCAGCGTGACGTGTGCGCGATCTTTCTCCAGTTGCAGTGCCTGGGCAAAGGCATGGCGCTGCTTGAGCAATTTATGCGTACGCAGCAACGCCAGCACAATCAGGCCCAGCGCCGTGGCCAGGTTGGTGAACAAGAGCAAGCGCAGGATCATCCGCGAGCCTTCACCCAACGCATCGCTAAAAGCTTTCGCTGCCGGCGTGACGCCGTCATTGATGGCGAAAATCCGCGCCTTCCAGCGCTGGATGTCGGCCGGTGTCGCGCTGTTCTCACTGATGCTCTGGTGCATTTCGCGGGCGACATTGTCCAGCTCGACCAGATACGCATCGCCCAGCGTCCAGCGGTCGATGGCGGTTTCGAGATAACTGAAATGACGAAAATTGAGGTACAGCCAGATCAGGCTCGATACATCATCCGGGTGATTGCCGCCCTTGAGGATGCCATCGCGCGCGGCTTGCAAATCCGGTGGCTGGTGATCCAGCGCCAAGCGCAATTGATGCCCGCCCTGCGGCACGGCAATCGCATTCTGATACTTGAGGTAAATCGCTTCGTCGCGACTGTCTGCATACAGATTGAGGTAATAGATGGCGTCTTTCTGGCCTTTGGACCACAGACTTTCGCCAGCGACATAACCGCGAACGGCCGACAGGACGTAAAGACTCACGCCCCCCAATAACGCCTGAAATAGCACAACGGCAATAAATGGCCAGACGATGCCTAACAACCGTGGCGTTCCGAGAGTCCTTTTTTGCTTCATGAGGTCCTTTGCGCACGCACTGCCATCATCAAAGAGGAGACCGCTAACCTAGCCTAGGGGGCGATCCCCCTTCCGGCAAGCAGGACACTTCAACTCGCGATACATATGTACCGCACCGAGAGCACAGGATACTTCGACACTGACGGCTTCCGAACACTCCTGAGCCGCTCCCCCATGAACCTACCGGTAACCCCGCAGCAACGCCACACCGCTCAACAGGCCGAATACCAAGCGATCCTCACGGCAATCCGCGCCGTGCGCAGCGCAGCTACGTCGCTGGACAGCTTTTACCTGGCGCCGCAAACCCTATCGCGTCTCGGCACAGCACACGAGCATGCCCGGAGCCTTTTTCTCGCACTGTTCGAGGATGCCGGCGACTCACTGCTGACCCGGCACCTGCAAGCATCCAGGGGATCGCTGACCCACGTCAGCGCCGTGGCCGATCAATGTCGCTTTACCAACACCCGAGACCATGATGACGATCTCGACTACACCATCAAGGATGTGACCAAAGCGCCTGACAAAATTCTCCAGCTCCAGCGTGCGTTGCTCAGTATAGGCGGACACGTGCGTTCCGACAGGCTGCTGCCACTGGCTCAGCTTGTGAGCTTTTCCGGCTTTACCCTCCCCGCCATTCAGGATGCCTCTGGCCTGGCCCGGCTGATCGAGGAGGTAGAAGAGAAACGCGCTGAGCATCGATTGAATCTGCCACACAGCATGCCGTTGGGAACATTGATGAGCGACGACGACAACGCGTCAATTCAAGATCTGATCGGGACGTTTCTCATCGGTAAAACGCAATCGCTGATCGACTGCCTGGCCAGTGAGATCACGCCGCCTTGCACGCTCAAACAATGGCAGACCCTGCCTGCAACCTGCCTGGAACGCCTGCTCGACACACCATCGGCCCAACGTCTTGGCCAGCGTCTGCTGCAAACACTGGGTTGGTACGGCGCCCTCCCCGATGAGCAGACGATTCCCGACATCGCTGCGCACCTGTTACTTGAAGCGTTGCGATTGTGGTACGAGGTCCCTCGGCAGAGTCATTCGAATCAGGTTGCCGGGTACGCGCTGGAACCACGCCGCCACTACGGAAAAAGCTATGCAGACATTCGCGAGGACTTTTTCCAGCATCTGGAGGACTCGCGACGAACCTCGACACCGACGGAAAAGGCTTTGCTGGGATGGGTGTGTCTGGCGCAATTTCCCTTCGATTTTCAGGTTCGCGGTATCCCTGATGATCTTCCTTACGGGGCTTCGGCGGTCTGGGTCAACTTCGTGCACGGCGTGCAACTGGCGCATGCGCTCGATCCCGATTCGTTGCGACAACTGACCTTTCAACAGTTGATCGACCTGCCGCTGAAAAAAAGCGCAAACGCCAACGCGCAGTTGCAGGCCCTGATTGCCGTGACCCGCGCCGCGGCTGCACAGACCTGGGCCGCGGCGACCGGTGCGCTGCCGCCGTTCACCACTGAGAACGATCAGTCCGGCACGCACCTCGCCATACAAGCGCTGGAGGATCATAAAGCGCACCTGAACAAAGCGGTTCTGCGCCTGGACATCGAGCCGCCGCAACGTCTGCCGCTGGCACAACAGCAACTGAAAAGAGCGCTTGCCAACGACTTGTATGATCACACCAGGATTAACCTCAAACGCTATCACCATCAACCGCAAAACCGTGCCCGACGCAGTATCCTCGACACCCCGGACGTGGCGCTGCCAGTCTGGCCGCTGCTGGAAGTCTATGCATCCGGAGGTCTGGAACCCGACGTTCGCTGGTATGTCAGCGATAACGGCAAGACCGCCACTGAATGGATCAGCCTGTCAGCAGACCAAACCCTGAAAAGCGGTTTTCTCAGTACCGAAAGTCCAGGTCAGCTACTTTCCCGTTTCCCCCGCATGTGCACCTTGCCCGACATAAAATCGTTGTTCGACAAACAGTTCAACGAATACCTGCGCAAGCTCAGAGATGCTTATGAGTACCTGATAAAAACTCAACTGGTGACCTTGCCATGGGCGGACCGACAGGCACTGGAGCACGGCGAAGTGAGGGTCTACTGTCTCAGGGATCAGGCCCACAACATTGCCGGCCGCTGGGAGCCGCCCGAGAGCATCCGGCTGCACCGGGCGCGCATGGGCTTTGTACTGCGTGCGACCTATCAGGGTCTGGAGCACTTTTATGAATGCCTGCCCCGCGCCGGCGTGATACGCAAACGCCCGGATGTCTTGCTCTCGCATCTCGACGGACTGCTTTCACGAACACCACCGCCAAAAAACGGAGAAATCCAGAGCGAAGACATCGCCAGGGTCCACCTGCACCGCCCGCCATTCGATTTGAACGCACACAAGAAAGGTTCGATCCCCAAGCGCGGTGCTTTCTGTCTCGCCGTTCTCGACCCGCTGGGCGCCGCTCTTGCCCCTTCGGCTATTCCCGAGACACACCACAACACCTGGGCAAACCTGACGTTTACCTCGGCGAGAACCGTGCAGATCAGCGCGCTCGTCGCTACCGATCATTTGTATGTCGATGAGAAGGCGTTGTACAGCGAAGCGTGGGGAGAAACCCGCTTCGAACGCGAAGGCCTCAACAAGCACTGGATACATGCACTGAAGGGATTTATCCCGTTCTGGGGCAGCCTCGAAGATATGCAGTCGGACGATCCCGGCAAACGTGCGCTGGGCATCTTCGGATTACTTCTCGATGCGGTGTCGTTCGCGATTCCACTGGGCAAGTTCGTGGCCGGCAGCATCCGCCTCGCTGCCGTCGCCGGCAAAATCGCCATACGCGCCGCGCTGCCAGGCATGGCGCAATTGTCTAAAACGCTTTTGCTGTCCAGCCTGAAAAACCTCAATCCTCTGGATGCGGTACCGGCCTTGCTCAGACTCGCAGGCCGAGGATTGACAACTGCCGTGCGGGCCGTGATTTATCTGGAAAAAAAGTCTCTGTCGCGGCTCAAACGCCTGGCCGGCGTACGCGCTGAATATGATCTGTTGCACAACCTTCCCCAGGCGCTCGACGTCGCACACTGGAAACCCTTGAGCCACTTCGACCAATTGGCTGCCGTCAAAGGTATCGATGACGTTCCGGTGCGCAACGTTGCTGTCGGCGACTCCCGCTATCACGTTCTGGACCCGCTGTCGGAACGTCCGTTCGGCCCACGGTTGACGCCCCAGGATCATGATTTTTCCTTGGGGCGCTCCAGCTATGACGGCACACAAAAAACGGCCAATCAGATCACCATCGAGTTTCCCGAAAAAACCCGTGTACATCATCTGCCTGAAGCTGACGGGCATCACACGGTGCTGATCGACGACGCGCCGTATCGGCTCGACGGCGAAGAATTGCGGCGGGTCGATCTGATCGATGACAGCCGAAACTGGACCTTGTTACCGTGCCGCCCCCGCCGCGCACCTGGGCATCAGAATGACTGCCGCGTCAGCTACACCACCGGCGAACCGGCACCGACACCAGCCCTTGGCACGGTGGACAAAGACAAAGGCTACGCCCCATGGTTCGGCGACAGGATCTCGGAACCGGCCGCGCTGGCCAGGCGAAACGGTACATTTCTGGCGATCGACGCCAAGCTGTACCGGATCATCGATAACCAGCCGACTCTGTTCAGAGGTGATCTGGCCGACCTGGGGTTCAGGGGTGGCCGGCTGATACCGCGGCAACAGATCCATGCCACGCTGCAGTTTCGCAAAGGGATTTTCGCGCGCATCAAGACCGGCGGGACTTATGACGGAATCAATGACACGCATCAGGTCGGAGCGATTCTGGTCCCCGCCATCGACGATTCGGCCTCTTACGTTTTCCTGCGGATCAACAGCCATGAATACTATCTGGCGAGCATCCGCAAAGGAGAAATCCCGGGCAGCCGTTTGACGTTCAATCGCCTGTCGCCTGCCGAACTGGCCAACGACACACTGGGCGCCGAACTACTGACGGTTTACACCGGATCGCTGCACGCCAACAACATCGTGCGCATCCATGGTCTCGAAGCGGTACAGCGCGCCATGCACACCATGGAAGAAATCGCCATTCCCATTGGCACCAGCGCTCTACCGGCGAACAATATGAAATGGCTGAACGTCGACACCAGTCCGGGCGAGGCGTTGATGTTCGATCACTCCACTCGAATGATCGTCACCCGATTGCCCGAGGGTGCCGCCACGTGGGCACGCAGCAAAGAAGCGCCAGAAGCCTTTCGATTGAAAACCGCAGAAATATTCGACACGCTGTTTCTGTCACCGACCATCAACCCGGCCAATAGCAGCGCGGCATTGCGCATCGACGGCGCGATGCAGAAGTTGCAAAACCTGCTGCCCATGCGCGAACGCCCGGTCAACCCACGCAACATTGCATTCGCCGAAGTCACCACCGCCGGCGGCCAGCGGGAAATTTACGTCAGTGTCTCCGGCGCGCAGGGCAGCACCCAACGCCTGCCGCTGTTTCGGCACATGGGCGGCGAACATGTGCGGATCGGGCAGACCACCTACATCAATATCGACTACAACTCCGCCTTCCCGCGCACATCTCTGGAAGTGACCGAGCAGGGCCAACTGCTGGCGGTGCCGCTGACCATCAAGGAGCTGAAAACCTACCAACCAACACAGACCAGCCGCCCCACTTCACTGGACAGTGAAAGCAAGTTGATCAGCGTGATTCGCGAAAAATACCCGGACCCGAAGGAAATCCGCGCAGTCGATATCGCGACGACCATGCGCCCGTGCGAATCGTGTTCAGTGGTGATGAAGCAGTTTGGTCATGACGGCGGGGATGCCGCGCTGCAGGTACTCTGGGGTTGATCAGATGCGCTGCAGATGCCCGTAAAGTTTGGCGTACAGGCCACCATCGGCAATCAGTTGCTGATGGTCGCCATCCTCGGCGATCTGGCCGCCATCGAACACCAGCACCCTGTCGGCCTGCTTCACCGCTGACAATCGGTGAGCAATGATCAACGTGGTGCGGCCGTTGAGAAAGCGTGCCATGGCCTGATGCAGGTTGTACTCGGTGGCCGCGTCGAGAGCTGAGGTGGCTTCGTCGAGGATCACTACTTTCGGCTCGGCGAGGATCATCCGCGCAATCGCCAGGCGTTGCCGTTGACCACCGGAAAGGCGTACACCGGAGCGACCGACAATGCTGTCGAGCCCCTGCGGCAAGCCACGGATAGTCGCCTCCATCTGGGCGATTTCCAACGCCTGCCAGCAGGCTTCGTCGCTGCGGGTGCGGCCCATGGTCAGGTTGGCACGCACGGTGTCGTTGAACAGCGCCGGATGCTGCAGCACCACGGCGACGTTTTCCCTGACCAGTTCCAGGCCGATTTCCTGCTGGGTCGAACCACCGAAGCGGATAGTCCCGGACACTGGCGTATACAGCCCCAACAGCAACTGCACCAGCGTACTTTTGCCGCCGCCACTGGCGCCGACAATCGCGACTTTCTCGCCGGGCGCGATGGACAGGTTCATCTGGTCCAGCACCAGTTCATCGCCGTAGCCAAAACTCAGGCCTTGCACCTCGATGCCGACGGTCTCACGGCCCTTGAATGGATCGACGCCGCCGGGATATTGCGGCTCGTCGGCGCGCGCCAGCAGTTCGTTGATCCGCGTCAGCGCACCGCCGGCCGCGTAGTAGGCATATTGCAGATTGAGCAGTTGTTCGACCGGACCGATCATGAACCACAGGTAGCTGAACACCGCGAGCATCTGCCCGATCGACAGATCGGAAAACAACACCGTGAGCATCGCTGCCGCGCGAAAGATGTCGATGCCGAACTGGAACAGCAAGCCACTGGCGCGATTGGAGGCGTCGGTTTTCCACTGCGAATTGACCGCGTAGTTGCGCACTTCCTGCGCACGCAGCCCGAGGCGTCCAAGAAAGTAACCCTGCCGGTTGCCGGCGCGCACTTCCTGGATCGCATCGAGGGTTTCGCTCAACGCCTGAGTGAAGCGCGAAGTGCTGTCGTTCTCGAGTTTCTTCAGGTGTTTGACGCGCTTGCCCAGTTGCACCGTGGCGTAGATCACCAACGGGTTGAACAGCAGAATCAGCAGCGCCAGTTTCCAGTGCATCCACATCAGGATGCTCGCGGTACCCACCAGCGTCAGCATCGCCACCAGAAAACGGCTGAGGGTTTCGCCGACAAACTTGTCGAGGGTGTCCAGATCGGTGACCAGGTGTGTGGTCACTGTACCGCTGCCAAGGCTTTCGTATTCGCCGAGGGAAATCCGTTTCAACCGGTCGATCAGGCGCACGCGGATGCGATAGACAATGTCCTTGGCCAAGCGTGCAAACAGCCGCGCCTGCAACACACCAAAACACAGGGCGCTGCAGCGCAGAGTCAGCGTGACCACCAGCATCAGGCCGATATAGCCCGCCGCTTGCTGCCACATGCCCGGCAGCACGTGGTTCATGACTTTCAGTGCCGCGTCGCCATGACCGAGCAGGACTTCGTCGACCAGCAACGGCAACAGCAACGGAATCGGCACGCTGCACAGCGTCGCCAGTACGGCGACGCCGTTGGCGATCCACAGGGATTTTTTGTGATGCAGTGCCAGACGCCGGACTTCTGCCCAGCTCAGCCGGTCGACACGCTTTACGGCTGGCGTGTCATCGGCCAGGTCAGACACAGGCCGCACGTTCCAGCCAGCGACCGAGCAATGGCGACAGTTCGCTGAGTGGTTGGTAGCCGTTGGTCAGCAGCGCCAGTTGGCCGTTGCGCTCGGCGAGCAGAGTCGGGAATCCGGCGATGCCCAGATCCTGCACCCAGCTGAAATCGGCCTGAGTCGCCTTGTGTTGATCGGCATGATCGAACAATGCGGCAAATTCGATACGCGGGACGCCGGCCTGCTCTGCCAGTTCCACCAGCACACTGGCCTGGGTCACGTCGCGACCTTCAGCGTAAAACGCTTGCTGGATCAGGCCAACCAGTGTCCACGCGCAATCCGGCGCGAGGCTGCGCGCGGTGACGATCGCGCGGCAGGCAGGCTCGGTGTCGTAGACAAAACCGTCGGGCAACGCGCCCTCAAGCTTGAACGGCTGGCCGGTGGCTTCGGTGACCGCTTGCCAGTGTTCAAGAATGTAGCGCCGCGTGGTCGGCTCCAGCGCAGCACCGCTGCCGGTGCGCAACCCGCCGACCACCAGATGCAACTCGACCCCGGCTGCCTGCGCCTGCTCGACCAATGCCTTGGCCACCGGAGCGAACCCCCAGCACCATGAACACATCGGGTCCATCACATAGAGCAGGCGTGCAGACATGGTTAAGCCTCGGTGGATGCTTGCTTATAGTTGTAGCCGATCGGGTGCGGCATGTTGCGCGCCTTGGCCAGTTCGATCTGCTTCTGCCGATCGATGGCGCTGCGGCGGGTCTTCTCGCTCAGCTTGTCCCAGCAATGCGGGCAACTGATGCCGGCCACATAGTGCTCGGATGCACGATCTTCAACACTGACCGGTGTGCGACAGGCATGACATTGATCGTAGTCGCCTTCGCTGAGGTCGTGACGCACGGTCACGCGGTTGTCGAACACAAAGCAGTCGCCCTGCCACTTGGTCTCTTCCTGCGGCACCTCTTCGAGGTACTTCAGAATGCCGCCCTTGAGGTGGTAGACCTCTTCATAACCTTCGCCGAGCATGTAGCTCGAGGCCTTTTCGCAGCGGATCCCACCGGTGCAGAACATCGCGACCTTCTTGTGCACGGCCGGGTTGAAGTGTTCTTTGATGTAGTCGGGGAATTCGCGAAAACTGGTGGTTTTCGGATCAATGGCGCCTTCGAAGGTGCCGATCGACACTTCGTAATCGTTGCGCGTATCGATCAACAGCACTTCGGGGTCGCTGATCAACGCGTTCCAGTCTTGCGGATCAACGTAAGTACCGACCTTCTTGTTCGGGTCGACGCCGTCGACACCGAGGGTGACGATCTCTTTCTTCAGCTTGACCTTGGTGCGATAGAACGGCTGCTCGTCGCAGTACGACTCTTTGTGATCGATATCGATCATGCGTGGATCGTTCTTGAGCCAGGCGAGCAGGCCGTCGATGCCTTCGCGGGTGCCGGACACCGTGCCGTTGATGCCTTCTTCGGCGATCAGCAGGGTGCCTTTGATCTGGTTGTCGACCATCGCTTGCAGCAGTGGCTCGCGCAGGTTGACGTAATCTTCGAGGGTGACGAACTTATACAGTGCCGCCACGACAATCGGTTGTGTCATGGGTATTTCTCCAGGTGGCTACCCTCGCAAAGGGTGAACCGGATTCAAAAAAAAACGCGCCGCTTGAGCGGCGCGTTGCGGATTCTAGCAAAAAACTTCACCAACAGCGGCAGTCTCCTGTAGGAGCTGCCGCAGGCTGCGATCTTTTGATCTTAATTTTTGCTACCGCCGGCACAGGTCGGCGACGCCGGAGCGGCGCCGATCTCTGCCCATTCCTGCGGCGTGTAGGTGTGCAGAGCCAACGCATGGAACTCGCCCATCAGCTCGCCGAGCGTGCCGTAGACTTTCTGGTGGCGCTTGACCCGATTGAGGCCGTCGAACTGCGCGCTGACCACCACAGCCTTGAAGTGGGTCTGTAACCCGCGACTGTGCATGTGGCTTTCATCCAGCACTTGCAGATGCTCAGGCTGCAGCAGGCCCAGCGTCGATTCGATGCGTTGTTGCATGGTCATCACGAACTCCGCTTACTTCTTCTTGGCCGGTGCAGCGCCTTTCGGTGCCAGCTCGTTGGTCATGTCGTCGAGCAGCTTGTTGACGACAGGCACGGCGCTTTCCAGTTTGGCCTGGGTCATCTGGGCCGATTGCTGAGTCAGCTGCGGCATTTTTTCGAGGACTTTCTTGCCCAGTGGCGACTGGTAGAACGCGACCAGGTCTTTCAGCTCGGATTCGCTGAAGTTGCTGGTGTAGAGCTTGACCATGTCCGGCTTCAGCTTGTTCCAGCCAATGGCCTGGTCCAGCGCGGCGTTGGCCTTGGCCTGGTAGGTTTCCAGTACGGCTTTCTTGGCTTCCGGGGCTTTGGTCTGCTCAAAACGCTGAGCGAACATTTGCTGCACTTGCATGTACACCGGAGTGCCCAGCTTGTCAGCGTGCGCCAGGGTCAGAAAAGCTTCAGCACTGGCGTTGTGGCTGGCGGTATCGGCAAGCACCTGGCCGCTGGCGCAAACCAGTGCAACCGCGGTGCAGATGGCACGAAGACGAGTCATCGAGTTTCCTTTTCAGCTAGGCGAGGTAAAACCCCAAGGGCGACCATTCTGCGCCTAAAAAACGCCACGGCTCAACCCCCCGAGCCTTGCGGCGCTTGATTGGCCGGGTTTTACCGGTCAACAATCGGTTCGATGGAACCACCTGGGCCGATGCCGGCCTAAACTGCGCAAACAGACCAACAGGAGTGTGCACTATGAGCCGTATCGAAACCGACAGCCTGGGCCAGATCGAAGTCCCGGACGACGCCTACTGGGGTGCTCAGACGCAACGCTCGCTGATCAACTTCGCCATCGGTCAGGAACGCATGCCGCTGCCGGTGCTGCATGCCTTGGCACTGATCAAGAAAGCCGCCGCCCGAGTCAATGACCGCAATGGCGACTTGCCTGCCGACATCGCACGCCTGATCGAGCAGGCCGCCGACGAAGTGCTCGACGGCCAGCACGACGACCAGTTCCCGCTGGTGGTCTGGCAGACCGGCAGCGGCACCCAGAGCAACATGAACGTCAACGAAGTGATCGCTGGTCGCGCCAACGAACTGGCCGGCAATCCGCGCGGCGGCAAAACGCCGGTGCACCCCAACGATCACGTCAATCGCTCGCAAAGCTCCAACGATTGCTTCCCGACCGCGATGAGCATCGCTACCGCGCAAGCCGTGCAGGAACAACTGCTGCCAGCGATTGCCGAGTTGTCCGGCGGCCTCGCGGAACTGGCCGCACGGCACATGAAACTGGTAAAAACCGGGCGCACGCACATGATGGACGCGACGCCGATCACCTTTGGCCAGGAGTTGTCGGGTTTCATAGCGCAACTGGATTACGCCGAACGGGCGATCCGCGCGGCACTGCCGGCGGTGTGTGAACTGGCGCAGGGCGGCACCGCCGTCGGTACCGGGCTGAATTCGCCGCACGGTTTCGGCGAAGCAATTGCCGCCGAGCTGGCCGCGTTGTCTGGCCTGCCGTTCGTCACCGCACCGAACAAATTCGCCGCCCTCGCCGGCCACGAACCGCTGACCAGCCTCTCCGGCGCGCTGAAAACCCTCGCCGTGGCGCTGATGAAAATCGCCAACGACCTGCGTCTGCTCGGCTCCGGCCCACGCGCAGGTTTTGCCGAAGTGCGCCTGCCGGCCAACGAGCCGGGCAGCTCGATCATGCCGGGCAAGGTCAACCCGACCCAGTGCGAAGCGTTGTCGATGCTGGCCTGTCAGGTACTGGGCAACGACGTGACGATCGGCATTGCTGCCAGTCAGGGTCACTTGCAACTGAACGTGTTCAAACCGGTGATCATCCACAACCTGCTGCAATCGATCCGCCTGCTCGGCGACGGCTGCAGCAACTTCCAGCAGCATTGCATTGCCGGGCTTGAGCCGGATGCAGAAGTCATGGCGCGACACCTGGAGCGTGGGTTGATGCTGGTGACGGCGCTGAACCCGCACATCGGTTATGACAAGTCGGCAGAGATCGCGAAGAAGGCTTACAGCGAGGGGCTGACCTTGCGCGAGGCGGCGTTGGCGTTGGGCTATCTGACCGATGAAGAGTTTGATGCGTGGGTGCGGCCGGAGAATATGATTGAGGCTGGGGCCAAGGGCTGAGGTTTGTAGCGTATCTTGGTCAGTCATCGCGAGCAGGCTCACTCCTACAAGGAGAATGCGTTCCAAATGTAGGAGTGAGCCTGCTCGCGATGGCCCTGACGCGGTTAGCCTGCTGCCATCTTCATTCGCCGCGCCTTGAGTCCGGCAATCAACGAAGGCCCCAACGCCACCAGCGCCGACCCCAACACCACCAGCACCGCCCCGCCATACCCAAGCCCATTGATCTGCTCGGCATGCACATATTCCGGCCAGATCCCCGCCGCAATCGCCACCGCGCCAAACGTCACCAACGGCGTGATCGCCAATGTCGCACTGACCCGCGAAGCTTCCCAATGCGCCAGCGCTTCGGCAAATGCGCCGTAGGCAATCAGCGTGTTCATGCAGCACGCCAGCAGCAACCAACCCTGCAGCGGATTGAGATCGAGGGCTTCCAGCGGATGCACCCACGGTGTCAGCAACAGCGCACAGAACAGGTAGATCACCATCATCACCTGCAGCGAATTCCACACCGTGAGCAATTGCTTCTGGCCCAGCGCATAGAAGGTCCAGACCGTCGACGCCAACAGCACCAGCAAAACGCCTGCGGTGTAATCCGACAATGAGGTCAGCAGCTCCGCCAGCCGCTGATTGAAGAACAGCACAAAACCGATCAGCAGCACCGCCAGACCAATCCCCTGACCGATGCTGAAACGCTCCTTGAACACGAACAGGCTGGCGATCAGCAACATGATCGGCCCCATCTGCACCACCAGTTGCGCGGTGCCGGGGCTGAGCAGATTAAGGCCCATCAGATAGAGCACGTAGTTGCCCACCAGCCCGAGCACCGCCATCAGCACCAGCCAGCCACCCTTTGGCCCGAGCACTTGACGACTCGGCAGGCGTTTGACCGCGGCCAGATAAATGAACAGGCAACTGCCGGAGACCATCAAGCGAAACCAGGTCACCGTGACCGGATCCATCACCAGCAACACCTGTTTGAGTTTGATCGGCAGGATGCCCCACAGAAAAGCGGTCAGCAGCGCCAGGAACAATCCGTAGACCCAGCGACCGGATGAAATGTGCATGCGAACCCCACTGCTGACGAGTGCGCTCATTCTAGGCCCGCCATCGTGTGCGACACAGGGACAGTTGAGGCCAGGACGCGAATGAAACTGTGCAGGTCGCAGCAGTAAATTGGCGCGCTGCCGTTGATCGGCTCACCGCGCGCGGCAAGTGCTTCAGGCATAAGCTGATTGGATCCGTTTCAATACCCGGCCAAGGAGACCGATCATGTTAGCAATGCGCGCCCACGACAGCGCCCCCGCCACGCACTTTCGCAGCGACCGCCTGTGCCGGGTCAATGGCGAACTGTTTTTCAGCACTCGGGAAAATACCCTTGAAGGGCCGTTTGACAGTCCCGAGCAGGCTGAGCAGGAGATCCGGGCTTACATTGCGCGGATGCAGGTACAGGATTCCAACCGTTAGGCGGTGGTGATCCAATCGCTGGCAAGCCAGCTCCCACAGGATTGTTGGCGTACACACATGATGCGAACGCTGCGAAAACTGTGGGAGCTGGCTTGCCAGCGATGACGATTTCACAAGCGATAAATAACGCTCGATTTAGCGAACTGCCTCAAACAAACCGGTCGCGCCCATCCCGCCGCCCACGCACATGGTGACGATGCCGTAACGCAAATTGCGCCGCTGCAACTCGCGCACCAGATGCCCGACCTGCCGCGACCCGGTCATGCCAAACGGGTGACCAATCGAAATCGAGCCGCCGTTGACGTTGTATTTGTCGTTATCAATCTCCAGCCGATCACGGCTGTACAGGCACTGCGAAGCAAACGCCTCGTTCAATTCCCACAGATCGATATCCGCCACCCGCAAGCCCTTGGCCTTGAGCAGTTTCGGCACCGAGAACACCGGGCCGATGCCCATCTCGTCCGGCTCGCATCCGGCGACGGTGAAACCACGGAAAAACGCTTTCGGCTTGAGGCCCAGTTGCAGGGCTTTCTCCAGGCTCATCACCAGCGTCATCGACGCCCCGTCAGACAGTTGCGAGGAGTTACCCGCCGTCACCGAACCGTCTTCGGCAAACACCGGTTTCAACCCGGCGAGACTTTCGTAGGTGGTGTCCGGGCGGTTGCAGTCGTCGCGATCGACCACGCCATCGAGAATCTGCACTTCACCGCTGTTCTTGTCCTCGACCCGGTATTTCACCGCCATCGGCACGATTTCATCGTTGAACAGGCCGGCGGCCTGCGCCTGCGCGGTACGGATCTGGCTTTGCAGGGAGTAACGATCCTGCGCTTCACGGCTGACGCCATAACGCCGCGCGACCACTTCGGCCGTCTGGCCCATCGTGTAATAGATGCCCGGAGACTGCTGTTTGAGCAACGGGTTGATCAGGTGATCGGTGTTGACGCTTTTCATCGTCAGGCTGATCGACTCGACGCCGCCGGCAACGATGATTTCGCTGCACCCCGAGGCAATCTGGTTGGCGGCAATCGCAATCGCCTGCAAACCCGAGGAGCAGAAACGGTTGAGGGTCATGCCGGCGGTGCCGGTGCCCAAGCGCGACAGCACCGCGACATTGCGGCCGATGTTGTAGCCCTGCGCGCCTTCGTTGGAGCCGGCGCCAACGATGCAGTCCTCGACGCTGGTCGGGTCGATGTCGTTGCGCTCAAGCAGCGCGTTGACGCAATGAGCCGCCATGTCATCGGGGCGGGTCTGGTTGAACTTGCCGCGAAAGGACTTGGCCAGGCCAGTCCGCACGCTGTCGACGATCACCACTTCACGCATGGCATACCTCATTGTTGTGGTCGGTTGAGAGTGAACCCGAGCATAAGTCCACCCGATTACCGACCGCGACAATCATTCACCTCGCGTATGCGTGTCCATCGACTCAGTCCTTGTGTTTCTTCGCATGCTTGTCGGATTTTTCGAAGGCGTCTTCGAGCGCGCGATTGATCGTGCGCAACACCTTCACCCGCGCCCAGCGCTTGTCATTGGCCTCGACCAGCGTCCACGGCGAGATTTCGCTGCTGGTGCGATCGACCATGTCGCCGACGGCGGCGCGATAGGCGTCCCACTTGTCGCGGTTGCGCCAGTCGTCTTCGGTGATCTTGAAACGCTTGAAGGGGATTTCCTCGCGCGCCTGGAAGCGCTCCATTTGCGTGTCCTTGTCGATGGCCAGCCAGAACTTGACGACGATCACGCCGGCATCGGCCAACTGCTCTTCGAAGTCATTGATCTCGCTGTAGGCGCGCAGCCAGTCGGCCGGCGTACAAAAACCCTCGATCCGCTCGACCAGCACCCGGCCGTACCACGAGCGGTCGAACACGGTGAATTTGCCGCGCGCCGGAATATGCCGCCAGAAACGCCACAAGTATGGTTGCGCACGTTCCTCTTCGGTCGGCGCGGCAATCGGCACGATGTTGTACTGACGCGGGTCCAGCGCTGCCGCGACCCGACGAATCGCGCCGCCCTTGCCGGCCGCATCGTTGCCTTCGAACACCGCGACCAGTGCGTGGCGGCGCATGCGCTTGTCGCGCATCAGCCCGGACAGCCGCGCCTGCTCGGTGATCAGTTGTTCTTCGTAGTCTTTCTTGTCGAGGCGCTGGGTCAGGTCGAGGCTGTCGAGCAGGTTCAACTGATCGACCGGCGTGCCCAACGGCGCGGCGCTGACGTCGTGAGGATGAATGTCCGGGCGCTTCAGCGCATTCTGCAAACCTTCGAGCAGAATCCTGCCGACCGCGAGGCTGCGATAGTGCGCGTCGACGCCTTCGATGATGTGCCACGGCGCGTAATCGCGGCTGGTGCGACGCAATACGCGCTCGCCGTATTTGACGAACTTGTCGTAGGTTGCCGATTGCTGCCAGTCGAGCGGACTGATGCGCCAGCTGTGCAGCGGATCATCGGCCAGTGCCTTGAGCCGCGCTTTCATCTGTTTCTTCGACAGGTGAAACCAGAACTTGAAGATCAGCGCGCCTTCATCGCAGAGCATCTTTTCCAGACGTTCGGCCCCGGCAATCGCCTGATCCAGACGCGGATCCTTGAACAGCCCATGCACCCGCCCCTGAAGCATCTGGCTGTACCAGTTGCCGAAGAAAATGCCCATCCGCCCCTTCGCCGGGAGCATCCGCCAATAGCGCCACGCCGGTGGTCGTGCAAGTTCTTCATCGGTCTGCTGATCGAAGGTGCGCACCTCGATCAGGCGCGGGTCCATCCACTCGTTAAGCAACTTGACCGTCTCGCCCTTGCCCGCACCTTCGATGCCATTGATCAGGATGATCACCGGGAAGCGCTTCTGTTGCTGCAATTCGAACTGCGCCTCCAACAGTGCTTCACGCAGCGCGGGGACGGCGGCCTCGTAGGTTTCTTTGTCGATGGCGTGACCGATTTCTGCGGATTCAAACATGGGACGGCTCCTTCCAGGGTTCAGCAAGACTAGCGGATTGGGCACAGCAGCGGCGCAGAAATTCCCACGAATTCAGAGCCGCATAGAAACCTTGTGGTGAGGGGATTTATCCCCGTTGGGTTGCGAAGCAGCCCCAAAACCATTCAACCCGGTTACTCCAGTTAAACCGTGTGTGCAGGTTTGACGACTGCTGCGCAGCCGAGCGGGGATAAATCCCCTCGCCACAGGGGATCGCGTTGCTGCAAAAGTCGGTGATCTTGCTTGATACCATCGAACGGCCACTTGCCATGGATCAAGCAGCCCCCGCCCGATCGGCTAGAATGGCTGCCTTGTCGTTGCCGAGCCTGCCATGAAACCCGTATTGCCCCACGCCCAACTCGATTGGGATGACCAGGGACGCCCGCGTTCGCGAGTGTTCGATGACGTGTATTTTTCCGACAAGTCAGGTCTGGATGAAACCCGTTACGTGTTCCTCGAACAGAATCGCCTGGCCGGGCGTTTTGCTGCGTTGCCGGCGGGCGGCCGGCTGGTCATCGGCGAAACCGGCTTCGGCACCGGGCTGAATTTTCTCTGCGCCTGGCAGTTGTTCGAACAACATGCAGTGAGCGGTGCGCGGCTGCATTTCGTCAGCGTCGAAAAGTACCCGTTGAGCCCGGCCGATCTGCAGCGGGCATTGGCACTGTGGCCGGAACTCAAGCCGCTGGCCGATCAGTTGCTCAAGCATTATGTGGCGATCCATCAGGGTTTTCAGCGCATCACATTGGCCAACGGTCGCGTCACGCTGACCCTGCTGATCGGCGATGCGCTGGAACAACTGCCGCAGCTCGACGCCCAGATCGACGCATGGTTTCTCGACGGTTTCGCCCCGGCGAAAAACCCGGACATGTGGACCGCCGAACTGTTCGTCGAACTGGCACGACTGGCAGCACCGGGTTCGACCATCAGCACCTTCACCAGCACTGGCTGGGTGCGACGCTTGCTGAATGCCGCCGGGTTCAAAATGAAGCGCACGCCGGGCATCGGCCACAAGTGGGAAATCCTCCGTGGCGAGTTTCTTGGCTGGCCGCCGGAAGTCGCGCCGCCCGCTCCTGAAAAGCCGTGGTTCGCCCGCCCGGCCCCACTGACCGCTGAGCGTCGGGCGCTGGTGATCGGCGCCGGTCTGGCCGGTTGCGCCACGGCATCGAGCCTCGCCGTGCGCGGTTGGCAGGTGAGTTTGCTTGAACGTCACGCGGACGTGGCGCAAGAGGCCTCGGGCAATCCGCAAGGCGTGCTCTACCTGAAGTTGTCTGCGCACGGCACGGCGTTGTCGCAGTTGATCGTCAGCGGTTTCGGCTACACCCGCCGTCTGCTGGAAAGCCTGCAACGCGGCACCGACTGGGACGATTGCGGCGTGCTGCAACTGGCATTCAATGCAAAGGAAGCCGAGCGTCACGCGCAATTGGCGGCCGCGTTCCCGGAAGATTTGCTGCAATGGCTTGAGCAACCCGAGGCGCAAAACCGCGCCGGAATCGGTCTGGCCCACGGCGGTTTGTATTATCCCGAAGGCGGCTGGGTGCACCCGCCCGCGTTGTGTCATGCACAAGCGGCGCAGGCGAATATCGAACTGCTCAGCCATCGCGAAGCGCTGGAACTGCGCAAAGTCGGTGAGCAATGGCAAGCGTTCGACGGCGAGCGCTTGCTCGCCAGCGCACCGGTGGTGGTACTGGCCGGCGCTGCCGAGATCAAGCGTTTTGCGCAAAGCGCCGAGCTGCCGCTCAAACGCATTCGCGGGCAGATCACTCGCCTCGCCGAAACCACGCAAAGTCAGGCCTTGACCACGGTGGTCTGCGCCGAAGGTTACGTCGCCCCTGCACGTTTGGGCGAGCATACTCTCGGTGCCAGTTTCGATTTCAACAGCGACGACCTGACCCCGACCACCGCTGAACACGTCGGCAATCTGACGATGCTCGAAGAGATCTCCAGCGACCTCGTCGCGCGTCTGCACATCAGCGAACAAACTGTCGAAGACCTTCAGGGTCGCGCAGCCTTCCGCTGCACCAGCCCGGATTACCTGCCGATCGTTGGCCCGCTCGCCGACCGCGAAGCGTTCCTCGAGGCGTACGCGGCGCTGAGCAAAGACGCCCGCCAGGTTCCGGACATTGCCTGCCCATGGCTTGATGGTCTGTACGTCAACAGCGGCCACGGTTCGCGTGGCCTGATCACCGCACCGCTGTCGGCGGAACTGCTCGCCGCCTGGCTTGAAAATGAACCCCTGCCGCTACCGCGAAGTGTCGCCGAAGCCTGCCATCCAAACCGCTTTGCCTTGCGCCGATTGATCCGCGGCAAGTGAACCTGACCCGGGGCACCGCAACGCTGCCCCGTCGGTCTGACTCTGTCACTTATAACTTATCGTTCTAAAACTCCCACAACCGCACCGGGTCAGTTTCTGAGTACCGGCCATGTCGGCCGCTGAAGAAACACCCTCCCCAACGGAAAAACCGGTAAGGATTTTATGTGCGGATTAGCTGGCGAGTTACGTTTTGATCAACAACCTGCAGACCTTGCAGCCATCGAGCGAATCACCCATCACCTGGCGCCTCGCGGCCCCGACGCGTGGGGCTTTCATGCCCAAGGGCCGATTGCCCTGGGCCATCGTCGCCTGAAAATCATGGACCTGTCGGACGGTTCGGCGCAGCCGATGATCGACAGCCAACTGGGCCTGTCGCTGGCCTTCAACGGCGCGATCTACAACTTCCCCGAATTGCGCGCCGAGCTCGAAGCGCTCGGTTATGCCTTTTATTCCGGTGGCGACACCGAAGTGTTGCTCAAGGGCTACCACGCCTGGGGCGAAGCGCTGCTGCCGAAACTCAACGGCATGTTTGCGTTTGCCATTTGGGAGCGCGATGCCAAGCGGCTGTTCATCGCCCGCGACCGTCTCGGCGTAAAGCCGCTCTACCTGTCGCGCACTGGTCAGCGTTTGCGCTTCGCTTCCGCCCTGCCGGCGCTGCTCAAGGGTGGCGACATCAACCCGATCCTCGATCCGGTGGCGCTCAATCACTACCTGAATTTCCATGCCGTGGTTCCGGCGCCGCGCACCCTGCTGGCGGGCATTGAAAAGCTGCCGCCAGCCACCTGGATGCGCGTTGAAGCCGACGGCACAACCGAGCAGAAAACCTGGTGGACGCTGCCCTACGGCCCGCACGATGACGAGAAAAATCTGACGCTGGAAGACTGGGTCGATCGCGTCCTCGACAGCACTCGCGAGGCGGTGGCGATTCGTCAACGCGCGGCAGTCGATGTTGGCGTGCTGCTGTCCGGCGGTGTCGATTCGAGCATGCTCGTCGGCCTGTTGCGTGAAGTCGGCGTCGAGAACCTCTCGACCTTCTCCATCGGTTTTCAGGATGCCGGCGGCGAGCGCGGCGACGAGTTCCAGTATTCCGATCTGATCGCCAAGCATTACGGCACGCAGCATCACCAACTGCGCATCGACGAGAAAGAAATCATCGAGCAACTGCCCGCCGCGTTCCGTGCGATGAGCGAGCCGATGGTCAGCCACGACTGCATCGCCTTCTATTTGCTGTCGCGTGAAGTGGCCAAGCATTGCAAGGTTGTGCAGAGCGGCCAAGGCGCCGATGAGCTGTTCGCCGGTTATCACTGGTATCCGCAAGTCGATGGCGCCGCCGATCCTTACGCGGCTTATCGCAACGCGTTTTTCGATCGCAGCTACGACGACTACGCCGCCACCGTACAACCGAAGTGGCTGACTGCGAATGACGCGGCCGGCGACTTCGTCAAAGAACATTTCGCCCAGCCCGGCGCCGATGCGGCGGTGGACAAAGCCCTGCGTCTGGACAGCACGGTGATGCTGGTCGACGACCCGGTCAAACGCGTCGACAACATGACCATGGCCTGGGGCCTGGAGGCGCGTACGCCGTTTCTCGACTATCGACTGGTTGAACTGTCTGCCCGCGTGCCAGGCCAATTCAAGCTGCCCGATGGCGGTAAACAAGTCTTGAAAGAAGCCGCGCGTCGAGTGATTCCTAGCGAAGTGATCGACCGCAAGAAAGGCTACTTCCCGGTGCCTGGCCTCAAGCATTTGCAAGGCGACACGCTGAACTGGGTGCGCGAACTGCTGCTCGATCCGAGTCAGGATCGCGGCCTGTTCAACCCGGCCATGCTCGACAAACTGCTGACTGATCCGCAAGGCCAACTGACGCCGTTGCGCGGTTCGAAACTGTGGCAACTGGCGGCCCTGAACCTGTGGCTCAGTGAACAAGGAATCTGATCGATGAAACCTCACGCCACGGCCATCAACCAACGCCTGATTCGCGGCCAGACGCCGTCCTACGAACGCTTGCAGGCACGTCTGGCCGAAGACGGCAGCGCCTTGGCCGCCGACCCGATTGCGGTGCATTGCGGCTGGGGCCGGTTGTTGATCGGCCATACCTTTCCCGATCCGGCCTCGCTGGCGCAGGAACTGCTCAACGAGCAACCCGGCGAGCGCGATATCGCTTTGTACGTTGCCGCGCCGCAGCAGATTCTCGGGCTGGAACCGACGCAGTTGTTCCTTGATCCCTCCGACACCTTGCGCCTGTGGTTCAGCGATTACCGCCAGGCCACGCGGGTGTTTCGTGGCTTCCGGATTCGTCGCGCGCAAAGCGAGGCGGACTGGCAGGCAATCAATCAGCTGTATTCGGCACGCGGCATGTTGCCGATCGATGCCACGCTGCTGACCCCGCATCATCAGGGCGGCCCGGTGTACTGGCTGGCCGAGGACGAAGACAGCGGCGCGGTGATCGGCAGCGTCATGGGCCTGAATCATCACAAGGCCTTCAACGATCCGGAAAACGGCAGCAGCCTGTGGTGCCTGGCGGTTGACCCGCAGTGTTCGCGGCCGGGTGTCGGTGAAGTGCTGGTGCGGCACTTGGTCGAACACTTCATGAGTCGCGGGTTGAGCTATCTGGACCTGTCGGTATTGCACGACAACCGGCAGGCGAAAAGTCTTTACGCCAAGCTCGGTTTCCGCAACCTGTCGACCTTTGCCATCAAGCGCAAGAACGGCATCAATCAGCCGCTGTTTCTTGGCCCCGGCCCGGAGGCGCAGTTCAATCCGTATGCGCGGATCATCGTTGAAGAAGCGCATCGACGCGGCATCGATGTGCAGGTCGATGACGCCGACGCCGGCCTGTTCACTCTCAGCCATGGTGGACGCCGCGTGCGCTGCCGGGAATCGCTGAGCGACCTGACCAGCGCGATCAGCATGAGTTTGTGTCAGGACAAAAGCCTGACGCACAAGGTGCTCAAAGGCGCTGGCCTGAATCTGCCGTCGCAGCAACTGGCCGGCAATGCCGACGACAACCTGGCGTTCCTCGACGAGCATCAACGACTGGTGGTCAAGCCGCTCGACGGTGAACAGGGCCAGGGCGTTGCCGTGGATTTGCAGAGCATCGAAGAGGTGCAACAGGCGATCGAAGCGGCCAAGCAATTCGACAGCCGCGTGCTGTTGGAAAGCTTCCACGAAGGCCTCGATCTACGGATTGTGGTGATCGGTTTCGAAGTGGTCGCGGCAGCGATTCGCAAGCCTGCGGAAGTGGTTGGCGATGGTCAGCATTCGATTGGCGCGTTGATCGAGGCGCAGAGCCGGCGTCGGCAAGCGGCCACCAGCGGCGAGAGCAAGATTCCGCTGGACCACGAAACCCAGCGCACTCTGCATGCGGCGGGTTACGACTACAGCAGCATTCTGCCGGCCGGCGAGCATCTGTTTGTGCGGCGCACGGCGAATCTGCATACCGGTGGGACGCTGGAGGATGTCACGGCGATTCTGCATCCGACGCTGGTCGATGCCGCTGTGCGCGCGGCGCGGGCGCTGGACATTCCGATGGTTGGCCTGGACTTGATGGTGCCGGCGGCGGATCAGCCGGAGTACGTGTTTATCGAGGCCAACGAACGCGCCGGATTGGCCAATCATGAGCCGCAGCCGACGGCGGAGCGCTTTGTCGATTTGTTGTTTCCGCACAGTCAGCCGGCCATTTAACCCTTTCCTGATCGTTCCCACGCTCTGCGTGGGAACGCCTCACTGGACGCTCTGCGTCCGCTTTTGGGACGCAGAGCGTCCCGGGCTACATTCCCACGCAGAGCGTGGGAACGATCAGTGCTCAACCCATCAGGAGTTTCCATGACCACGCAAATCCCCGAACCGGATCTCAACTACCTGCAAAAAGTCCTCCTGGAAATGCTCGCCATTCCCAGCCCCACCGGCTTCACCGACACCATCGTGCGCTACGTCGCCGAGCGTCTGGAAGAACTCGGCATTCCCTTTGAAATGACCCGGCGCGGCACCATTCGCGCCACACTCAAGGGCAAGAAAAACAGCCCCGACCGCGCGGTTTCGGCGCACCTCGACACCATCGGCGCCGCCGTCCGCGCTATCAAAGACAACGGCCGCCTGACCCTCGCGCCAGTCGGTTGCTGGTCGAGCCGCTTCGCCGAGGGCAGCCGTGTCAGCCTGTTCACCGACAACGGCGTAATTCGCGGCAGTGTCTTGCCGTTGATGGCGTCCGGGCATGCATTCAACACAGCAGTGGACGAGATGCCGATCAGCTGGGATCACGTCGAACTGCGTCTGGACGCCTACTGCGCGACCAAAGCCGATTGCGATTCGCTGGGCATCAGCGTCGGCGACGTGGTGGCGTTCGATCCGCTGCCGGAGTTCACCGAAAGCGGCCATATCAGCGCCCGGCATCTGGATGACAAGGCTGGCGTTGCCGCGCTGCTCGCGTCACTCAAAGCCATCGTCGACAGTGGCCAGGAACTGATGATCGATTGCCATCCGCTGTTCACCATCACCGAGGAAACCGGCAGTGGCGCGGCAGCGGCTTTACCGTGGGATGTCAGCGAGTTTGTCGGCATCGACATTGCGCCGGTCGCGCCGGGGCAGCATTCCAGCGAACACGCGGTGAGCGTGGCGATGCAGGATTCCGGCGGGCCGTACGACTATCACCTGTCGCGGCATCTGCTGCGTCTGGCCGGTGAAAACGAACTGCCGGTGCGACGTGATCTGTTTCGCTACTACTTCAGCGATGCGCACTCGGCGGTGACCGCCGGGCACGATATTCGTACGGCGCTGCTGGCGTTTGGTTGTGATGCAACCCATGGCTATGAGCGCACGCACATCGACAGTCTGGCGGCGTTGAGCCGGTTGTTGGGCGCCTACATTTTGAGTCCGCCGGTGTTTGCCAGCGATGCAGCGCCGGCGAATGCTTCGCTGGATCGCTTCAGTCATCAGATTGAACACGACACGCAGATGGAGAGCGATACGCGGGTGCCGCCGGTGGATAGCTTGGTGGGGCAGCGTTCCGACAGTTAGATTGCCGTTGTGTGAGATACCGCTATCGCGAGCAGGCTCACTCCTACAGGGGAACGCATTCCAAATGTAGGAGTGAGCCTGCTCGCGATGAGGCCGGTACTGACTACACAAAACTGGCAGCCAACCGGCAATCGCCGTAGCATCCCGACATTGATTCAGCCGAGGTGCCCATGCTCATTCCCTACGACGCTCTTGAAGTCGACACCCTCACCCGCCTCATCGAAGATTTCGTCACCCGCGACGGCACCGACAATGGCGATGACACGCCGCTGGAAACCCGCGTGCTGCGCGTGCGCCAGGCATTGACCAAAGGCCAGGCGTTGATCGTCTTCGATCCGGAAAGCGAACAGTGCCAACTGATGCTCAAGCACGACGTGCCCAAGCATCTGTTCGACTGAAACCGTCAACGAACCTTTTCCACAGCCTGCTTGCGCTGGATCCGTTCATAGACCTCGGCACGGTGCACGTTGACCTTTGGCGGGGCCTCGACGCCAAAGCGAACGCTGGCGCCGTTCACTGACAGTACGCGCAAGGTGATGTCGTCACCAATTGAAATCAACTCACCGACAACACGGCTGAGTACAAGCATGAGGGTCGTCCTCCAGGGTTAGCGAACCCTGAAGATGCGCGGCTTGCGGCGGCTGTTCAATCCATACGGGGCAAATCAGTAATGCCCTACATCACCCTGCGCAACGTCCTTCAGACCTTTCCTGCAAATCGTTAAACAACCTTCGCCTCAAGCGGCTGAAAAGCGCGGCCCGAACAGAATCACGCTGGCACCGATGACGCACAACGCCACGCCGATCCAGTCCGACCCCAACGGACGCACGCGCTCGACCACCGCCAGCCAGCCTATCGAAGCAACGATGTAAATGCCGCCGTAAGCGGCATAGGCGCGACCGGCATACGCCGCTTCGACACGCGTCAACAACAGCGCAAACAGGGTCAGGCTGAGCAGCGCCGGGATCACCCACAAGGCACTTTTGCCTTGGCGCAGCCACAGGTAAAAAGCGAAACAACCGGCGATCTCAAACAGCGCCGCGAGGAAAAACCACAGGTAATTGAGCATTGGTGCGTCTCGACAGGGTGACCAGTGCGGCCACCCTAACGACAGCGTCGGCAACGGGCAAGGTCAGCCGTTGTTCTGCTTGGCCTTGGCGCGCATTTTCTCGGCCATCGAGGTCATTTCGTTGTAAAGCAGTTGCGGGTTCTTCTGTTTGATTGCCCAGGCCATGCGCCCTTGTTCGTGGGGCAGGATCATGAACTCGCCGGCCGCCACTTGCTGATAGATGTAGTCAGCAATATCCGCTGCGGTGATTGGCGAGCTTTCCAGCAACTTGCCGACCTGCGCTTTCATCGCCGGGGTCGGGCCACGGAAAGAGTCGAGCAAGTTGGTCTGGAAGAACGACGGGCACACCACATGCACACCGACTTCCTGCTGCGCCAGTTCGATCAACAGGCTTTCCGACAAAGCCACGACACCGGCCTTGGCGACGTTGTAGTTGCTCATCGCCGGCCCTTGCATCAACGCCGCCATGGAGGCGATGTTGATGATCTTGCCTTTGCTCTGTTCGAGTAATGGCAGGAACGCCTTGCAGCCTTTGACCACGCCCATCAGATTGATCGCGATCTGCCAGTCCCAGTCTTCCAGCGACAGTTCACTGAAGAACCCGCCCGAGGCCACACCGGCGTTGTTGACGATGATGTCGATGCCGCCGAGTTTCTCTTCGCAGGCCTGGGCGAACGCGGTGAGCTGGCTGTAGTCACGCACATCGCAGCGCTGAGTGAAGCCGTCGCCGCCCGCCTCGCGAACCATTTTCAGGGTTTCCTGCAGGCCAGGTTCGCTGACGTCGGACAAAGCCAGTTGCCAGCCTTCACGCGCCCAGCGCAGCGCGATTTCGCGACCCAAACCCGAGCCCGCGCCAGTGATCATCATGCGATTTTGCATAGCAGACAGCCTTGTTGTTCCGGGGAAGTTGAGCGGAGTGTAGCGAAGGTTCTGCGCGCGCCCACGCTCCATCAAGTTGCTGAATGGAGGATCAAAAGATCGCAGCCTTCGGCAGCTCCTACACCGATTCCTGTAGGAGCTGCCGAAGGCTGCGATCTTTTGATCTTTCGCGTCAAAGGAAATAAGCGAGCAATCCAAATACATTAAAAAAACATTGAATTTTCTTTCACTCGCGCCAGTCGGAATTTGTAAGCCGTCTGGAATTACTTAGTCTCCAGTCGCCCCTTGAACATCAAGACTTCTCGAACACTATCAACAAAGGAAATCGACATGGGCACAATTCTAATCATTATCCTGATCCTGTTGCTGATCGGTGGTCTGCCGGTCTTCCCACACTCCAGAAGTTGGGGTTATGGCCCATCGGGCATTATCGGCGTGGTCTTGGTCGTGCTGTTGGTGCTGTTGTTACTCGGCCGCATATAACGATTTAGTCGGCAAAAAAAAGAGGCCCTGTTGAGGGCCTCTTTTTTATTGCGCGGAGTTTATTGCAGGAGCAATCAGTCCGGCTTGCCGTTAACCACACCGGCAGTGTTGTCCATCAGACTCTTGGTCGCTGTTTGCAGGAACGCTTCCAGCTTGAGTTTCAATTCGGCGGTGCGCGGAGCATCCGGGATGATCTCGGCCGAAGGGTTGGCGCCCAGTTGGTACTGATAGATCTTCGGTGCCATTTCCTTCTCTTTCGGCAGCACCAGGATCTGGTCAGCGGTAACGATCGCGGTGGTCTGCTCGCTGCCCGACGGCTTGATTACGCCGAAACCGGTGTCGCCTTCCGGCAGGTTGAGCAGGTCACGGCCCCAGCACTGGTGGCGCACTTCGCCACCGAGGCGACCCATGATGGTCGGCACGATGTCGATCTGCGTACCCACGGTGTGGTCACGCGTACCGAACTTCTCCTGGATGCCCGGCGCGATCATCAGCATCGGCACGTTGAAGCGACCCAGGTCCATTTCGGTGATCTGACGCTCGTTACCGAAACCGTGGTCGCCGACGATGACGAACAGGGTTTCCTTGAAGTACGGCTCTTTGCGCGCCTTCTCGAAGAACTGACCCAGTGCCCAGTCGGAGTAACGCATGGCCGTCAGGTGTTCGTTGAGGCTGCCACGGTCAGTCACGCGCTCGACCGGCAATGGCGTCGGCAAGGCGTACGGCGTGTGGTTGGACAGGGTTTGCAGCAAGGCATAGAACGGCTTGCCGTTTTCCCGCGCCTTCAGCTCGACCAGACCACGGTCGAACATGTCCTGGTCGGACACGCCCCAGGTCGGATCGGAGAACACCGGGTTGACGAAGTCGTTACGGCCGACGAAGTTGGTCATGCCCTGATTGCTGAAGAAGCCCGACTGGTTGTCCCAGGCGAAGTCGCCGTTGTACACGTAGACGTCGTCATACTTGCGCGCGCTGAGCAACTGCGGCAGGCCGGACAGCTTGTGGCTGCCTTCCGGGGTCTGCATCAGGTATTCGAAGCCCGGCAGGTTCGGGAAGCAGGCCATGGTCGCGAACATGCCCTGGTGGGTGTGCGTGCCGTTGGAGAAGAAGCGGTCGAACAGCAGGCCTTCCTTCGACAGTTTGTCCAGGTACGGCGTGATGTTGCCCGGCGCGCCCAATGCACCGACCGAGTGACCGGCCATGCTTTCCATCAGGATCACCACGACGTTCTTGATCGGCAGCGTCTTGTCGGCGGGCGGCGTGTAGTCACGGCGCACGGCGGCGATATCGGCATCGACCAGTTTGTCGTCCGGCATCACCAGCATCTCGCGTACCACTTTCTGCGCTTGTTCTTGCGGCAGTGTGGCTTTCCAGATGTTGTCGCGGTCCTCGCCCATGCGGTCCTTGGCGGCCGCGATCAGCGACAGCGTGCCATTGAGGCCGAGCTGGTTGGCGAAGTTCGATTCGGTGGTGTAAACGTCACCCCAACGCAGCGGCGGGCCTTGACGCAGGGTGCCACGCGCGGCAACCACGCAGATCAGCAGGCAAACCACGAACACCGCCAGACGGGTGTACCACGGCGCAACCTGACGGGTACCGACGCTGCCACCACTGAACGGCCCGCGCGGACGCGTGGCACGATCGGCGCCTTTGAACGCCAGGGTCAGGATCACCGTGCCGACGACCCACGCCAGCAGATAACGTACTACCGGAAAACCGTACCAGAGCATGCTCATCACGGTTTTCGGGTCTTCTTTCACGTACTGGAACACCAGGCCGTTGAGGCGCTGGTGAAACTCGCGGTAGAAGTCCATCTCCATCAGGCCGAGGAACAGCGCGATGCTCGAGGCGATGGTCAGCCACAGACGGAAGAAACCGCGCGCGGCCATGGCGCGGGCACTGAACAGCGCCAGCACCAGCGGAATGCACACATAAACCACCAGGCGCAGGTCGAAACGCAGGCCATTGGCGAAAGCTTCGAGGAAGGTCGAAGCCGGGGTGTCGAGGATCATCTCGCGGTTGTAGACCAGCAGCGCGAGGCGCAGCACGGAAAACATCACCATCATGACCAGAGCACACAACAGCGTGTAGGCCAGATGCGATTTGACGGTCGGTTGCAGCAGGCGACTGGAAGATCGCTGCTGATTCAGGGCGTCCGGGTTTGCCATGTCGTTTTAGGACCCATTGGAAGTTGAAGTTGCAAAAATACAGCGGCGCCATGCCCTCTATTGGTCATTCCAGACCCCGGGGCGTGCGCGGTGCGCAAATGTTGCACGATCGTTCGCACCATTGCCATTGATTACTGCCCCGCCACCAGACACTTTCATTTAGTGCAGCGGCAGACCAGGACAGCGTGCAATCAGCGCGGGCGAATTGTCTGGAACACTTTGTGAAAATTTCGTGCAACGCATATCTGGAAACACAATATAGATACAAAACAAAACGCCCCGAATCGATCGGGGCGTTTTGTTTGAGCGCGAGATTACTTCTCGGCGCGTTCTTTCAAAGCTTTGAGGGTGTTGAACGGGGCGTCGACGACAAACTTGTTGGCAATCATCGAAGGCACGCTGCCGCCCGGCTCGGTGTGCACCTGATAGGTCACTTCGACCTGATCACCTTTGGGCACGAACTTCCAGAAGCCTTTGACCTGCGCTACACGAACGAAGCCTTTCTCTTCCGGAATGTACTTGGGCAGACCTTCGAGGTTACGGGTCAGGCTGCCGTCAGCACCTTCGACGGTGGTCACGAGCAGTACCGAATCACGCGGAGTGACTGGCCAAGGCGTGTTGAACTGGGTGTAAGTCCAGCTCTGGGCGCCTTCGTGCTTGAGCAGTTTCTGGGTCTTGCACTCGTGAATCCAGGCGCAGGCGCCGGAGACGTCTTCCTGCAATGCACGCAGTTTGGCGACGGTGGTCTTCATCAGCGCGACGCCCTGATAGGACTTGTAGTCCGAACCCGGCACTTCGCTCAGGGAGACCTTGATGCCGTCTTCGTTCTTGGCAACCTTCCAGTCTTCAGCCTGAGCGACCGAGGTGGCCAGCACAGCGGTCAAACCACACAACACAGCGATACGATGCAGCGAACCCATAGTCTTATTCCTTATTGTTGAAGTTCCGTTCGTTAGACACATCACGCCGCCGTCATCTGCTCCCACCAGCCGAGCAATCTGATCGCTTCTTCCGAGCTGTCGCCACACACTTCGACATCGGCGGCAAACCCCGAACAGACTGCCGGGCGCTCGGGGCGGCCGAAAATGCTGCACAGGTTTTCGACCGAGAGTTGCACGCAACGTTCGCCGGCAGGTTTGCCATCAGGCATGCCTGGAATCGGCGAACTAATGGACGGGGCAATGCAGCAAGCGCCACAGCCTTCACGGCATTTCATGACGAACAATTCCTCGCGACGGGCGATGTGTTAAAGAGACGCGGAACAGAGTAACCGCTAAAACGGCTGTTTAAAATTCCCTGAACCGGGGTTTTTAGCGATATCCGAATGTGACTGACCAGTCTCCGACAAAGCGTCTGGTCTGCGGGTCGCAGCCGAGTCGAATTTACTGCTTGAATTCGAAATCGAGCGCCGCGCCCTCCACTTCCCGACGCTCTTCGTTGCGCAGTTGCAACTGCATTTCGTTGCTGAGCAAACGGCCATTGAGCTGAAACCCGCTGTTTTTCTCGCCAAACATCTGCGGCAGGATCGGCTCGCGCTTGGGCAATTGAACAGTGCCCTTGGGTTTCAATTCCTGGACCATGTCCTTGGGCAGGCTCAAATCGAGCCTGGCCGGTGGCAGGCGGGTTTTCGCCACTTCGCTGGCAGGTTTCGACTTGCTGGCAACCGGGGGGCGTTTTTTCACGACCTTCTGCTGGGTTTTCTTCGCCGCGGCAGCTTTTTTTGCGACCGGCGCTTTCTTGGCTGTCGTCGTCGCTGCCGGCTTTTCGGCAACTGCGGCGGCCATGACCGCCGGCGCATGACCGAGCATCAACAAGCAGAGGCAAACCCAGGCGGCAGGAAAAATCGCTTTCATGGACCCAACGAGACTAACGGCAGAGGGCCATATGCTCGCTTGTTGGACGCCACAAGACAAGCATGACCCTCTGCTCGTTCAGAATCCGCCGGCCGTTTCCTGACACAGTTGCGTGGCCAGCAGACCGAGAGTCATCAACGCTCGCTCCGCCTCGCGGTTCCATGGAATGCCGCAGTTCAGGCGGATGCAGTGGTTGAACTGCTCGGTATTACTGAAGATCAACCCCGGCGCGATGCTGATGCCCTGCTGCAAGGCACGCACATGTAATTCCTGGGTATTGACCCTTCCTGGCAGACTCACCCAGAGGATGAAACCGCCCGTGGGCCGGGACATTTGCGTGCCTTCGGGGAAGTACTGCTGCACCGCCAATTGAAAGGCGCTGAGGTTTTTCCGGTATTCCTGGCGGATGTACCGTAAATGCCGGTCATAGCCACCGTTTTCCAGATAGGCGGCGATGGCCATCTGCGTCACGCTGCACGCTGAATGCGTACTGAAGGTCTGCAAGCGCTGGATTTCCTGCTGATACTTGCCGGCAATCATCCAGCCGATGCGCACCCCAGGCGACAACGTCTTGGAAAAGCTCGAACAGTAGATCACCCGATCCAGTCGGTCATAGGCCTTGAGCGCTTTGGTGCGACCCTGCTCGAACATCAACTCGCCATAGATATCGTCTTCGACGATCTGGATATCGAAGTCCGAGGCCAGGCGCAGCAACTGCTTTTGCCGCTCTTCGGGCATGGTGCCGCCCAAGGGATTGCTCAGGCGCGTGGTCAACACCAACGCCTTGATCGACCATTGATTGGCCGCCAGTTGCAGGGCTTCGAGGCTCATGCCGGTAGCGGGGTCGCTGGGGATCTCGATGACTTTCAGGCCGAGCAGGTCAGCCAGTTGCAGCAATCCGTAATAGGTCGGCGATTCCGCAGCGATCAGATCGCCCGGCCGCGTGAGTACTCGCAACGACATCTGCAAGGCGTCGACACAACCGTGGGTGATCACCACCTCCGAGGGGTCGACCACCACGCCGGCGTCACGCATGCGAATCGCCACTTGCCGACGCAGCGGTTCAAAACCGGGGCTGAACATATAGCTGAAGGCGCGCGGGCTATGGAAACGGGTGACCTTGGCCAATTGCTGATGCAGCGCGCGCACCGGCAAGTAATCGACGCTCGGTACCGCCGCGCCCAGCGGGAAGACACCTTCGCGGCGCGATTCGACCAGAACCTGCTGAATGATGCTGCTACGGGTGACCAGTCCTGGCCGTTCGACCCGCGCGATGTCCGGTGTCGGCGCCGTCAGCGCTGGCGTCTGGTGCACGTAATAACCGGACTGCGGCCGTGCCCGAATCAGCCCCTGATCTTCGAGATTGGCATACGCCTGCAACACCGTCGCATGGCTGACGTTGAGCTGCGAGCTCATCTTGCGCACCGAAGGCACGCGCTCCCCCGGTTGATAGACACCACGGCGGATGTCTTCGGCCAGTTGCTGAGCAATACGTTGGTAGAGCAAAAGATTGGTCATGACGCAGCACTCGATTTCACGGGCATTTTATTCTTGTGTGAAACAATACCGGAACAGTTTAGAAGTGTACTGGGACAGTTACCACTTTAGTCGACCATACAGTGCGGTGTCTGCCCCCGACTGTACTGATTTGCGAGCTATTCGACAGACGTAAAAAAGCCCGGAACTGCATGACAGGCCGGGCTTTGCAGAAGCCGTGTAGGAGCCGTGTAGGAGCTGACGAGTGCAACGAGGCTGCGATCTTTTGATCTTGTTTTTAAAACCAAGATCAAAAGATCGCAGGCTTCGCCAGCTCCTACAGGGTTTTGCGTTGCTTAACGGGCGGCGCCGAGCTGACCTTTTTCGTCGGAGAAGACGATTTCCACCCGACGGTTCTGTGCCCGCCCGCGCTCGGAAGCGTTGACGTCTACCGGGTATTCATCGCCGTAACCTTCGACCTGAATGCGTTTGTCATCGATGCCCAGGTCCATCAGCACGTCAGCCACGGCTTGCGCGCGGTCGCGGGACAGCTTGAGGTTTTCCTGCTTGCCGCCGGTGCTGTCGGTGTAACCCTCGATACGCACCACGCGTTTCGGATTCAATTGCAGGAACTGGACGATCTTCAGCACCACGCGGTTGGCCGAGTTTTTCAGCTCAGCTTCACCGGTGTCGAACAATACGTCACCCAGGGTCATCACCAGACCACGGTCAGTCTGCGTGGTGGCCAGCGCGACGATCTGTTCTTCCAGCCACTTGCCCTGCTGCTGGACGCTGAGCAGCTTCGATTCACGCAGGGCCAATTGCAGGCGCTGACGCTCCAGTTCGAGCTTGGCCGCGCGCTCCTCATTGAGCACCTGATTGGTGTGCTGGCGCGCGATCTCGCTGTAGCGCTGGCTCAGGTAGGCGTAATGCACCACGTCCGAACCGCTGCCCCAATAGGTCGACAAGCGATCGGCACGGGCCAGGGATTCACCGGCGCGGATCACGTCTTTCGGCGCGATGCGCAGCACGTTGGAGTCTTCCTTGACCTTCTGGAAGTCGGCGCCCGCCTCTTGCAGAGCCGATTCGCTGTGTTGACCGGCGCAGCCGTAAAGGCTCGCGCAACCGGCGAGGATCAGCGCACCGATGGCTTTGGACTTGAGGCTCATTGGGCATCTCCCAGTTGCTTGCGCAGTCGGACGATGCGGGTGTTGAGTACGTTCACCTGTTCTTCGCTTTTCTGCGTCAGCACCTTGGCTTCCGCCAGACGTGCGTCGAGTTCAGCCTGTTCAGAACGCATGCGCGCGTTCCGGTAGGACTCGTCAGCCATGTTGCCTTTGGCGCGGTTGTACTTGGTTTCGGCCAGTTTCATTTCCGGCACTTCGTCGGCGGTGGCGCCGACGGCCTTGGCCTGGGTGATGGCCTGCTCGGTCAGACGCATTTGTTCAATCGGTGCCGGATCGGTTGCGCAACCGGCCAGGGCCAGAACGGCCACAGCCGCGAAAAGAGGTCGAATACTCACTAAGAATCCCTACTGTTTTGGGGCACTGACAGGTTGTTGCGGCTGTTGCTGCTGCGCCTTCCAGCGCTCGATATTGCGTTGCAGCGCGGCTTCCGTCAGTCCGGACGCGGGCAATTCTGTCATCTTTTTGGCTAGCTGTCCGCGCAACCACGGATCGTTGCAGGCCGAGTTGTGGGAAACCGCAAGGAACAACCCCGGGCGGTCGATGGGTTGTTCGAACGCCAGCAGATCATTGGCCATGCCCAACGCCTGTGCGGCGGCCATGCCCGAGTAACGCCCGGCGAGTACATATTCCACTTCGCCCAAGAGCAATTTCTGCAGGGCCAGGGTGAGGTTGGCTGTCTTGGTCAGGGTCAGATTCTGCTCGGCGAAAGTGCCAAATGCCTGGGTCATTCGAGACTTTTCCGACAAGGCACCGGCATGGCCGTGCAGGTCTTTGGCTTCGCTGTAGGCCAGTGTCGAGCCTTTGCGCGTCCAAACCAGGTAGTCGTTTTCCAGCAGCGGCGGATAGATGTAGTCGAGGTTTTCCAGCTCAGTGAAGGTCAGCGGCGCGTCGGCGAGCATGTCCATGCGCCCGCTGCGCACTTCGTCGAGGGCTTGCGCGCGTTTGCCGGCGTAGAGCAACTCGACTTTGATGCCGAGATCCTTGGCCACTTGCTGCAACAGGTCGGCACTGGCACCGATCAATTGTTTCGGATTTTGCGGATCCTGCCACAGATACGGCGGCGCATCCGGGCTGCCGGTGACGACGAGGCGTTCGCACTTGCCAGCGGCTGTCGCCAAACCTGGCAACAGGGCCAATCCCAACAACAATCCGCAGCGCAGATCCATGGCAAAACGCTCCCACTCAAATCCGAGACAAAAAAAGCCCGACCAAAAGGTCGGGCTCTTTATAAGTGAAGCCGCTGGATTAGACCAGCTTCTCCAGCTCGGGTACTGCTTCGAACAGATCCGCCACGAGACCGTAATCGGCCACCTGGAAGATCGGCGCTTCTTCGTCCTTGTTGATCGCAACGATCACCTTGGAGTCTTTCATGCCGGCCAGATGCTGGATCGCGCCGGAGATACCGACGGCGATGTACAGCTGTGGCGCAACGATCTTGCCGGTCTGACCGACCTGCATGTCGTTCGGTACGAAACCTGCATCAACCGCAGCGCGCGAAGCACCGACGGCAGCGCCCAGCTTGTCGGCCAGGGCGTACAGATGCTTGAAGTTGTCGCCGTTCTGCATGCCACGGCCGCCGGAAACGACGATCTTGGCAGCGGTCAGCTCTGGACGATCGGACTTGGCCAGCTCTTCGCCAACGAAGCTCGAAGTGCCAGCGTTGTGCGCAGCAGCAACCGCTTCAACGGCAGCCGAACCACCTTCAGCAGCAACCGGGTCGAAACCGGTGGCACGCACGGTGATCACTTTGATCGCAGCGGTCGATTGCACGGTAGCGATGGCGTTACCGGCGTAGATCGGACGCTTGAACGTGTCAGCGCTTTCGACCGAGATGATCTCGGAGATCTGGTCAACGTCCAGCTGCGCGGCAACGCGCGGCAGGATGTTTTTGCCGTTGGAGGTAGCGGCAGCCAGGATGTGGCTGTAGCCAGCGCCCAGCTCTGCAACCAATGGCGCAACGTTTTCCGGCAGCTGATGCGCGTAAGCGGCATTGTCAGCGTTCAGGACTTTGCTCACGCCAGCGATTTTCGCAGCGGCTTCCGCCACGGCGCCAGCGCCTTGGCCGGCAACCAGAACGTGGATGTCGCCGCCGATTTTGGCAGCAGCAGCCACGGTGTTCAGCGTGGCCGGGGCCAGCACTTTGTTGTCGTGTTCAGCAATAACCAAGATAGTCATTTAGATTACCTTCGCTTCGTTCTTGAGTTTTTCAACCAGTTCAGCCACCGACTTGACCTTGATACCTGCGCTGCGTGCAGCCGGCGCTTCGACTTTCAGGGTCTTGTTGGTGGAGGCGGTGGAAACGCCCAAAGCGTCCGGAGTCAGCACTTCGAGAGGCTTCTTCTTGGCTTTCATGATGTTTGGCAGAGACGCGTAGCGCGGCTCGTTCAAACGCAGGTCGGTGGTGACGATCGCCGGCAGTTTCAGGGAAACCGTCTGCGCGCCGCCGTCGATTTCGCGAGTCACGGCAACGCTGTCGCCAGAGACTTCGACTTTCGAAGCGAACGTGCCCTGACCGTAGCCGCTCAGTGCAGCGAGCATCTGGCCGGTCTGGTTGTTATCGCTGTCGATGGCCTGTTTGCCAAGGATCACCAGTTGAGGCTGTTCCTTGTCGACCACAGCCTTGAGCAGCTTGGCCACGGCGAGCGAGGTCAGATCTTCAGCGGATTCGACGAGGATGGCACGGTCGGCACCCAGAGCCAGTGCGGTACGCAGCTGCTCCTGAGCGGTGGTCGGGCCGATGGAGACGACGACGATTTCAGTCGCAACACCTTTCTCTTTCAGGCGTACGGCTTCTTCCACTGCGATTTCGCAGAACGGGTTCATCGACATCTTGACGTTGGCGAGATCGACGCCGGAATTGTCCGCCTTGACGCGAACCTTGACGTTGTAATCCACAACGCGTTTGACAGCTACAAGAACCTTCATGGATTCCTCGTTACTCTCCGGTGAAAAGAAAGTCGCCTAGGCGAACCTGGCGGTTGATGCTCATCGGGCCTACAAGGGCACCTCTAAAAACGCCGGCTTGTACTCGGGATGATGACACCCTGCAAAGTGCTGGACCGTTCGTCAGTGGTGACCAATCAGTCATTCAACTTCACGCTGTGTAAACTGCGCGCCAGACCTGCGCTGCGCATCACCCTTTCTGCCTACGCCCTGTCTTTAGAGGTGCTCTTGAAACCGCCAGTCTGCCTACGGCGAGCGCAAAACCGCCCGTATCTTGACCGGAACGCCTATTCCGGTCAATACAGCAAAATGACCATTCATAAGCCGCGCTTCTTTGATTTCTCTGGCCTGGAGCCGATTCAAACAAACGTTTGTATTGGACGCTAGGAGTGGTGTAGATATAATGCGCCGCCTAGAGAGAAAGGTCTGTTCTCCAATATTCTCCTTGACGTTAACGTAAAGGAATAGCGGATGCGACATCAAACCTCCAAATTAGAAAAAAAACTGTTGAGCCTTGAGTAGGAGATAGCCTGTGGAACGCGAATACATGGAATTCGACGTGGTCATCGTCGGTGCCGGCCCCGCTGGCCTGTCCGCCGCCTGCCGTCTGAAGCAGAAGGCCGCCGAAGCCGGTAAGGAAATCAGCGTCTGCGTGGTCGAAAAAGGCTCCGAAGTCGGTGCACACATCCTCTCCGGTGCCGTATTCGAACCACGCGCTCTGAACGAACTGTTCCCTGACTGGAAAGAACTCGGCGCGCCGCTGAACACGCCGGTCACGCGCGATGACATTTTCGTGCTGAAAAACGCCGACAGCGCGCAGAAAATCCCCGACCTCTTTGTGCCGAAGACCATGCACAACGAAGGCAACTACATTATTTCCCTTGGCAACCTGTGCCGCTGGCTGGCCCAGCAGGCCGAGAACCTCGGTGTGGAAATCTACCCGGGCTTCGCCGCTCAGGAAGCGCTGATCGACGAGCAAGGCGTGGTTCGCGGGATCATCACCGGTGATCTGGGCGTCGACCGCGAAGGCAACCCGAAAGAAGGCCTGTACACCCCGGGCATGGAACTGCGTGGCAAATACACGCTGTTCGCCGAAGGTTGCCGTGGCCACATCGGCAAACAACTGATCAAGCGCTACAACCTCGACAGCGATGCCGACGCCCAGCACTACGGGATTGGCCTGAAAGAAATCTGGGAAATCGACCCGGCCAAACATCAGCCAGGCCTCGTAGTCCACACCGCCGGCTGGCCGCTGGACATCATGGGCACCGAGAACACCGGCGGCTCGTTCCTCTATCACCTGGAAAACAACCAGGTCGTAGTCGGTCTGATCGTCGACCTGTCTTACAGCAACACTTATCTGTCGCCGTTCGACGAGTTCCAGCGCCTCAAGCATCACCCGGTGCTGGCGCAGTACCTGGAAGGCGGCAAGCGCATCAGCTACGGCGCCCGCGCGATTTGCAAAGGTGGCCTGAACTCGCTGCCGAAAATGGTCTTCAAGGGCGGCGCGCTGATCGGTTGCGACCTCGGCACCCTGAACTTCGCCAAGATCAAAGGCAGCCACACCGCGATGAAGTCGGGCATGCTCGCCGCTGAATCGGTGGCTGACGCGTTGTTCGCTGAGAAGGACGGCACCGAAGAACTGACCACTTACGTCGACGCGTTCAAGAAGAGCTGGCTCTACGACGAACTGTTCGCCAGCCGTAACTTCGGCCCGGCGATCCACAAGTTCGGCGCTATCGTCGGCGGTGGTTTCAACTGGCTCGACCAGAACATCTTCGGCGGCAAACTGCCGTTCACCCTGCACGACACCAAGCCGGATTACGCTTGCCTCAAGCTCGCGGCCGACTGCAAGAAGATCGACTATCCGAAGCCGGACGGCAAACTCAGCTTCGACAAGCTCAGCTCGGTGTTCATCTCCGGTACCAACCATGAAGAAGAACAGCCTTGCCACTTGAAGCTGACCGATCCAAGCATCCCGATCAGCAAGAACCTGCCACTGTACGACGAACCGGCGCAGCGCTACTGCCCGGCCGGCGTGTACGAAGTGATTACCAAGGAAGACGGCGAGAAGCGCTTCCAGATCAACGCCCAGAACTGCGTGCACTGCAAGACCTGTGACATCAAGGATCCTTCGCAGAACATCACCTGGGTGACGCCGGAAGGCGCCGGCGGCCCGACTTATCCAAATATGTAAGCCGAACCGCTGAACAACAAGGCTCCCGAATCGGGGGCCTTTTTGTTGCCCAAAATTCCTCTGTAGGAGCTGCGGCACGCTGCGATCTTTTGACTTTGATCCTGAAAAAACAAAATCAAAAGATCGCAGCGTGCCGCAGCTCCTACAGGGATCGTCGGTCAGTCGAGGACTCAGGCGGCGCGCTCGTCGCCCGGGTTGCGTTCGAAGTAGCGCTTGTACTCACGGCTGAACTGCGACGTACTCTGATAGCCCACCCGATGCGCCACCTGCGCCACACCTAGCCCTTCCGCGACCAGCAATGTCTGCGCCTTCAACAACCGCAAGCGCTTCAGATACTGCACCGGCGACAACAACGTGCTGCGTTTGAAATGCTCATGAAACGTCGACACGCTCATGTTCGCGCAACCGGCCAGCGTCTCGACATTCAATGGCTCGGTGTAATGCGCATGCAGATGACTGATCGACGCCGCCACCCGCGCAAACTGCCCCTGCTGCTCAACCAACGCGCGCAACACATCCGCCTGCGGCCCGCGCAACGCGACGAACAACAACTCACGCACCCGCGCCGGCCCGAGAATCTGACATTCCAGCGGATCGTGCAGACAACTGAGCAATCTTTCGACACAACCACGCATGTCATCGTCGAGCACCACCGAGGTCATCGACTCCGGTGTCTGCGCCGGAATATGCCGACCCGGCGCCAGGCCCATGGCCAACACCAACTCGCCGAGCAACACCCGATCAATCGCCACCGACACACCGAGCAACGGCGCATTCGGCAAGGCAAAGGTCTCGCACTCGAACGGCACCGGCAGCGCCTGGATCAGATAGTGCCCGGCGCCATATTCCATGGTGCGCGGCCCGAGGAACGCCAGTTTGCTGCCCTGGGCGATGATCATCAGGCTCGGTTCATAAATATGCGGGCCACGGGCGACGTCACAACTGGCGCGCAAGACTTGCACACCAGGCAACCCGGTCGGGGAGTAACCATCGCGCAGCGCCAGCGGTTCGATCAACGAAACCAGCCGGGCGTTGGCATCAAGATGACGGGTTAATTGCATCAAAACTCTTCACTGAAAATATTGCGAAAAAAGGGCATGGAAGCATCATCGCAGATCCTTTTGCCAATGCGACCGATCAAACCCGCATGCCGGAGGATTAGGCATGAGACCCGGAGGAATCGTCATGGCCGGACCGTCAGTCGACGCCCAGAATGCGCCGCCTCACTTGTTCCTGCTATTGCGAGGTTTCACATGTACACCGCCATCGGCTATGCCGCCCAATCGGCCACCACCCCCCTCGCCCCGATGAAATTCGAACGTCGCAGCCCGCGCACCGACGACGTCGCGATCGAAATCCTCTACTGCGGCGTCTGCCATTCCGACATCCATCAGGCACGCAACGAATGGGGCATTGCCGTTTACCCGTTGATGCCCGGCCACGAGATCGTCGGAAAAGTCACCGCCATCGGTGCGAATGTCACCCGACACAAAGTAGGCGATCTGGTCGGTGTCGGCTGCATGGTCGACTCTTGCCGTAGCTGCGAAGCCTGCCAGCAGAACCTCGAGCAATACTGCCTCGAAGGTCCGACCATGACCTACGCCACCCCGGACCGGGTCGATGGCAGCAACACCATGGGCGGTTATTCGGACAGCATCGTCGTCAGCGAACACTTCGTCGTGCGCATCCCGGAAAAACTGGCTCTGGCCAGCGCTGCGCCGATCCTTTGCGCCGGCATCACCACCTATTCGCCGCTCAAGCACTACGGCGTCAAGGCTGGCGACAAGGTCGGGATTCTCGGCATGGGCGGTTTGGGCCACATGGGCATCAAGTTCGCCAAGGCCATGGGCGCTGAAGTGACGTTGTTCACCCGCTCGGCGAGCAAGGCTGAAGAAGGTCGTCGTCAGGGCGCCGATCACGTGATCGTTTCCACCGACCCCGAGCAGATGAAAGCGGCCGCCGGTTACTTCGACTTCCTGCTCGACACCATTCCGGTGCAGCACGATCTGAACCCGTACCTCGACACCCTGCGTTTCGACGGCATGCACATTCTGGTCGGCCTGATCGAGCCGATTGATCCGCCGGTGCACGCGGCGAAACTGGTACTGGGTCGCCGGGTATTGGCCGGCTCCTTGATCGGTGGCATCGCTGAAACCCAGGAAGTGCTGGATTTCTGCGCCGAACACAACATCACCTGCGACATCGAAATGCTCGACATCCGCCAGATCAACGAGGCTTATGCCCGGATGATCGCCGGCGACGTGAAGTACCGTTTCGTCATCGACATGGCGACGCTCAAGGTTTAAATCCGCCCTTATACCTTCAAGCCGAGTTCCGCCGATAGCCGGGCTGTGACCCCTTTGATCAGGGGAATCAGCTCGGCCATTTTTTCCAGCGGCATGTACGGCACCGTGCTGGCGATACTGATCGCCGCCACAATGCCTTTGCTCGCATCGCGAATCGGCGCCGCCACGCAGCGGATCGACGGTTCGTTGTCCTCCAGATCGAAGGCGTAGCCACCGGCGACGTATTCGGCCATGCGTTGTTCGAGCTGTTCCCACGACTGCTGGGGATGCTGCGGCCAGAACTGACTTTTCCCACCGGCCGGCAGGCTGATGTCGTACAGCCGTTGCCAGTCTTTCGGCGAGTCATCGAGCATCAACGCCTTGCCGATCCCGGTACGCGCCAGCGGCATGCGATGGCCGACCCGTGAACGCATTTCCGGACCGTTGCGCCCCGGATTCTTCAGCAGATACAGCACTTCATCGCCTTCACGAATGCCCAAGTGCACGGTGTCGCCGGTCAGCGCCGACAACTCGTCCAGATACGGTCCGGCCAAGGTCACCAGCGGCAACTCTTCACGCGCCTGAAATCCCAGCTCGATCAGCTTCGGCCCCAACAGGTAACCGACTTGCGGCACCACACGCAGATAGCGTTCATCAACCAGGCAACTGGCCAGACGATGTGTGGTGCTGCGCGTGGTGCCGATCAGTCGGGCAATTTCCTTGAGATCGCGAGCGCCACTGGCCACCGCTTGCACCACCCCCAAGCCGCGCAACAGTGTCTGGGTGCCGGTGGGTGCGGCGTCCTTGGTTTTTTCCGGAGCGTCTTCCTGCATATCCAGCCTTTACCGTTGAGCGAGGGAACGGGCGGCATTATGGTCGCCCGACGCAGACCACTACAACTCGATACGCTCGACCTTGCCGACCAGCAGCACGTAGGACAATGCACCGATCAATGCGAGAACCGCGATATAGGTGATCGCCGGCGCGAACGAATCGCCGCTGGCAAGGAAGCCGATCACGATCGGCGTGGCAATCGCCGACAAGTTACCGATGAAGTTGAACACCCCGCCGGTCAGCCCGAGCAAGCGTGCCGGCGCCAACGTCGAGACCAGCGACCAAGTGATCGAGGCCAGGCCGTTGCCGAAGAACGCCAGCGCCAGGAAGGCAATCACCAACGGCGTCGACTCAACGAAATTCGCGCCGATGATGGAAGTGGAAATCAGCAGCCCGCCAATGATTGGCAACTTGCGCGCGAAGCCGACGGTGTAGCCGCGACGGATCAAAAAGTCGGAAAAGAACCCCGAACACAGCACGCCGATGAACGCGGCCAAAAACGGCAGCGACGCCAGCAGGCCGGACTTGATGAAGTCCATGCCGCGATATTTCACCAGATAAGTCGGGAACCACGTGAGGAAAAACCACAGCGTCGAATTCAGGCAAAACTGGCCGAGGTAGATGCCCCACAACTTGCGTTTGGTCAGGACGATACCGAGGTCGGTCCAGCTGAATTTGGCTTTGACCTTGGCCGATTCCTGCTGAATATCAACCAGACCACCGCCCTCGCGGATCAGGTCGATTTCGGCGTCGTTGGCGCCTTTGAAATCCCGTGGCTCGCGATACACCGCGTACCAGATCGCCGCCCAAATGATGCCGACTGCGCCGGTAGCGACGAACACCATGTGCCAGCCGAATTCGTGTTGCAGCCAAGCGAGTACCGGGGTCAGGAATGCCAGACCGACGAACTGCCCCGAGGTGTAGAAACCAATGGCCGTGGCGCGCTCGCGCTCGGGAAACCAAGTCGTCACCACGCGGCTGTTGATCGGATACGCCGGTGCTTCGAGCGCGCCGACCGCCATGCGCAACACGAACAACGCGATGAAACTGGCAGCGAAACCGAGCATCACCGTGGCAATCGACCACAGCAGGAGCGCGACACTGTAAAGGATGCGCGGCGGCACGCGATCGACCAGCCAGCCACCGGGGATCTGCATGGCGGCGTAGGTCCAGCCGAACGCTGAGAAGATCAGGCCGACGTGAATCGGATCGACACCCAGCTCAGTGGTCAGGGCCGGCGCGGCAATCGACAGGTTGCTGCGGTCGAGGTAGTTGATGACCACGGTGATGAACAGCAACACCATGATGAAAAACCGCTTGCGACTGGGTGTGACTAAAGACGCCTGCCCGGTGAGGGTTTGCGGTTGCATGGGGAGAGCCTCTTTTTATGTTTATTGAGGTCGGCCTGAGGCCTGATCGTTCCCACGCTCTGCGTGGGAATGCAGCCCGGGACGCTCCGCGTCCCCAAAAGCGGACGCAGAGCGTCCATTGAGGCATTCCGACGCAGAGCGTGGGAGCGATCTCATCGGGTGTGTCAGGCAGGACTCACCACTCGGCAAAGCTGCCATCGGCATGGCGCCAGATCGGGTTGCGCCAGCGGTGCCCGACCGCCGCACGTTCAATCACGTATTCCTCGTTGATCTCGATACCCAGCCCCGGCCCGTTCGGAATCTTCACGAAACCTTTGTCGTAATCGAACACCCGTGGATCCTTCACGTAGTCGAGCAAGTCATTGCTCTCGTTGTAATGGATGCCCAGGCTTTGCTCCTGGATAAACGCGTTGTAACAAACCGCGTCCAGTTGCAAACACGCCGCCAGCGCAATTGGCCCCAGCGGGCAATGTAGCGCCAGCGCCACGTCGTAGGCCTCGGCCATGTTGGCGATCTTGCGGGTTTCGGTGATGCCGCCGGCGTGCGAGGCATCCGGCTGGATGATGTCGACGTAGCCTTCGCTCAACACGCGTTTAAAGTCCCAACGCGAGAACAGGCGCTCGCCGAGGGCAATCGGCGTGCTGGTCAGCGGTGCCAGTTCTTTCAGCGCTTCGTAGTTTTCGCTGAGCACCGGTTCTTCGATGAACATCAGTTTGTACGGATCGAGTTCCTTCATTAGCACCTTGGCCATTGGCTTGTGCACGCGGCCATGGAAGTCGACGCCGATGCCGACGTTCGGCCCGACCGCGTCACGCACGGCGGCAACGTTGGCCAGCGCCAGATCGACTTTTTCAAAGGTATCGAGGAATTGCAGCTCTTCCGTGCCGTTCATTTTCACCGCGGTGAAACCACGGCTCACCGCTTCCTTCGCCGCACGCGCGGTGTCGGCCGGACGGTCGCCACCGATCCACGAATACACGCGAATCTTGTCGCGCACCTGGCCACCCAGCAGATCACTCACCGACACACCCAGCGCCTTGCCCTTGATGTCCCACAGCGCTTGATCGATGCCGGCCAGCGCACTCATGTGGATCGCACCGCCACGGTAGAAACCGCCGCGATACAGCACGGTCCAGATGTCTTCGATATTGCGTGGGTCTTTGCCGATCAGGTAGTCGGACAATTCTTCGACGGCAGCGGCGACGGTGTGCGCGCGGCCCTCGACCACAGGCTCGCCCCAACCCGTCACGCCCTCATCGGTTTCGACCTTGAGGAAGCACCAGCGCGGCGGCACGATGAAGGTGGTGAGTTTGGTGATTTTCATCTTTTATCTCTCTTATAGATGTAGCGCACGCAGCGCCAAAAAGTCTTAGCGAAGGGCCTTCCACGCGGCCACGTAGGCCTTGGCATTCACCGCCACTTGCTCCGGCGTCATGCCCGGTTTGAACAGGCCAGAACCGAGACCGAAACCTTTCACACCGGCGTCGATAAACGCCTGCATGTTGTCCGGCGTGATGCCGCCAACCGGCGCCAGCACCGTCCCGGATGGCAACACCGCAAGCCAGGCTTTGACGACCGCTGGGCCCATCTGCTCGGCCGGGAACAGCTTGAGAATGTCCGCGCCCTCCTCCAGCGCCGCGAAGGCTTCCGTCGGCGTGGCGACACCCGGCGATAAATACAGCCCCGCCGCTTTTGCCGCGCGCAAGACCTTGGCGTCGCTGTGCGGCATGACGATCACCTGGCCACCGGCGTCTTTCACCAAGTCGACCTGTTCCGGGGTCAACACCGTGCCCGCACCGATCAGGCAATCGGCGGGCAGCGTCTTGCGCAGGATGCGGATACTTTCGTACGGCGAAGGGGAATTGAGCGGTACTTCGATGACGCGAAATCCGGCCGCGTACAGGACTTCTCCGACAGCGGCGGCTTCCTGCGGATGCAGGCCACGCAGAATCGCGATCAGACCGTTTTGCGCCAGTGCTTGCTTGAGCATGTCAGGCCTCCAGTCAGGGTTAACGGGATGAGGAATCGATCAGTCCGGCGGCCAGCGCCAGTTGCCACAGACCACGCTCGGTGGCCTGCTCGGCCAGCGTCACGTCGGCGAATCCACAGACATCGAGGACACGGCTGTAGCGCGCACAGAGTTGCGCGTTGCCGATGAGGATGATCGAAGGGAGATTGCGGTTGTTGCGGCGACGTCGCTGAACCGTGGCGAGCGCCACCAGTTCATGGCCGATCATCAGACCGGACAGATAATCTGCCTGCGCCGTCGGGCTGAGTTCGCCGGTCAGGCCCAGGGTGCGGACGCTGAACAAGGTCGACAGCACGCCGAGTTCGCCGTCCGCCGACTGCGCAATCTGCACGCCACGGTCAAACGCCTGAGCATCGAACGCTGCGCCTTGCTTCAGGGTACGGCCGAGAATGCTGTGCTCACTGAGCACGGCGAACACTTCGCCGGTCATGAACGTATCGAAGTGAGTGATGCAGCCATCGACCACGTTCACCCACTTGGAGTGACTGCCCGGCAGCCCGATCAGCAGATCATTGCCCGCCTCGACCGGCAGACTCTGCAGGACGCCAAGCACCTGGGTTTCTTCGCCACGCATCACGTTCGGCAGCGTCGAGCGCTGAATCACGCCTGGCACGATATGCACCACGGTGCCGCGCAGACTGACAATTGTTTGTAGGGAGTTTCCGAGATTGGCGACATCTGCCGGCGTCTCGCAATAGGCCGCTTCACGCCAGCCCTGCGCACTGCCGACCATGCCGCAAGCGATCACCGGGAGATCCGGCTGCGCCTCGAGCCAGTCGCCGCACGCTTCATCGAAGGCCAATTCAAAACCATCGGTGCATTCGCGACCGTTGATGATTCGCGCGGCCTTGGGCAACTGCATGATCCCGGACGACAGCGCGCGCTGCTCCAGCACCACACCGTCCGCCGCGAGTTTGTAAGCACGTAATGAGGTCGTCCCCCAATCGAGCGCGATCAATTGCGCCAGCATCGCTTCACCTGTTTTGTTTTTGGCAGTGAGTGCGACGGACTATAGACCTCTCAGGTGGGAAATCTCAATATGTAATTTTGCATCCCATATTATGGGAAACTGTCTATATCGCCCATGACCCCAACCCCTCCTCAAACAAAAACAGCTTAAAAGTTTCAGAATGATCCGAGCCAAACACATGAGTATCCCCCTGAGCGTCACTCAGGCCTTCCTCTTCACGGCCATCTGGTCGCTTGATCATGTACCTGACATTCGCCTTGGGATGTTGGGTGTGAGTATCGAAAATGCGGAATTTTCCATTCAGAGGTGCAAAAGAGCTCAACAATCCGCTGTAGGGCATGCTGCTGCACGCTCCGCCATGAACAATAATGTCCCCACCATGATAGCGTTTATCTGTAATGCATATCTGTTCAAACATTAACCACGATAATGGCTGTACTTCTGGCGGTAGAATTACATATTCCGGCGCGGTAATTTTATGCTGAACCTCTTTTATGATTCGAGAGGTCGGAATATACATAATCTTTGAATAGTAAGCATTGTAGAAAGTAGCAGTAGTTGTCGTCCGACAAGGTATATAGTCCTGCGCTTTCAACATTGAAAGGAGTGCTTCCTTTCTGAGGGACAAAGAACTAGTACCTTGATCAACATCCTCCTCAAATCTGACTTGCACGTTAAACTCATAACGGCGGTCACCTTCAACGGTGCGAACCTCATCAACGATACCATTAGCGGTGTAACGAATGTGATGCAGAATTGAAAAATCGACATCACCATCAAGTGAACAGATTAGCCACGTGCCGACTTGCGCGCTTATCCCGTGCGCATCGTACAAGTTAACCAAGTCTCTGTCAGACCTGAAGCGCAGATTGTATCGACCCGCATCATATTCGATTGATGTAAATTCAATTCTTGGTGCTGGCACATGTAATTGCATACAGGAGGAACACAGGACAAATAAAATAACCAACAGCAACCTAGCCATTACCACTCCAAAGACACCAAACAACACAACAACACAACAACTAAAAATCAGTATGCAACGCTTATTCCAAGCAAAAACCAAGCGACACGTGCAAAACATCAGAAAAACAAATGCCGCAGGCAAAATACACTTCAAAAACAGTACCTTTTACATTCAGCTCATCGGTCACCCACTGCCTGAAGAATTTCCACCACCGGCACATACATAACATTAGAAAAATAGGTATCAATCATTGTTGCACTGGCAAAAAATTTACATTGCACTTGTTTCTTCCCTGCTAATATTTTTCTTATCTCTACAGGCGTTAAATCTCTCTCGCTACTTCGATTCGCTATTTTCTCACTAAAAACCATCCGTGAAATAAAATCAGACTCCGTCCCACTCGCACTTCGTCTAACACCACCGTCCATGAAATTCTTCATTTCATGATTTTCACTGAAATTGGCATCATTCTCCAAAGCACAGAGTAAACCGGTACCGATCAATGATTTGTAGTGCCCTAGAATATCTAAATCAGAAGAAAAATACAGGTCATACAAGACCGTATCGCCTACTCGTTCTATTTTCGAAAATCTTAAATTAGCTGGGGGTTTGTCTTGCGTGAATGCACACCCCACGAGCATTAGAAAAAACGTTGACAAAAGCAGTCTTGGAGTCATCACACTTCACCCCTGAAATGTTTATTGAGAGAGTTAATTACATAATTCAGTGCTGACTTGCCATCAGCCAGTACGGTAGTAAACATGATAGCGGCCGATTCGTGATTCACATCCATTACGCTATTGACATTAGGACCACTTTCCAAACGCCATTGCTCGCCGATTCCGGCAATCCAGTCAGACATATCAGAGTCCGAGGACTGAGCAAGCACATTAACCCACAGCCCCGCACTCGGCTGTGGCGTATCGGGATAAATATTTGAAATACTCCCAACCAAAGCGCCTTTCCCCACAGGATCCAGTGTTACCAAGACTTTTACAGAATAACCTAACTTAGCAAGATAGCTGGACAGATGCGCCCCATTCCAACCTCCGAGACTATGCCCGACAATGTACACAGCATCACTTTTACAAATAACGTCGAGCACATTCGCTTTGATTTTTTCGTCACCAATTACTTCATTGTAGCCAAGATGATAAGAAGTAACTCCTGCAGCCCATATAGCAAGTTTTACCGACTCAGCAAAAGGTTTCCTGGCCCGATCCACATTGTACTTTGGACCAAATCCATAGTAACTCTCTTTATCACCTGCCCCTCCGATAAAAAAAGCGACCGCCTGGCGCATGTATTTAAACTCTTTAACCGCCTCGTCTGTCGGGCAAGTGAGCGTATGTGAACCAAGGTTTTTTTTACTGGCATCCGCTATCACGTTATCCTTTCCCATTGCAATTACTCCGCAAACAGTTCAATGGTTTCAGCCAAATGTGAACTGACAGCATGGGTAAAACCGGCTGCATCAGTAACGCCATGTTCTTCACGACCATCCCCACGTTTGATTGTGTAAGGATGATTGGCGACGGGTTCACCAGTGAACTCATCAACTAATCGCATCTTGTCCGTAAAATGCACCGGCATCGGCAACAACCCGCTAAACGCCGCGCCTCCGCCACTCTGGCCGATTATCACCGTCCCCGAACCACCGACCACGACATTGCCGTGGCCGCCGGTACTGTCGAGCATTGCGGCATTCAAGCCGTTGATGAAAACGGTACCGGAGACTGCCCCGGTAATCGGGCTGCCGCACGCCGATTTATCGGTCATGCGCGCGGCGGCGAGGCCATCGAAGAAGACGTCGGGCGAGCCGGAGACGATCGGGTTGGTACCATGGCCTGGCAACGGGCAGGCGGTCGGGTCGGTGACGCGTGCAGCAGGTTTACCACTCAATTCAAAGCTCCTTGCTTCGGGGATTCCGGGTGTGGCTGATGGATATCGATGTCGGTTACGGCGAAGCGCCAGCGGTTGTCGACGGGGTCGAACAGGGCGTGGCAATGTTCACGGTTATCAGGGGATGTAGCCGATTGCAGATGTTGCCAGGCTTCGTCGACATGCCACGCCAGCTCGGCAGGCGTCGCGTCGTCCAGCTCGTTGAGCCAGGCGTTGTAGTTGCGCAGGTGATTACGCTCGTAAGTCGATTGCAGCAAATCCGCCATTTGTGCGCCGAGGTCCAGATGATGTTCGGCCGTCCAGTGACCGATCTCGGAATAGGCGTACCAGCCCATCGGCATCAACCCGCCGTCCTTGAGCAGCGAATGCCCGGCAGGGGCGACGAAGCCGCAACAGATGTGCAGCACCAGCCAACCTTGATGAGCTCCGATAAACGCCGTCGGGTCGAAGGTGCGCAGCGGTATCACGCGGTAATCGTCGAGACCGGCACTGCGCGTCATCAACTCGGCATCGAGGCGTGACACGAACGCACGAATGGCTGTGCCGCCCGTACGATTGACGGTGCAGAGAATGTCGACCGGTTGGCGCTGGGGGTTGTCGCTCGAGCCTGAATTTTTCACCAGGCCATACAAACGCATTGACGCCCGTAGTCCGCTCATCGCTGGTCACTCGTTGACGCAGCGAAGGCTCCACGGGCGTGGAGAAGTTGTGCCAGAGGCATTGCAGGTGTCATCCATGAGCGCGCAAAAATGGCGCGTAGAATGCCGGACTAGAGCGCTGGCGACAATCGAATTAGCATTGGATTGCCATCATTGTTTTCAGCCCTCGGCGAACTCGCGGAGAACCTTGCCATCCATGCGGTAGCGCACCCATTCCTCTTGGGGTTGCGCACCGAGGGATTTGTAGAAATCGATGGCCGGCGTGTTCCAGTCGAGCACGCTCCATTCGAAGCGGCCGCAGTCGTTGTCGCAGGCGATTTTCGCCAGGTGGCGCAGCAGGGTTTTGCCGGCGCCGCCGCCGCGTTGTTCGGGGGTGATGTAGAGGTCTTCAAGGTACAGGCAGTTGCTGCCGAGCCAGGTCGAGTAGCTGAAGAAAAACACCGCGAAACCGATCGGCAAACCATCGCGCAAACAAATCAGGCCGTGGGCGGTGGCACCTTCGCCGAACAGGCTGCGCTCGATGTCGGCGACGCTGGCGATAACTTCGTGGCGGGCCTTTTCGAAATCGGCGAGTTCAGTGATGAAAGCGAGGATTTGCGGGGCATCGCTGGGGGTCGCCGGGCGGATTTCGATCGTCATGAACGGGCCTTGTCGGAAAAGGAAAACGCCATACTAAGGCCGTGGGCGGCGCTCGTCACACTCCAAACCTGATGAGGAACCCTGTGGCGAGGGGATTTATCCCCGTTGGACTGCGCAGCAGTCCCATTTTTTAGGGCCGCTTCGCGCCCCAACGGAGATAAATCCCCTCACCACAGAAGTATCATCAACTGAAAATCTACGACAGCCAGTAAGGATGCTTATGAACGATGCTGCTTTCGCACCACTGATTTCACTCGCCGCCGAGTTACTGCCCCACGCTCTGGAAATATCGGACGACGGTGCGCACGACCTCGCGCATTTGCAGCGGGTCTGGCACAACGTGCGCACGTTGCACGAAGAAGAAGGCGGCGATCTTGAGGTGTTGCTCGCAGCCGTCCTGCTGCACGACTGCGTGGCCGTCGAGAAAAACTCGCCACTGCGTGCACACGCCTCACGTCTGGCGGCAGAAAAAGCGGCGGCGGTGCTCGCGGAGATGCATTGGCCCAGCGAAAGAATCGCCGCCGTCACCCACGCCATCGAAGCGCACAGTTTCTCCGCCAGCATCACCCCGCTCACCCTTGAAGCAAAAATCGTCCAGGACGCCGACCGTCTCGACTCGCTCGGCATGCTCGGTGTCGCGCGCACGTTCTACATCGCCGGGCGCATGGGTTCGGCGCTGTACGACCCGCAGGATCCCCAAGCGCAGCAACGCGACTACGACGACAAACGTTTTTGCCTCGATCATTTCCAGACCAAACTGCTGCACCTCGCCGACGGTTTCCAGACCGCTGCCGGCCAGCGTCTGGCGCAAATTCGGCACCAGCGCCTGAAAGGTTTCATGGAGCAATTCATGGAAGAAATCGGCAGCGTCTGAGCGTTACTCCGGTCAGTGCTGAAGCTGACTTCGCCAACCTCAGACCTAACCCGCGCAGGCGACGTGTTAAACAGATGACGCTCATTTTTCCGGTCAAGGAACCGCGTCATGTCGCAAGCAACGCCCCAGGTCTCAGGCAAGCTGTTCGGCCTGTTCTGCCTCGCCAGTTATCTGTTGTCGCTGTCGTATGGCTCAACGTTTTTGCTGTCGCTGTTGATCGGTTCACGCGGCGGCAATGAACACGATGCTGGCAGCGTGATTTCGGCGGCGATGGTCAGCACGTTTGCGGCGGTGCTGGTGTCCGGGCACTTGTCCGACATGCTCGGCGCAGCGCGTTCGATTGCGCTGTTCGGGCTGCTGCTGGTGGCGGCGAGCCTGGGTTTTGCGATGACGCCGGGGTTTGGTCCTCTGCTGCTGTTGTTTGGATTGCTGCTGGGTTTGGGCTGGGGTGTTTTCTACACCTTGGGGCCGATCATCGTCGCCAGTCTGGTGACCCCGGCGCAGCGCGCGAAATATTTTGCCTTGCTCTCCGGCAGCATGATGACTGGAATCGGCAGCGGTCCATTGCTCGGGCGCGCAGCCAGCGCGTTGGGCTTGCCGGTGACATCGGCGTTCTATCTGGCGGCGCTGGCGAGCCTGATCGGTGTGCTGCTGTTCTGGCGTCTCGGCGCGCGATTGCAAAGTACCCAAGCGACATCAGCCGCGAAAATCAGCTGGCAAGCGACCACGCAAGTACTCGGCTCACGCGCGGTGTTCCCGATCATCATGGTCGGTCTCGGTGGGTGCGTGTTTGGTGGTCTGTCGAGCTTTCAAACAAGCTACGCCGCCGCCCGCTCGCTGGATTATTCGTTGTTCTTCCTGGGTTTCATGAGCGCGGCCATCAGCAGCCGTATGTTGATCGCAGGCTATGTGGTCAAGCGGGATCCGCTGCGTGCATCGTGCCTGTTGTCGGGATTGATGCTCGCCGCCATCGTGCTGTTCGCCTTCGGTGTGCACAGCGGATTCACCTACCTGCTGGCGGCGCTGATGCTCGGTGTCGGTTATGGCCTAACGTATTCGGTGATCAATGGCCTCGCCGCCAATGAAGCACCAACCGGCACCACTTCGCAGGCATTGCTGCTGTTCAGTCTCGCGTATTTTATCGGCGTGTTCGGCTTTCCGTTGCTGGCCGGGAAAATCATCGTTGAACAGGGCATGGCGACGCTGCTGCTCACGGTATTGGCCGTGGCGCTGGCGAACTGGCTGATCACCGTGGGTCGTCTGCTCTGGCGTCGACTTAACCTCAAACCGGCGACGGCGCTCTAGACCGTTCGTCGTTCATCAGGCACCAATCCGATCACCGGGCAGACCAACGACAGGTAAGGATTCCAATCACTGGAGAAGCCCTATGATCTCGTCAAGGTTGACCGCTTTCGTATTCAGCGCCCTGCTCTGCCCTGCGGTTTTCGCAGCATCCGCCACCGCTGCGGGCACCGGCCCTACCGATCCAACCCCGCCCCGCGCGCCCGCCATCAACAGTGCTCCCGGTATGAATACCGATGGCTCCGGCGTGCCCTTGATCAATCAGCCGCCCGCCACCGGTACTGATCCGCGCACCCAGGGCAGTGATCCGGGCCGCCAGGGCGGGATGAACACCCCCGACGCCCCGGCAACGCCAGACAACGCTGGCCCCGGCATCGGCTCGAAAACCACCACCGGCGGCTCCGGATCCGAAGGTTCCGGGCAGTAGTTCGCCGACGCGAGCGTCCTATTCACATCCATGAAGAGGTAACCATGAACGTCGATAAAAACCTGGAAAAAGAAGTCCTCACCCGCCTGCTGCACGCCCACCCAAGTGGACTGGGCAAGGAGGTGCTGGACAATTACCGGGGCGAAAAGCTCGTGGCCAGCGCCCTCGCCGCTTTGCAGGATCGCGGACTGATTCACCACGGTCATGTGACCTGCAACGAGGCCGGCGAACACTCGTTGAACCTGCCGATCAAGCTCAGCGCGGCCGGTGTTGAAGCGGCGCGAAAACTCGATAGCTGAGCAATGTGATCGTGTGATCGTGTGATCGTGTGATCGTGTGATCGTGTGATCGTGTGATCGTAATCATGTAGGAGCTGCCGCAGGCTGCGATCTGTTGATCTTTAAAATCAAAAGATCGCAGCCTTCGGCAGCTCCTGCATTGAAAATCAGATACCGATGCAAGGAGAAATCCCATGCCTCGTGGAAGCAAAGACAAATACACCGCCGAGCAGAAACGCAAGGCTGAACACATCGAAGACAGCTACGAGAAAAAGGGCGTGTCGAAAGATGAAGCCGAGGCGCGGGCCTGGGCGACGGTCAACAAACAATCGGGCGGCGGCGACAAGGCCGGAGGTTCCGGGCGCAAAAAACCGGCGAGCGCCAAGTCCGAAGACCGCCAGGAATCATCACGGCGCGCGGTGGCCAGTCGCAAGGGGCATACGCGCAACAGCAAAGCTTCGCGGGATACGCAGACGGTCGACAGTTTAATGAAGGAGGCGCGGGATAAAAAGATTCCCGGGCGGTCTTCGATGCGCAAACAAGAGTTGATCGAAGCGTTGCGCAAGGCTAGCTGAAATCCCCCTGTAGGAGCTGCCGAAGGCTGCGATCTTTTGACGTTGAAGATCAACAGATCGCAGCCTTCGGCAGCTCCTACATTGGGTTTAGGTGCGACACAGATTCAATGTGGGATCTGGCTTGCCGGCGATTGCTATAAATCAGACGCCGCCGGACTCGCGGATAAACGCATCCACCTCAGCCGCCCCCGGCGAGGTCGCCGGCCCCCAGCGCGTCACCGCCAAAGCCGCCGCCGCATTCGCCCGCCGCGCTGCTTCGTACGCCGTCAAGCCCTGCGCCAACCCGGCGACAAACACCCCGGCATGCGCATCGCCAGCACCATTGCTGTCCAGTGCTTTCACGGCAAACCCCGGCACATGCCGACGCTCGTCGTGCTGATCAATCCAGCAGCCCTGCGGCCCGTCACGCACCACCATCAGCACCTCTTTGGGCAGATGCTCCGCGAGTCGATCCAGCGCCACCGCGATGTCTTCAGCACCGGTAAACCGCAGTGCTTCAACACTGTTGCTGGTCCACACATCGATGCGCGGCAGCAACGCCTGCATCATCGGCGAGTCCGGCGATTCCACCAACGGGCCCGGATCGAACACCACGTTGATCGAGTCCGGCAGTGCCAGCGTCCAGTCGAGCAGCGCCTGCGCCTTGCCTGCGTGCAGCAGGCTGTAGCCGCTGAGATAAACGTAATCGCCCGCCTCGGCCGCGACACTGTTCAAATCCTCCTCGGTCACCTCACCTTCAGCACCGATGTAGGAAATGAAACTGCGCTCGGCCGAGGCATCCGTCAGCGCTACGCACAAACCGGTGTCACGCGACGCCGGTTCACCGATGCCGATGTGAATGCCTTCAACATTCATCGCCTCCCGCGCCAGATCGCCGAAACGCCCGCTGCCATGCCGACCGAGATACACCACCGGCAAGCCATTACGCACCGCCGCCGCCATCACGTTGAAACCGCCACCGGCTTCGAAACCCGCCGATTGCGCGAGCACATCGCCGCCAATCTGCGGCAGTTTTTCCACGGCCATGACCAGGTCGATAATGACCTGGCCGGTGTGCAACATCTTAGGCATGAGCATTCTCGGTTTGCGCGGCGCGGCGATCTTTCGCCCCGCCGAGGACGAAGTAAATGCCACCGGCCACCACGAAGGTCACGATCCAGCCGAGGCCGTTGTGTCCAAGCCACGAGTCGGACAGGAAGCCTTTGAACCAGACGTTTTGCGCCGTGGTGCCGATGGTGGTGAAACTGAAACCGAGCACGATGGCAATCGCCCACGCACCGAATGCACGCCACTCGATGCCGCCGCGATACCAGTAGGCGCTGCTCGGGCTGACGTCGAGCAGGTCTTTCGGGCTGTAGTAGTGACGGTGAATCAGGTCAACGATGAAGATCCCGACCCACGCGGTGATCGGCACCGCGAGCAGCGAAATGAACGTGATGAACGGGCCATAGAAGCTGTCGGCGATCAGCATGAAGTAGATCGAGCCAGCGAAGATCGCGACGATATCGACCACCACCGCGTAGACGCGTTTGACCTTCAGTCCCAGCGTCAGCGTGGTCAAACCGGCGGAGTACACCGACAGGTTGTTCGACAGCAGCAGGCCACCGAACGCGGTGATCAGGTACGGCACCGCCATCCAGGTTGGCAGCATGTCGCGAATCGCCACGATCGGATCAGTCGCCGAAGCGAGATCGTTGTTGCCCACCGACAGCAGTCCGCCGAGGGTGATCAGCAACACCAGTGGTAAGCCCGCGCCGAATGCCGCTGAAGCAACCAGGCGCACGGCTTTGACGCTGCGATGCTGATAGCGCGACATGTCAGCGCCAGCGTTGGCCCAACCGATGCCGGTGCCGGCGGCCATGGTGCCGATGCCGATGATCATTGCGCTCAACGGCGCGGGCGTGGCGTTGAACACCGCGCTCCAATCGATGGTGGCGCAGAGGAAGCCACCGACCAGAAGGTTCAGCGCGCCGAACACGTAGGTCGCCCACTTCTGGATCACCAGCAGCGTCGCGTGGCCGAGGCCGGAGACGGACAGGGTCAGCAGCACGAAAATCGCGATGAAGATCAGCGTCAGCACCGGCGCGCTTTTCGCTTCGACCGGCGAACCAAACAGGATCGAGCACAACGACAGCAGCACGAATGCAGCGGTGGTGGTGTTGACCGTTTCCCAACCGAGACGCGACATCAGCGAGACCAGGGTCGGGCCGATATTGCCGCGCACGCCGAAGATCGCTCGCGACAACGTCAGGCTCGGCGCACGGCCACGACGGCCGGCAATCGAGATGATCCCGACCACCGCAAACGAACCGGCGGCGCCGATGATCGCGACGATGATTGCCTGCCAGATCGCCAGCCCGCGAAACGCGACCAGCGTGGCGCCCAACGGCAGACCGAGAATGGAAATGTTGGCGGCGAACCAGACCCAGAACAATTGCAGCGGATGACCGTTGCACTCGGCTTCCGGCACCGGTTCGATGCCACGGGTTTCCAGTTGCCCGGCGCTTTGCCCGGCGTTTGCTGAACTCATGAAAAATGCTCCTGTTGCCATTCTTGTGTTTATGGGCAATTCATTAACCTGCACCTCTCCCCTGTAGGAGTTGCCGCAGGCTGCGATCTTTTGATCTTGATTTTGTGGCGCCCCGAAGTCTGCTGAAGATCAACAGATCGCAGCCTTCGGCAGCTCCAACACATGGGTGTCCTCAGCGCAGGGTGAGGAGTCCTTTCACAAGGGGTTCCAGCTCCAGATCATTGACGGTTTTGACTGTCTCGATCATCTCGGCAGGCCAACACTCAAGCCCCAGGCAGGCCCCGAGCATTGCCCCGAGAATCGCCGCGATGGTGTCAGTGTCGCCACCCAGGCTTGCCGCCATGCACAACGCCTCGAACGCGTTCATCTCACCGATCGCCACTTGCTGCGCCAGCGCGAACGAGACCACCACCGACTCCTGCGACGCCACCGAAGTACCGATGACGTCGTAGAGCAGATCGGCGAGCAGCGCTTTGTCGCTGTCGACACTGATGCTGCGCGCCCAACTGATACGCGAACCGATGCGACCACCGGCGACCCAGTGCCCGTGCGCTTCCGCTTGCTGAGCGATTTGCTGACCGAGGTTCAACGCCTCGCCCAGATCCACGCCGTTGATACCGGCGGACACCACCGCCGCCACCGCCGCCGCGCTGGAAATGCCCAACGTGGTGTTGTGAGTCACCTGACAGGCCTGCACCACCGCCGCAATAAAACGCTGCGGTTCGGCCACGTCTGCCGCGATACCTACCGGTGTGATGCGCATTGCCGCGCCGTTGGTGGTGCCGTAGCGCCCGGCCTCTTCCGGCGAATGGCCGGCGAGGATCATTTCGATGGCACGCTTGGTCGACGGCCCGAGCAAATCCTGCGAGCCCTTGGCCTGCATCGCGGCTTCCCACTCGATCAGGCGTTGCGCGAGGATCGCCGGTTCGATGCGGCCCTGGCCTTCGACCAGCAACTTGCCGACCAGAATCGCCTGTTCGGTGTCATCGGTGATCGAGCCTTTGGGCATGTTCGCGGCGATCGGTTGCAAGGGACCGGCGTCCTGCAGATCGGTGATCTTGCCGAAACGAACCTTGATGGTTTCGCGATTCAGCGATTGCGTCGGCATGCCCAGCGCATCACCGAGGGCCAGGCCATAAAACGCACCGAGGGCACGGTTGAGCGGGGTCATTTCGATTCTCCAAATTGCAGGTGCAGACGGAAATGCACCGGGTCGAGCAGGCTTTCAACCTGTTCCATGAAACGGTTCTGCCGGTCGTAAGTGGTGCGCAAGGCTTTGAGGAACACCGTGCCTTCCGGACGTCCGAGCAGTTCAGCGTCGATGGCGTTCAACGGCTCGGCGCCGATCCATTGATCACCGCGCTCGCCGATATAGCCGTAAGCGGCCAGGGTGATGGTCAGGGAATTGTCGATCAGACCGACGCGCGGCAGGCTTTCCAGGCCGCCGGTCGCCGGCATCAAAGAACGTTCAAGGGACACCAGCGTGCCTTCGGTGGAGCGGCGACGGCGGTCGAGGGTGATGAATTGGTCGGTGCCAAAACGCGACAGCAAGTCGGGCCGGGTCACGGCTTCCAGGCGCAACACTTCGGTGTTGATCATCGCGCCGCTGTCGGCCAGCGCCTGCGCCCAACCGCTGCGTTGATCGAGGGCGACACCGTCAAACGTGACGATCGAGCCGACTCCGCTTTGCGTGGCGATGTATTTTCGCCGCTTCAGTTCGGCCAATGCTTCGCGCAACGTGCCACGGCTGACGTTGAATTCTTGAGCCAACTGATGCTCGCCGGGCAACAGAAAGCCGTCCTCCATGAGGCCGCTCTCGATGCGCCGGACGAGTTCGTCGACCACCCGTTGTTTCTTGTCAAATCGTACCTGTCTAATCATGTACAAAGTGATAACCGAAACACACGCGGGCGAGCAAGGAAAATTTGGGGGATCGGACGGAAGGCGGGAAGATCAACAGCACCCTCACCCTAGCCCTCTCCCGGAGGGAGAGGGGACTGAATGGGGGATATTTGGGATATACATCGACCTGAAAGTGCTTCACCGAATCCACAATCGACTCGAAAGTGCTTTGCCGAATCCATAATCGACCCGGTCTTCCAGGTCGATGCAGGAAGCAAGACACCTCGGTCGGCCCCCTCTCCCTCCGGGAGAGGGCTGGGGTGAGGGGCTCTTGATCTCAGCGTTGTTTGAGGCGGTCGATGACCACCGCCAGCAACAGAATCGACCCGCGAATCACGTACTGGTAGAAGGTATCAATATTCTTCAGGTTCATCGCATTCTCGATGATCGCCAGAATCAACACCCCGGCAATCACATGCCGAATCATGCCAATCCCGCCGCTCAACGATACCCCGCCCAACACGCAAGCCGAGATCACCGTCAGCTCAAAACCCTGGCCAATCATTGGCTGCCCCGAGGTCATCCGCGACGCCAGAATCACCCCGGCCAACGCGCCAATCACACCGTGCACGGCAAAGATAATGATCTTGGTGCGATCAACGTTCACGCCCGCCAGCAACGCGGCTTCCTGGTTGCCACCGATGGCCATGGTGTTGCGCCCATAGGTGGTGTAATTCAGCAGCCAGCCGAAAAACAGAAAGCAGACAATGGTGATCAGGATCGGTACCGGCACGCCGAACAACTGGCCGTTACCGAAGACGAAGAACGATTCCTGCGACACGCCCACCGCTTTGCCGTTGGCAAAAATGTACGCCAGACCGCGAACGATCTGCATGGTCGCCAACGTCGTGATCAACGCATTGACCCGCAACTTAGCAATCACAATGCCATTGATCAACCCGACAATCAGGCCCATCACCAGCGCCGCGCACACACCGAGAAACACGCTATTGGTGTCACGCATCACTACGGCTGCGACCACGCCGGCGCAGGCAATCACCGAACCCACCGACAAGTCGAAATGCCCCGACGCGAGGCAGTACAGCATCGTGCACGCGGCAATCCCGGTAGTGGAAATCGCCAGGCCCAGACCGCGCATGTTCAGCGGTGAAAGGAAGTTGTCGATCAGCAGCGTGCAGGCGATGAAGATGCCGATCGCCGCGAGCAACATCACCCAGTCATCGAGGAAGCGGCGCATGTCCAGTGGTTTGCGCTCGGTCGGCAGGGTTTCTTTCTGGGTTGTCATCATAGTCACCTCTCAGTTCGCCACGCCGTCAGCGCGGTGGCGCGGCAAAGCCATTTGCAGCAGGTTGGATTCATTGGCCTGGTCACGGCTGATTTCGCCGCGCAGGGCGCCTTCGCAGAGCACCAGAATGCGGTCGGAAATGCCCATTACTTCCATCAGGTCGCTAGACACCACGATCACCGAAATGCCCTCGGCGGCGAGGTTATGGATGATCTGGTAGATCTCGGCCTTGGCGCCGATGTCGATGCCGCGCGTTGGTTCGTCGAGCAGCAAGACCTTCATCGGCATCGACAGCCAGCGGCCGAGAATGGCCTTCTGCTGATTGCCGCCAGAGAGGAATTTGATCTGCTGACCGGCGTGCGGCGTTTTCACTTTCAGCGCTTTGATTTGCCTGTCGGCGTTGCCCTTTTCCCAGATGCCGCGCAGCAGGCAACCGAGACCGGAATTGGCCCCGCGCGCACTGATATTGATGTTCTCGGCAACGCTGGCCAGCGGGATGATGCCTTCCTTCTTGCGATCCTCCGGACACAGCAGAATCCCGGCGGCAATCGCGTCACGCGGAGAGCGCAGCTTCAGTTCGTGGCCGCGCAGTTCAAGGCGTCCGGCACTGTGACGTTCCAGTCCGCTGAGCAGGCGAAACAGCTCGGTGCGCCCTGCCCCGACCAGTCCGAACAGGCCAAGGATTTCACCTTTGTGCGCTTCGAAACTGATCGGCTCACGCAGGCCCGGGCCGAGCAACCCGTCGACCTTCAGCGCGACAGCGCCGCGTGGGCGATGGCGGTAATCGTAAATGTCCTGAATGTCGCGGCCGACCATGCAGGTCACCAGTTGATCGTGGCTCAACTGGCTCATGTCGTCGAAGGTGCGCACGTAGCGACCGTCCTTGAACACCGTCACCGCGTCACAAATGCGGAACACTTCTTCCATTCGGTGCGAGACGTAGAGCACCACTTTACCCTCGTCGCGCAGGCGGCCGATGATCGCCATCAAACGGTCGATTTCGCGGGCCGAGAGGCTGCTGGTCGGTTCGTCGAAAGCGATGACATGAGCGCCACGCGAAAGAGCCTTGGCGATTTCCACCAATTGCCGCTGACCGAGAGACAGGCGTCCGACCTTGGTCTGCGGATCGATTTCGTCGGCCAGGCCTTTCAGGCAATTCAACGCTTGCTGGCGCAGTGCGCCGCGATTGATCAGACCGAAGCTGGCCGGCAGGTGGCCGAGAAACAGGTTTTCGGCGACGGTCATTTCCGGCACCAGATGCAGCTCCTGGTGGATCACCGCGACGCCGCTGCCAATGCTGTCGGCGGTCGACTTGAACGCCATGGTCTGCTCGCCGATCTGCAACTCACCGCTGCTCGGAATGTAAGCGCCACCGAGGATTTTCAGCAGGGTTGATTTGCCGGCGCCGTTCTCGCCCATCAAGGCATGAACCTGGCCCGGATGCGCGACGAAGCTGATGGCGTCCAGCGCCTTCACCCCAGGAAAGGTTTTACCGATCCCGTTGAAGCGCAGGCTGCCGCTGGAGCTGTGTTGTTGTGTCTGTACTTGCGCGTGCATAAAGCCACCTCTTCACACCGAAAAACGGCCCGGCTGCCCGGGCCGTCGCTGCATCAGTTCCACAAGCCGATTTTTTCCAGCTCTTGCTTGAAGTTCTCGCGGGTGATCAGGGTGACGTCGTCCATTGCGGTGTACTTCGGCGGTTCTTTGCCGGTGGTGACCCACTCGAACATCATGCTCGCGGTGTTGTAGCCCTCGATGTGCGGGCTTGGCAGCATCGAGCCGAAGAAGCCGCTGTTAGGCTTTTTCAGTTCGCCGATGGCGTCGGTGCCGTTGATGCCGATGCCGATCACATTGGCCGCAGCAAAACCGGCGGCTTCGGTGGCGCGTACGCCGCCGAGTACGGTGTTGTCGTTCATGCCGCCGATGATCAGGTTTTTCGCCGCGCTCGGCAGTTTCACCAGTGCCGAGTTGGTGGCGTCCATGCTGCCCGGTACGTCGAGGGTTTTCAGCGCAGCGAAGAGGATGTGGTCTTTCGGCAGGCCGGCGTCTTCAAGGGATTTCACCGAGCCGTCGGTGCGCTTCTTGCCGGTGTCGAGTTCGTTGTAGGTGTTGACCACAGCGTAAGTGTCTTTCCAGTCCCAGTTACGCTTCTTCGCTTCGGCAACCATCGCGTTGCCCTGCTTCTGGCCAACTTCGAACGCAGCCATGCCGAGGTACGGCACGTCTTCCATGAACTTGCCGTTGGCGTCGACGAAACGGTCGTCGACGGCAATCACTTTCAGGTCATTGAGTTTGGCTTTGGCCATGATTGCCGGGCCGAGCGACACGTCCGGCGGGCAGATCACGAAACCCTTGGCGCCGTTGGCGGCGAGGCTGTCGATGGCCGAGAGGGTTTTCTCGCCATCCGGCACGGCGATCTTGATCAGTTCGAAGCCCTTGTCCTTGGCGGCTTTCTCGGCGAAGGCCCACTCGGTCTGGAACCACGGTTCTTCCGCCTGTTTGACCAGAAAACCGATCTTCACGGTGTCGGCAGCGAGCAGCGAACTGCTCAGGCTGAATGCAGTGACCGCCAGGGCGGTAGTGCACAGGGTACGAATCCCGAAACGACGTTTCATAAGCTGACTCCTTGTTATTTTTTTTGAGCAATGTTTGAAAAGCGTTAAAGCGTGTTCCTGCGAAGCCTGTTGAAAATAGTCATATCGTATGATGATTGGATTTCAAGCGGATTGATCCGCATGAAAGCCGCTGCGCTCAGTCGTGGTACATCACCGAGCGACCACCATCGATGGTGATGCATGACGCGTTGATGAACGGTGCTTCGTCGCTGGCCAGAAACACCGCAGTCATCGCCACTTCGAGCGGCTGGCCGATACGCTTCGGCGGGTGCAGATCGAAGGCGCGCTGGCGCTCAGCGTGCGGGTCGGCGAAGCCGTTCCAGTAGTCGACGTTCAGTTGCGTTTCGATATAGCCCGGCGCGATGGCGTTGACGCGAATGCCCTTGGCGGCGTACTCAATCCCGAGCGCGCGGGTCAGGCCGAGCAAACCGTGCTTGGCCACCGGGTACGGAAAGCAGCCGGGGATAATGTGGCTGGAATGGGTCGAAGCGATGTTGATGATGCTGCCAACGCCCTGCTCGATCATCTGCGGCAGCACCGCTTTGCAGCCAAACCAGGCGCCATCGAGGTCGATGGCAAAACAGCGATGCCAGTCTTCATCAGTCATTTGCAACGGATCACGGAATACGTTGACCCCGGCGCAGTTGACCAGCACGTCGATGCGCCCGTGCAACTCGACGGCGCGTTTGGCCATGGCGTGCAGATCGTGCTGACGCGAGACATCCGCCTTCAGCGCCTGCACATCAAAGCCCTGCCCGCGCCAATGCGCGGCAACCTGTTCAACCTTTTCGGCCTGGATATCGCTGATCACCAATTTCGCTTGCTGCGAGGCGAACGCAGCAACGATCGCTTCACCGATGCCTTGCGCAGCGCCGGTCAGCAATACCACCTTGTTTTTCAGACGCTCGCCCTTCGGCGGTGCGGGCACCGGCGGCAGGGAAAGAGGTTCAGCCATGGATCTGGACTCCTGTTTCGCAGGCACAAAAAAACCGGGCATCTGACGATGTCCGGTCTGGCAGGCGTTTGAAACAAAACAGGCAGGCGCGACCGACAGCCTGGGGCTGTTGCGAGACGCGGACTCCACACGGGAGTGCGATAGAGATTCGCTGCATCACTTCACCTGTTTTGTTCTTTTTAAGTGTGAGTGCGTGTTACTGCTGGAGCCGACTATAAACCCGACCGCCAAATAATCTCAATATATAATTTTGCATCCCATATTTTGGGATTATCCGGCAAAGCGTGTGCAGAGCTTTCCTGGCACATCGACGCGCATCGACAGCACTGCACCGTCGAGCGGATGCTCATGCGGACTCTTGGCGCTGGTGATGTACAGGGTTTTCAAGTCCTCACCGCCGAAAACACAACTGGTCGGGCGACTGATCGGCAGGTCGATTTTGCGATCGACCTTACCGTCAGGCGTCAGCCGTAGCAGGCAACTGCCATCCCAGCGCGCATTCCAGATATAGCCCTCGGCGTCCATCGCCGAACCGTCCGGACCACCCTGCTGATCGGGGCCGTACCAGACTTGTGCAGCATCGAGATTGCCATCGGTGTGAATGAAATAACGGTGCAGCGTGCTGTCGAGGCTGTCGCCGAACAGCAGCGTGGTGCCGTCGTCGCTCCACAACAGCGTGTTAGGGATGCCCAGGCCGCGCAGTAATGGCGTGACGCGCTTGTCCGGATCAACCCGGAACAGGCCCCCAGAGCGGCGAGTGATCGGCAGATCCTCGCCGTTTTCGCCAATGTTGTTTTGCATGGTGCCGAGCCACAGGCAACCTTGGCCATCGCAACGCGCTTCGTTAGGACGGTTGCCGGGTTGCGGGTCGGCGACGCAGAACAACGTCAGGCGCGGTTCGAGGCCGGGAGAGTCGAGGTCGAGGCGGTAGACGCCGCTGCTCAGGGTCACCAGTGCATCGCCGCCGGCGCAGGGGATGAACGCGGAAACGTGCTCGGGCATCTGCCAGATCTGCACGTTCTGGCCGATCAGGCGCAGGGCCTGCTTGCCGGCGATATCAACCCAGTACAGCGCCTGGGTCGGCGCGTCCCAGAACGGGCCTTCACCGAGTTGGGCGCGGTGTTGGGTCAGGGCGGTCCACGTCATATCACTGTCTCCATTGTTCTTGTTTTTACTGTAGGAGTGAGCCTGCTCGCGATCGCGGTGGGTCAGTCGAAGCGACTTTGCCTGATACGACGCTATCGCGAGCAGGCTCACTCCTACAGAGATCTGTGTGTTCAGCTGGCTTTTTTGTCGGCCATGACTTTCGGGTAGAAACGTTTGATCGCCAGGTCTGCGTTGTCGATCAGGGTCATGCACGCCCACACGCCGCGCGCGGAATCGCGGGCGACGATGGCGTCGGCCATGTCTTTGTGGATCGGCAACGTGCGGCGCAGTTCATCCGGGTCGGCGGCAGAGACTTCGAACGACACCGCGAGCAATGCGCCGAGGGCCGGCACCATTTGTTCGATGAATTGATTGTGGCTCGCGGCGAGAATGCATTCGTGGAAGGCCTGATCCGCGCGGTTGTAATCGATGCCGCTGTCGACGGCGCGCTCAAGGGCGTTGTAAGCCAGTTGCACCGCTTCGATCTGTTCGAGGGTTGCCCGCTCACAGGCCCAGCGCACGGCCATCGGCTCGATGGTGCGACGCAGGTCGAGCAAGTCATCGACGAAGTTCTCCGGCAAACCGTTGCGCGACAGCCAACCGACGACTTGCGGATCGAACAGGTTCCAGCGCCGCACCGGCAGCACGCGGGTGCCGACTTTCGGCCCGACTTCGAGCATGCCTTTGGCAACGAGGGTTTTGATCGCTTCACGGATGACGGTGCGGCTCACCCCGAGTTGTTCACCGAGGTCGGCTTCGACCTTGATGGTCTGCCCCGGTTTGACCTGGCCGGCGGCGATCCAGCTGCCGAGCCAGTCGACCGTGGATGCATGAAAGCTGCTGGACATGAACACCTCAAAGCGGAACGCGATGGGTGATCAAGCTAATCATCATATGATTGGGTGTCAACGACAAAAAAGATCGCAGCCTTCGGCAGCTCCTACCGGTATACGCCATGTAGGAGCTGCCGAAGGCTGCGATCTTTTAAGGTTCGAGGCCGATGCGGAAGAACTCGCCGCCGCTCCACACGCCCAACCAGCGCTGGCCATCAATTTCACGACTGACCGCCAGCTCCACCAGTTGGTAGAAGACATTGCGGTGAATCAGCGCTTCAAGGTTGCTGCGCACATGCACGTAGGGCGCAGGCTCTTGTGTCGCCGGATCGATCTCGACGCGGATCGGATGCTCAGGCCCGGCTTCGGCGGTTTCTTCAACGTTGGTGGTAAAGCGCAACAACTGCGTCTCCCCCTCGCCTTCGACCTCGACGGCAACCGCCACAAACGGCGCATCGTCAACCTTGATTCCAACCTTCTCGACCGGTGTGATCAGGAAATAGTCATCGCCATCGCGGCGCATGATCGTCGAGAACAACTTGACCATCGGCTTGCGCCCGATCGGCGTGCCCAGGTAATACCAGGTGCCGTCGCGGGCGATGCGCATGTCGATGTCGCCGCAGAAGTCCGGGTTCCACAAGTGCACTGGCGGCAAGCCTTTGGTTTTCGGGATCTGTCCCAACAGGTCATTGGCTTTTTGCGGGCCACTCATGGCGTACTCCTTGAAATTACTGGTCGCCGATCCCCAGCAGACTGCGCGCGTATTGCGCCAGCGGCGGGCCGATCAGGTCTTCGGGTTTGCTGTCGTGGAACGTCAGTAAACCGCCACGACTCTTGATCCGTGCAGTATCAATCAAATACTGGGTGCTGGTCTCGATCAACATGATCTGAATCACCCCGCCGTCGATACCGAGACGATCAACCGCCTCCTGATCGAGCCACTCATCGGAGTTGCCGATACGGTCGTCAGCTTTGGCGAAACGGGTGTACAGCAGATAGTGCGCACCGGCATCGCGGGCTTCGCCCATCGCCTGATCGAGGCCTTCCGGCGCACGGGCGCGGCGAACCATCGGGAAGTATTCGACGAAACCCTTGAAGGCTTCTTCGGCCACTACGTTGGGACGCGGGTAAGAACCGCCCGGCGGGGCGAACGCGCCTTGGGCGATGTAGATGAACGAGTCCGGCTGAATACGGAAGTTGTTCACGCGACGGCTGTCGCTATGGTCCAGCAACCCTGCATCGCTCATCTGGTAGCGAGTGCCCTCGGCCATATCACTGACAGTCATACAGCCGCCAAGCGCCAAAACGGCCAGCAGCAAAACCAGGCTACGCATCCTATTCCTCCAGAGGCCGGTGACGGAAAACCGGCGAATGGCCGTTGGATGCAGCTTTTGCGCCAGCTCGTAGAAATGTGCAGGTATCGAATTTGAAATGAAGCTTTTGTGGCGAGGGAGCTTGCTCCCGTTCGGCGGCGCAGCCGTCGTGAATCCGGTGCATGCAGTCGTGCTGACAGGGCTGGAAAAGGTTTTTTGGGGTCGCTGCGCAACCCAGCGGGAGCAAGCTCCCTCGCCACAAAGTACGGTTCAGCCGCCGATGATCTTCATTACTGTGGCGCCGCCGGAAAACGCCACTTCCTGCTTGTCCCCCAACGCCTTGACCAGCAAGCGCTGGAGCGCCGGCAACGCCTGATGGCGCGGTTTGTCGAGCAGATCGCCGACGTAATGGCGGTTGCTCGATGACAGGCAACCGTGCAGCCAACCGGTCGACGACAAACGCAACCGCGAGCACGTCCGGCAAAACGGCACGCTCTCGTTGGCGATCACCCCGAAATTGCCCAGGCCGGGAATCGCATAGCGCACGGCGGTGGCGTCAACGGGCGCGTCGGTTTGCGCATACTCATAACGCTCGCCAATAAGCGCCAGCAACTGCTGGAGACTGACGAACTGTTGCAGGAACGCATTGTTGTCCTTGGCCAGGTGGCCCATGCGCATCAACTCGATAAAGCGCAGTTCGAATCCGCGCTCCAGGCAGTAATCGAGCAACGGCATTACCTGATCGAGGTTCTGCCCGCGCAACGGCACCATGTTGACCTTGATCTTCATCCCCGCCGCTGCCGCCTGATCCATGCCATCGAGCACAGTGGCCAGATCGCCGCCGCGAGCGATGCTGCGGAACGCGCTGGCGTCGAGGGTATCGAGGGACACGTTGATGCGGCGCAGACCGGCATCCACCAGCAGCGGGAGTTTTTTCGCAAGGAGCTGACCGTTGGTGGTCAGGCTGATGTCTTCCAGGCCCATCATGCCGACAGCGGTCATGAACGATTCGAGCTTGGGACTGACCAGCGGTTCACCGCCAGTGATGCGCAGCCGTTCGATACCGGCAGCTTCAATCAGGTACGCCACGCCACGCGCCATGGCTTCGGCCGACAATTCATCCTGCGCAGCCACCAGCCGCTTGCCGTTGGGCACGCAGTAGGTACACGCGTAATTGCAGGCTGAGGTCAGGCTGATGCGCAAATTGCGAAAACGCCTGCCTTGACGGTCAACGATCATGATCACTCCGGCGATAGAATTTCGAGCCGCTAAAACTTGACTCACAAATCAAGTTTTAGCAAGCCCTATGCCTGAGTATATTCCTGCGGTACTGCGTCATGTAGCGAAATCATGGCGCAATAAGGCAACTGAATGGCTCAGCTGCTTGGGGTTTCCGGGTCACGCTTGCGCTTGTTGCCCATGCGCACGCCGATGTCCATCAGGAACTGGAAGAAACCTTCCTGATCTTCCAGCACATTGCTCCAGAACGGCGAGTGATACAGCGCAACAGCGCCGTGCACCAGCGCCCAGGATGCGCAGTAATGGAAATACGGCGGCACGTCTTCAAGCTTGCCTTCGCTGATGCGGCCCTTGATCAACAAGGTCAGGCGTTCAAAGTTCGAGGCACGGATCTTGTGCAGCTCCTCGACCATCTCCGGCACCTGATTGCCCTTGACCACCTTCTCTTCGAGGCGGTCGAACAGGCGATAGCGTTGCGGATCGCGCATGCGGAATTCGAAGTAGGCGCGGGACAGCGCTTCCTTGTCCTTGTCGACATCCGCCGAATGCAGCAGCTCGTTCAAATCGCGCTCGTAGTCGAGCATCAGGCGCAGATAGATCTCGGCCTTGGATTTGAAGTGCTTGTAGATCGTGCCTTTGCCGATACCCACGGCATCAGCAATCATCTCGACGGTGACACTGTCTTCACCTTGGTCGAGGAACAGCTTGAGCGCGGTATCGAGAATTTCTTGCTCGCGGCGACGAAACTCACGGACCTTACGAGGTTCTTTGTGCATAAGAAAAGGTCTGAAGGATCAAAATTCGAAGCCGCGTATTATGCCTAACTTGCGCAAAAATGCACGGATCATCCGACCATATCTGTGTTTCTTGTTCGTTTTGAGAACGTTTTGGGCGCAATGAGAACTCAACTGAAGCGAACGTATTCCAAATTTGTTTAAAAACCCCGACCGGCTCACTGGACTGCACGCCAGACTGATCAATACTTGAACTGTCGGGCGACATCTCCCCCAAGTGTCGCGCCGATAAAGGTACCAAGGGACCGCGTGCCTTTGTTTTACTCCTAATGGTCTTAACCCGGATTCACCCCCCAGAACCCGGGTTTTTTTTGCCTGCGATTTGACTTCTCACGCAGCTCGCCCCTGTAGGAGCTGCCGCAGGCTGCGATCTTTTGATCTGGCTTTTTTAAGAACAAAAGATCGCAGCCTTCGGCAGCTCCTACACGGCAGATTTAACGGAGGCCAGCGGGAACAGGCGTTTGAAGTTTTCGGTGGTCCGCTCGGCAAAGCGCTCGTAGTTTTCACCACGCAGCATCGCCAGGAATTCCGCCACCTCGCGCACATACTGCGGCAGGTTCGGCTTGCCGCGATAAGGGATCGGCGCCAGATACGGCGAGTCGGTTTCCACCAGCAGGCGATCAGCCGGTACCTTGCTCGCAACATCGCGCAACGCATCGGCATTGCGGAACGTGACGATACCCGACAGGGAGATGTAATAACCCATGTCCAACGCGGCTTTGGCCATGTCCCAGTCTTCCGTGAAGCAATGCAGCACACCGGCCTGAGGCAACGCCGCCTCACGCAGCAACTCAAGAGTGTCAGTACGCGCGCCGCGGGTGTGGATGATCACCGGTTTGCCAGTCTGCTGCGCCGCTTGCAAGTGCAGACGAAACGACGCCTGCTGCAATTCGGCAGCTTCGGGTTCGTAGTGATAGTCGAGACCGGTTTCACCGATCGCCACCACTTTCGGATGATCAAGTTCGTGCAACAGCCAATCCAGCGCTGGCGCTGCGCCCGGCTGCACATCCAGCGGATGCACACCCACCGAGCAATCGACGTCGTCATAACGTTCAGCCAGGGCTTTGACGTCGGCGGCGTTGTCGGCACTCACGCCGATGCACAGAAAGTGCCCTACTCCGCGCTGCCGAGCGGCATCGAGTGCGGCATCCAGCGAGCCGTCATGGGCGGCGAGGTCGAGACGATCAAGGTGACAATGGGAATCTACGAGCATAAAAAAGACGGCTACTTACATCGTATGAGTGGGACGGTCGGACTTCAGCGCTCCGGCCAGATGGGTTTCGATGCGACTGCGCGCGGTGTTGTCGCCATCGTTGAACTGCACGCCGACACCGGCGGCGCGGTTGCCTTGCGCACCTTTCGGAGTGATCCAGGTGACTTTGCCGGCGACCGGAATCTTCTCCGCCTCGTCCATCAGATTGAGCAGCATGAACACCTCATCGCCCAACTTGTAGCTCTTGTTGGTCGGGATGAACAGACCGCCGTTCTTGATGAACGGCATGTAAGCGGCGTAGAGCACCGACTTGTCCTTGATGGCCAGGGACAAAATGCCGTTGCGCGGCCCGGGACTGACAGGTTCATTCATGCTGACCTCCACTGCTGATGTTCAGAGTCTAGGTACACATTGTCATCTTTGGCCAGGCAAACTCGCCCATTGCACCAACAACGCTTCCAGCAGCAACGCCGGATTGAGGTTGGCCTTGCTCATGACCTTCTGCCGCTGGGCGAGAATCCAGTCCTGAATGTCGAGGACTTTGCCCTGCGCGCTTTTCTGCGCCAGATACTGCACGACCTTGCGCATGTCGGTCAGACCCAGGCCTGCCTCGTCCTGAGTCAATTGATAACGCAGGATCAGGCTCGACCAGTCACAGAACCAATCGAACAGGCGCAGCATTGGAATGCTTTTCCATTCTTCGGCCAATTGCGTCGGCGATTGCTGCTGCTTGAGCAGCTTTTTCACGCCTTCGACCACTTGCGCGCGCTGTTCGCGCACGCCTTGGGATTGCAGACTGACCGCCATCAATGGCGAACCGGCGGCCAGCGTCAGTAACTCGACACGCTCATCTGCGGAACACTCCGGCAGGGCCTGAGCCAGCCATTGCAGGCTCATCGCCTCACCCGGTAACGGACAGGCCTGTTGCACACAGCGGCTCTTGATCGTCGGCAACAAACGACTGGTCTGGTGACTGACCAGCAACAAAACGGTATTGCCAGAAGGCTCTTCAAGGCTTTTGAGCAAGGCGTTGGCGGCGTTGATGTTCATCGCCTCGACCGGCTCGATCAGCACCACTTTGCGCCCGCCTAGCTGCGCTGTCTGCACGACGAAACTGACCAGATCACGCACCTGATCGACCTTGATCGCCTTGTCGGCTTCTTCAGGTTCGAGGATGTAGTTATCCGGATGACTGCCGGCCCTGAGCAGCAGGCAGGATTTGCACTCGCCGCAGGCTTGCGGTGTCGGCCGCTGGCACAACAGGCTGGCCATCAGACGCTCGGCCAGCGCACGCTTGCCGATCCCGGCAGGGCCATGTAGCAAATAGGCATGGGCGTGCTGTTTACGCCCGGCCAGTTGCTGCCAGAGACTGTCTTGCCACGGATAGGCCTCAGCCACGGGCCAGCTCCAGCAAGTTCGGCAACAAGGTATCCAGCGATTGTTGAACCTTGACCAACGGCTGACCGGCGTCGATGCGCACATAGCGCGCGGGATCGGCTTCGGCGCGCTTGAGGAACGCATTGCGCACGGCTTCGAAAAACGCCCGGCCTTCCAGCTCGAAGCGATCCAGACGGCCACGGGCACTGGCACGCGCCAGGCCGATTTCCACCGGCAGATCGAAAATCAGCGTCAGGTCAGGTCGCAGATCGCCCTGGACAAAGGTCTCCAGCGCCGCGATACGCTCCAGCGACAAACCGCGGCCACCGCCCTGATAGGCGTAAGTCGAATCGGTAAAACGATCGCACAGCACCACCGCGCCACGCGCCAGCGCCGGGCGGATCACTTCGGCCAGATGCTGCGCGCGTGCGGCGAATACCAACAGCAACTCGGCATCCGGGGTCATGACTTCGTCAGCCGGTGCCAACAGCACCTCGCGAATTCGCTCGGCCAGCGGCGTACCGCCCGGCTCACGGGTCAGCACCACCTCGATACCGGCGGCGCGCAGGCGCTCGGCGAGGTATTCGCGGTTGGTGCTTTTGCCGGCGCCTTCCGGGCCTTCCAGAGTAATAAACAAGCCAGTCACAGGCAGTCCTTAATCAAAGTCATTGCGCGTTTTGTGGAGCGGCGGCTGCCGGTTCCGGAGTCGGCGCGGGCTCCTGCGGCGGAACCTGCGGCAACGCTTCAGGCGCAGTATCCGGAGAGGCCGCAGGAATCGCTTCCTCGGCAGCCGGTGCCGCTTCGGGCGCTGCTGCCGGGGCCGGACTGGAACGGTAATCCGCCCGTCGTTTGAGCTGGAATTCACGCACCGCACTGTTGTGCGCATCCAGATCATCAGAGAACACATGGCTGCCATCGCCACGCGCGACGAAGTACAGGCTCGTGCCTTCCACCGGGTTCAGCGCTGCGTGAATCGCTTCACGGCCGACCATCGCGATCGGCGTCGGCGGCAGGCCAGGAATCACGTATGTGTTATACGCCGTCGGCTCCTTCAAATGCGCGCGAGTCAACTTGCCGGTGTAGCGATCACCCAGGCCATAGATAACGGTCGGATCGGTCTGCAACTGCATGCCAAGAGCCATGCGTCGCACGAAGACGCCAGCGATTTGCCCGCGCTCCTGTGGCACACCGGTTTCCTTTTCGACCAGCGAGGCCATGATCAGCGCCTGATAGGGTTCCTTGTACGGCGCATCGGCCGAACGTTTTTCCCACTCATTAGCCAACACTTCGTCGAGACGTTCGAAGGCTTTCTTCAGCAGCTCGGCGTCGGACATGCCACGCACGAAACGGTAGGTATCGGGGAAGAAACGCCCTTCAGGAAACAGGCCCTTATGGCCAATCTTGGCCATGACATCGGTGTCACTCAAACCATTGAGGGTCTGCGTGAGTTTTTCGTCTTTGGCCAACGCCGCGCGCACTTGATGGAAATTCCAGCCTTCGACCAATGTCAGGCTGTACTGAACTACATCGCCACGCTTCCACAAGTCGATCAGACCGTTGACGGTCATGCCCGGCTGCATGCGGTATTCACCGCTGTGGATCGGCGTGCCGGCGAGGTTGAAGCGCCAGTAGACCCGAAGCCAGAAAGCGTCCTTGATGACGCCATCGGTTTCGAGTTCGAGGAAAGTACGGGTCGGTGTCGAACCTTTCGGCACATCCAGCAGTTCTTCCTGCGTGATGTTCAGGGGCTGTTCCAGCGCGGAGTGAATCTTCCAGGCGCTGGCGCCCAACAGCAGCCCTGCCAGAACCAGTCCGGTTTCCAGCAGCAGCAAAAGTTTACGTCTCACGAATCAGGCATCCAGTAGGGCGCGGGCAATGGTTTGCAGTTTACGGGTGAGCGGGCCAACCGGCCAGCTCAGTGCAGCGTAGGCACGTACCGGCCAGACGCCATAAACGCTGTTGCAGACAAATACTTCATCGGCCCATTGCAGCTGTTCGAGGCTGATGTCGGCGATTTGCGTGGGGATAGCCAATGACTCGGCCTGAAACAATATTTCGGCGCGCATCACCCCGGCCACGCCGCAACGCTTCAAGTCCGGCGTGAGCAACACACCGTCACGCAGCAGAAACAGATTGCTGAAGACACCTTCGATGACTCGACCGGCCTGATCGAGCATCAAGCCTTCGGCGTGCTCGCTGTCCTGCCATTCGGCACGGGCGAGAACCTGTTCCAGTCGATTGAGGTGTTTGAGTCCGGCGAGCAATGGCTGATGAGACAACCGCGTGCTGCACGGAAACAGGCGAATGCCTTGCTCCGCGTTTACACCGGGATAAGCCGCCGCAGGATTGCCTTGCAGAATGCGTCGGCCCGGCGCCGCCGGATCGGGTGCATAACCGCGCAAACCGTCGCCACGGGTGAGGATCAGCTTGAGCACGCCCTCACCCATCGCTGCGGCGTAGCTCAGCAGTTCTTGGCGAACCAGTTGGATATCGGCGGCGATGGCCAGACGCAAGCAGCCATCGGCCAGTCGCACCAGGTGTCGATCGAGCAGAACGGGCTGGCCGTCATGCACAGCGATGGTCTCGAACAGACCATCGCCGTAAGCCAGGCCACGATCTTTCAGCGACAGACTGTCAGCCGGTTGACCGTCGACCCAGCTGTCCATCAGCCTGCAAACCGGCGGAATGCCAGGGTGCCGTTAGTGCCGCCAAACCCGAAGGAGTTGGACAGCACGACGTCGATGTCCATGTTGCGCGCAGTGTGCGGCACAAAATCGAGATCGCAGCCTTCGTCCGGCTCGTCGAGGTTGATGGTCGGCGGTGCGACCTGGCTGTTGATCGCCAGCACACTGAAGATCGCTTCGACCGCGCCTGCCGCACCCAGCAAGTGACCGGTCATCGACTTGGTCGAGCTGACGGCCAGTTTGTAGGCGTGCTCACCGAACACCGACTTGATCGCGTTGGCTTCGGCAAGGTCGCCGGCCGGAGTCGAAGTACCGTGGGCGTTGATGTACTGCACCTGATCGACGTTGATTTTCGCATCGCGCAGCGCATTGGTGATGCAGCGTGCGGCACCGGCGCCGTCGGCGGGTGGCGACGTCATGTGGAAGGCATCGCCACTGGTGCCAAAGCCGATCAGCTCGGCGTAGATGGTCGCACCGCGCGCCTTGGCGTGTTCCAGCTCTTCGAGAACCAGTGCACCGGCGCCGTCAGACAGTACGAAGCCGTCACGGCCCTTGTCCCATGGACGGCTGGCGCGGGTCGGTTCGTCGTTGCGCGTCGACAGCGCACGGGATGCGCCGAAGCCACCCATGCCGAGACCGCACGCGGCCATTTCGGCACCGCCGGCAATCATCACGTCGGCTTCGTCGTACATGATGTTGCGCGCCGCCATGCCGATGCAGTGCGTACCGGTGGTACATGCGGTGGCGATGGCGTAGTTAGGTCCCTGTGCGCCCAGATGGATCGACAGGAAACCGGAAATCATATTGATGATCGAGCCTGGCACGAAGAATGGCGAGATTCGACGCGGGCCCGTCTCATGCAGGGTACGGCTGGTTTCTTCGATGTTGGTCAGACCACCAATGCCCGAACCCATGGCCACGCCAATGCGTTCACGGTTGGCGTCGGTGACTTCCAGGCCGGAATTGCGCACGGCCTGAAAGCCGGCAGCGAGACCGTACTGAATGAACAGGTCGAGCTTGCGCGCTTCCTTGACCGATAGGTATTCCTCGACATTGAAGCCCTTTACCGAGCCGCCAAAGCGGGTGGAATAGGCAGAAAGGTCGGGGTGTTCGATCAGACCAAGGCCACTGCGGCCCGCCAGAAGGCCCTGCCAGCGGCTCGGCACAGCCGTGCCCCGGGGCGACCCCCGCC
>NZ_JBIVGT010000023.1:0-484 GCF_044748825.1 Pseudomonas sp. NPDC089741 | reverse complement strand
GCCGCGCCCAGTTCCCCCCCTACGCCGCCCGCCCCGCGCTTTGCCGCTGCCCACAGGTCCGTGTGTTCCCGCAGACCAATGCCACTGCGGCCAGCCAGAATGCCCTGCCAACTGCTCGGCACATCCGTGCCCAGTGGCGACAACATACCCATACCGGTGACTACGACGCGTCTACGCGACACAGCACTCTCCTTTTTCAAATGACGACGACTTTGCATCAGACCTAAAGAAAAAACCGCACGCCATGATGGCAGTGCGGTTTTTCCATGACAGCAAACAACGATTACAAGCTATTACGCCTGATGGTTAGTAACGTAATCGATTGCAGCTTGTACAGTAGTGATCTTCTCAGCTTCTTCGTCAGGGATTTCGGTCTCGAATTCCTCTTCCAGAGCCATCACCAGCTCAACGGTGTCAAGGGAGTCGGCACCCAGGTCTTCTACGAAGGAAGCGGTGTTAAACACTTCTTCTTCTGTAACACACA
>NZ_JBIVGT010000022.1:82193-84996 GCF_044748825.1 Pseudomonas sp. NPDC089741 | reverse complement strand
GTCGCCCACCGATGCAAAACACCAAGCTCTTGCTAACCAGTTTCACCTTTGTGGGACTGCTCGCACTCGCCGGTTGTTCATTCCCCGGGGTTTACAAAATCGACATCCAGCAGGGCAATGTCGTCACGCAGGATATGATAGACCAGTTACGCCCGGGAATGACCCGGCCGCAAGTACGGTTTATCATGGGTAACCCCCTGCTGACCGACACGTTCCATGCCGATCGCTGGGATTATCTGTACAGCCTGCAACCGGGTGGCGGTGAACGCCAACAGGAACGCGTCAGCGTTATTTTTAACTCAAACGACCAGCTTGTCAGCCTGTCGGGTGATTTCATGCCCGGCGTGAGCCGTGACGAAGCCATTCTCGGCAAGGACAGCGGCACGACCAACGTGACCGCCCCTGCTGAAAACGCCGAGAAGCCGAAACCGGAAAAACCGGCCAAGCCAGGTTCCTTGCTGGATCAGATCCAGAAGGACGTCGATGGCGTGGAGACCGTTCCGGTTCCGACACCAGAGCCGCTGGACACCTCGCCGCAGTAATTTGCGAGGCAATAAAAAACCCGGAAATTCCGGGTTTTTTATTGCCTGCCGTTTGGCCTGGTCACTGATGTCGCGCTTTCGCCTCGGCAGCCTTGGCTGCCCGCAAGCGTCGAACCTCTTTCGGATCAGCCAGCAATGGCCGGTAGATTTCGATGCGATCGCCCGCCTGAACCGGTCGACTCTGCGGATCGGCAACCACCTTGCCGAAAATTCCCAGCGGGCAGTCGGCCAGATTCAGCGGCGCAAACTCATCGCCAATGCCGGACTTGAGCACGGCCTCGCGCACGGTCGTGCTTTGCGGAACACTGACCACGCGCAAAACCTGACGATCAACGGCGGCATACACCACCTCGATTTCGATCATCGTCTCAACCATGCATCTGCTTGGCGCGCTGACAGAACGCATCCACCAGCGTATTCGCCGCCTGATTGAACAGCGGCCCGAGCGTCGCGCGCACCAGAGGCCCGGCATAATCGAAGGACAGATCGAGACTGATCTTGCAGGCCTTCTCATTCAACACCTTGAACACCCAGACGCCGTGCAATTGATTGAATGGACCTTCTTCAAGGTTCATCTCGATCGACTGCCCCGGCACCAGCGTATTGCGTGTGACGAAGTGCTGGCTGAGGCCGCCCTTCGCCACGCCGACGCTGGCGCGCATATGCTCCGGTGAGCTTTCCAGCACCTCGGCCGCCGAGCACCACGGCAGAAACTCCGGATAACGCGCCACATCGTTGACGAGGTCATAGAGAAATTGCGCCGGGTACGGCAGCAGCGCTGATCGTTGAATATGTGTCGTCATGTAAGCGTTACTTCCAGAGCTGAGCGGCAAACACTACAAGAATGCCGATAGGCGCCACGTAGCGCATCAAGAACAAAGACAGGGCAAACAGTGCCGGATTACGGATCGACAACTCGTCACGCACCGCTTCACGCCCCATCACCCAACCGGCAAACAGCACGAAACACAGGCCACCGAGCGGCAACATGATCCGCGAGGTGAAGAAATCGATCACGCCAAAGAAGTCCAGACCGCTCTTCGCTCCCCATTGGTAGAGGTGAAACATCCCGCCTTCGTTCACGAAAAATTTGGCTTCCTTCCAGATATTGAAGGAGAACACCGTGCCCAAACCGACGAACCAGCAAGTGAAAGCCAGCCAGAAAGTCACCCAGGCGCGGCTGACTTTGGTGCGTTCAACCAGATACGCCACCATCGGTTCGAGCAGGGAAATTGCCGAACTCCATGCTGCAACGGCCACCAGAACGAAGAACACCACGCCCATCAACTGACCGAACGCGACGTTACCAAAGGCAAATGGCAGGCTGACGAACATCAGGCCCGGGCCTTCGCTCGGGTTGAGGCCCGCTGCGAATACGATCGGGAACAAGGCCAGGCCGGCGACCAGCGAAACGAAGGTATCCAGCAGCGCCACACCGACAACGGTGCCGGACAGCGACGCGTTTTTCGGCATGTAGGCGCCGTAGATCATGATTGAACCGACGCCCACACTCAGCGAAAAGAATGCGTGTCCCATTGCCGGCAGCAAGCCGTCGAGAACCTTTTCCGGGTGGAAGTCGAACATGAAGTGCACGCCCTCCATGAAATGTCCGGTGGTCATGCTGTAACCGAGCAACACCAGAATCATCACGAACAGTAGCGGCATCATGATTCGCAAGCTGCGCTCAAGCCCTGCAACCACGCCTTTGGCGATCACGAAAGCCGATAACAGCATAAAAATCGTGTGCCAAAGTGTCAGGCGCCAAGGATTGGAGATGACATTCCCGAAGTACGCCCCGACCTGATCAGCCGTTACGCCCTGGAAATCCCCACGTCCCATGTCGATGATGTAATCCAGCGACCAGCCGCCGACCACGCTGTAGAAAGACAGGATCAGCAGCGCCGTGATCATCCCGGCAAACGCCCCCCACGACCACTTGGGCGAATGCCCTGCCTCGATTGCCAGTACCTTCAAGGCGTTGGCCGGACTCTGCCGCGCACGCCGACCAATCAGGGTTTCGGCCAGCATTACCGGGATACCGATCAAGGCAATGCATGCCAGAAACATCAGCACAAAGGCGCCGCCGCCGTAGACCCCGACCATGTACGGGAACTTCCAGATGCTGCCCAACCCCACGGCCGAACCGGTCGCGGCGAATATGAAAACCCAGCGGCTAGCCCAACTGCCGTGGACAGAAACCTTGTCTGTCGCCAGCGGGTAGCACGCCCCAGCGGTCGCACACGAGGCCGCAGGGGCGGGGA
>NZ_JBIVGT010000022.1:0-82183 GCF_044748825.1 Pseudomonas sp. NPDC089741 | reverse complement strand
ACACCCTGTCTGTCGACATCGTTTCTCACGCCCACGCGTAAGAAAAAGAGGCCGCATTGTCCGGGATTCACTCAACCTGCTCAAGCACGCAGCATCACCGTAGCCGACAGCCGTTTATCTCCATATAATGCCGCCCCTATGGCTAAACAGAAGAAACACCCAACAGGGACCATCGCGCAGAACAAAAAGGCGCGACACGATTACTTCATCGAGCACAAGTTCGAGGCTGGTCTGGTCCTGGCCGGCTGGGAAGTAAAAAGTCTGCGGGCAAGCAAGCTACAGCTGGTCGACAGCTATGTCCTGCTCAAGGATGGCGAAGCGTGGCTGCTCGGTAGCCACATCACGCCTCTGATGACCGCAAGCACCCACGTCATCGCTGACCCGGTGCGCACACGCAAACTGCTGCTCAACCGCCGCGAGCTGGAAAAGCTTGCAGCGATGGTGCAGCAAAAGGGTTACGCCTGCGTCTGCCTGTCCTGGTACTGGAGCAAGCACATGGTCAAGTGCGAGATCGCTCTGGGCAAGGGCAAGAAGGAATACGACAAGCGTGATACCGAGCGCGAGCGCGATGCCGGCCGTGAGCTGCAGCGCGCTGTGCGCAACAAGGGCAAGGAAGACTAGCCTTCCCCTTTGAAAGCAAAGATCGTCCGATCGCGGCCCGAGCCTTCGGCAGCTCCTACGCAGGAATTCGCATTTCCCTGTAGGAGCTGCCGCAGGCTGCGATCTTTTGCTTTAAAAAATCACATCCCCTTGCGCCGCTCCGCCCGAGCCACGCGCTGAACTTCCTGCCGCACCTCTTCCAGCACTTCCTGCACATACAGGATATGTCGGCTGGAAACCTCCCGCGCCTGCTCCGCCCGCCCTTCGATAATCGCCAGATACAATTCCCGATGCTGAGTGATCAGCATGTCGCGGGTTTCCGTGCGCTGCTTGTACATGCCGCCAATGTTGGTCACAACGTTACGCTTGAGCAAATCGAACAAGCCACGAATGGTGTGCAGCAACACCGCGTTATGACTGGCTTCGGCAATCGCCAGATGAAATTTCGCATCCGCCGCGCCCTCCTCCGCCCGACTGACTTCGTCGTGGCGCGAATAGCAGTCCTGCAACTCTGCGAACGCAGCGGACAGCCTTTCACGATCAACATCGGTTGCGCGTAATGCCGCGTAATAGGCACACGATGCCTCCAGAGTGTGCCGAAACTCGAGCAAGTCGCGCTGTGCTTCAGGATTGCTTTCGAGCAACTGCAGCAGCGGATCGCTGAACGTCGAACCGAGGCTTTCCACAACATAGTTGCCGCCACCCTGACGGCTGACCAACAAGCCCTTGGCTGCCAGTTTCTGGATCGCTTCGCGCAGCGACGGACGTGATACGCCAAATTGCTCAGCCAGCGCGCGCTCCGCCGGCAGCCGTTCGCCGGACTTCAGCGTGCCCTCGAGGATCATCCCCTCGAGTCGCTCGACAATATCGTCAGACAAACGGCGCTGACGTATCTGATCAAACCCCATAACTCATTTCTCCACGATCCCGACCGCTCGCCGGGCTCTCTATTCTGGCCTATCGGCGCCTTGCCGACACCTACCAGACGCCACTTGCCGAAACCGGATCAGATGCGATCTGCACCGCTGATACGACAAAAGTTTCAGGGCGACAAATTGACACACCGACATCAAGGCTTTTACCCTAGCCAACAGCGCTTGTAAATTGGTCTTACCAATTAACCAAGAACGCTGACAGTGCCTGACCAACAACAATTAGGGGCCACCCCATATGCAAACCTGGCAACAGCTCTACAGCCCGCTCGGCAGTCTCGGCGTGTCCGCACTCGCGGCCGTCATCCCCATCGTGTTCTTCTTTCTCGCGCTGGCGGTGTTCCGCCTCAAAGGCCATGTGGCCGGCAGCATCACTCTCGCGCTGTCGATTGCCGTGGCGATCTTCGCGTTCCAGATGCCAATGGATATGGCCTTCGCCGCCGCCGGTTATGGTTTCGCCTACGGTCTGTGGCCGATTGCCTGGATCATTGTCGCGGCGGTATTCCTCTACAAACTGACCGTCAAAAGTGGTCAGTTCGAGGTCATTCGCAGTTCAGTGTTATCGATTACTGACGACCAGCGCCTGCAGGTGCTGCTGATCGGTTTCTGCTTCGGCGCGTTCCTCGAAGGTGCTGCCGGTTTCGGCGCGCCCGTGGCGATTACTGCCGCACTTCTTGTCGGGCTGGGTTTCAACCCGCTGTACGCCGCCGGCCTGTGCCTGATCGCCAACACCGCACCGGTGGCGTTCGGCGCACTGGGGATTCCGATCATCGTTGCCGGCCAAGTCACCGGCATCGATGCGTTCAAAATCGGCGCCATGACCGGTCGGCAACTGCCGTTGCTCTCGCTGTTCGTGCCGTTCTGGCTGGTGTTCATGATGGATGGCCTGCGCGGCGTGCGTGAAACCTGGCCCGCTGCACTGGTGGCCGGCCTGAGCTTCGCCGTCACCCAATATTTCACTTCGAACTTCATTGGCCCAGAGCTGCCGGACATCACCTCGGCCCTGGCCAGCCTGATTTCCCTGACCCTGTTCCTCAAGGTCTGGCAGCCAAAACGCACCGCAGGCGCGCAGATCGCTGGCGCCACATCCAGCGCCGCGATCACCGCCAGCGTCGGCGGTTTCGGTCAGAAACGCACAACCGTAGCTTCGCCTTACAGCCTTGGGGAAATTTTCAAAGCGTGGTCACCGTTCCTGATCCTCACCGTACTGGTGACCATCTGGACGCTGAAGCCTTTCAAAGCGATGTTCGCCGCCGGCGGTTCGATGTACAGCTGGGTGTTCAACTTCGCGATTCCGCACCTTGATCAGCTGGTGATCAAAACCGCACCGATCGTGGCCACCCCGACGGCCATTCCGGCAGTGTTCAAACTCGATCCGATTTCCGCGACCGGCACGGCGATTTTCTTCTCCGCGCTGATCTCGATGCTGGTGCTGAAGATCAATTTCAAAACTGGTCTTACCACTTTGAAAGAGACCTTCTACGAACTGCGCTGGCCAATTCTGTCGATCGGCATGGTGCTGGCGTTCGCCTTCGTCACCAACTATTCCGGCATGTCTTCGACCATGGCGTTGGTATTGGCGGCGACGGGCGCTGCTTTCCCGTTTTTCTCGCCGTTCCTCGGCTGGCTGGGCGTGTTCCTCACCGGCTCGGATACTTCGTCCAATGCCCTGTTCAGTTCACTGCAAGCGACCACCGCACACCAGATCGGCGTCAACGACACCCTGCTGGTGGCGGCGAACACCAGCGGCGGCGTGACCGGCAAAATGATCTCGCCACAATCGATCGCCGTGGCCTGCGCCGCGACCGGTTTGGTGGGCAAGGAATCGGATCTGTTCCGCTTCACCCTCAAGCACAGCCTATTCTTTGCAACGATTGTCGGTCTGATCACCCTGGCTCAGGCCTACTGGTTCACCGGCATGCTGGTGCACTAAACCAATAAAAATCCTACAAGAAGCATGGAAAAAACCGACGCCGGTTCGTGATGCCGGCGTCAGCAATTCACCACCCGGTCTGTAAGGCTGCTGAAAGCAACATTCTCTATATTCAGCAGCCGCAACAGACGGATAACCGGGACCACCCGGAGACACGCCTGATGAGCGAGCTTTTTTACAACGCTGTGCCGAACGCGACCCGCGTGGCACCGCCACTGCCCGAACCTCGGCAATACCCCAGCGAAAAACCGTCGCGGGTCTATCTGTTCGGGACGTGCGTGGTTGACCTGTTCTACCCCGAAGCCGGGATGGACGCGATCCACTTGCTGGAGCGCGAAGGGATTCGGGTCGAGTACCCGCAAGGGCAAAGCTGCTGCGGCCAACCCGCCTACACCTCGGGTTACACCGAGCAGGCGCGGACGGTGGCGCGCTCGCAACTGGCGCTGTTTGCCGGCGAGTATCCGGTGGTGGTGCCGTCGGGTTCCTGCGCCGGCATGCTGCGCGAGCATTACGCCGACTTGTTCAAGGACGAGCCGCAAATACTGAAACAGGTTCAGGCCCTCGCGGCCCGCACCTATGAACTGGCCGAGTTCCTGTTGTTTGTCTGCAAGGTGCAGCTCAAGGACAGCGGCGAACCGGTCAAAGTCGCGCTGCACACTTCGTGTTCGGCACGCCGCGAAATGAACACCCACCTGCACGGCCGCGAGTTGTTGGCGCAGTTGAGCAACGTGGAACGGGTCAATCATGACCACGAAAGCGAATGCTGTGGCTTCGGCGGAACATTCAGCGTCCGCATGCCAGACATTTCCGGCGCGATGGTGGCTGACAAGACCCAAGCGTTGAAGGATTCCGGCGCACATAAGGTGTTGAGCGCCGACTGTGGCTGTTTGATGAACATCAACGGCGCATTGGAGAAACAAAAAGAAACGCTGCGCGGGCAACATCTCGCCAGCTTTCTGTGGCAACGAACCGGGGGTGCGCAATGAGCACTTCCGCGATTATTCCTACGGTCGCCGTAGAAGAAGATTTCCGCACCCGGGCGCACAACGCCCTCGGTGATCAGCAACTGCGGAACAACTTCCGCACTGCGATGGATTCACTGATGACCAAGCGGGCAGCGGCTTTCAGCGATGCCCACGAAAGAGAACATTTGCGCGCACTGGGCAATTCGATCAAAGCCCGCGCGCTCTCCAAGTTGCCCGACCTGCTCGAGCAACTGGAACAGAACCTGACCCGCAACGGTGTGACAGTGCACTGGGCGGAAACGGTGGACGAGGCCAATGGCATCGTCTTATCGATCATCCGTGCTCACGAGGCGCGGCAAGTGATCAAGGGCAAATCGATGGTCAGCGAAGAGATGGAGATGAACCATTTCCTCGAGGCTCAAGGCATTGAATGTCTGGAGTCCGATATGGGGGAGTACATCGTCCAGCTCGACCACGAGAAGCCTTCACACATCATTATGCCGGCGATCCACAAGAATGCCGGTCAGGTCGCGTCCTTGTTCCACGACAAACTTGGCGTGGAATACACCAAGGACGTTGACCAACTCATTCAGATCGGTCGCAGAGTCCTGCGGCAGAAATTCTTCGAAGCGGACATCGGCGTCTCCGGCGTCAACTTCGCCGTCGCTGAAACCGGCACCCTGCTGCTGGTGGAAAACGAAGGCAACGGCCGCATGACCACCACCGTGCCGCCGGTGCACATCGCCGTCACCGGCATCGAAAAGGTTGTCGAAAATCTCCGCGACGTGGTGCCGTTGTTGTCACTGTTGACCCGCTCGGCGCTGGGCATTCCGATCACCACTTACGTCAACATGATCTCCGGCCCGCGCAAGGAGCATGAACTCGACGGCCCGCAGGAAGTGCATCTGGTCCTGCTCGACAACGGTCGCAGCCAGGCTTTCGCCGACAGTGAATTGCGCCAGACCTTGAACTGCATCCGCTGCGGCGCCTGCATGAATCATTGCCCGGTCTACACCCGCGTCGGCGGTCACACCTATGGCGAGGTGTATCCCGGGCCGATCGGCAAGATCATCACCCCGCACATGGTCGGTCTGGCGAAAGTCCCCGATCACCCGAGTGCGTCTTCGCTGTGCGGCGCCTGCGGAGAAGTGTGTCCGGTAAAAATTCCTATCCCGGCGATCCTGCGGCGCCTGCGCGAAGAAAATGTCAAAGCCCCGGACAGCCCACACCAAGTGATGCGCGGTCAGGGCAGCAAATATTCGCGCAAGGAACGCTTTATCTGGAACGCTTGGGCGAAACTCAACAGTTCGCCAACCTTGTATCGATTGTTCGGTTTCTTCGCCACGCGCCTGCGAGCACTGACCCCGAGCAACGTCGGCCCGTGGACACAAAATCACAGCGCGCCGAAACCCGCCGCTCGCTCACTGCACGACATGGCCCGCGAGCATCTGGCCAAACAGGGAGACCGCTGATGAGCGCCAAGCAAAATATCCTCGGCAAGCTGCGGAAAAGTCTGACGGGCACTACACCGATTGCCGACGACTTTGATGTCGATCTGCTGACGCAGCCTTACACCTACACTGCCGAACAGCGCATTCCGCAACTGCGCAAACTGATGGAAGCGGTGCACACCGAAATCCACATGACCTCAGACGCGGAATGGCCGGCGCTGCTCGAGCAACTGCTGCACGACCGTCAATTGCCGAGCCTGCTGATCGCGCCGACTACAGCGCATGGGCAACGCATCACACAGCATTGGGCGAACAATCCTGATCTGCCTGCACTGAAATCCTACGACCGGCCGATGGAAGAGTGGAAAGCCGAGCTATTCGACGACACCCCGGCCAGTCTCACCGGCACCCTCGGCGCAATCGCCGCCACCGGCAGCCTGATCATGTGGCCAACCCGCGAAGAGCCGCGCTTGATGAGCTTGGTACCGCCGGTGCATTTCGCCCTGCTCAAGGCCAGCGAAATCCGCGACAACTTCTATCAGGTGCAACATGAATTCAATTGGGCGCAAGGCATGCCGACCAACGCACTGCTGGTCTCCGGTCCGTCGAAAACCGCCGACATCGAGCAAGTGCTGGCGTACGGCGCGCACGGCCCGAAAGACCTGGTGGTTCTGATCCTGGAGGACCAATGACGCTTCCAGCAAACTTCCTGCGTGATGCGCAGCAATTGATTCCGGCCGAGCGCCGTTTTGATGACCCTTTATCGACCCTGGCCTTCGGCACCGACGCCAGTTTTTATCGGCTGATTCCGCAACTGGTGATCCGCGTCGAATCGGAAGACGAAGTCGTCGCCCTGCTGAAACTGGCCCAGCGCGACAACGTCCCGGTGACCTTTCGTGCGGCAGGCACCAGTCTGTCCGGCCAAGCAATCAGCGATTCCGTTTTGATTGTGCTTGGGGATAACTGGAACGCCCGTGAGATTCGCGGCCAAGGCACGCAGATTCGCCTGCAACCGGGAGTGATCGGCGCACAGGCCAACGCGTGGCTGGCCCCGTTCGGACGCAAGATCGGCCCGGACCCGGCATCGATCAACGCCTGCAAGATCGGCGGCATCGTCGCCAACAACGCCAGCGGCATGTGCTGCGGTACCGCGCAGAACACCTATCACACACTGGCCGGGATTCGTCTGGTGCTGGCCGATGGCACGCGTCTGGATACCGAAGACGCTGCCAGTGTCGCAGCGTTTCGCAGCAGTCACGGCGATCTGCTTGAACGCTTGGCGACCCTGGGCCGCGAGACCCGCGCCAACGCCGAACTGGCTGCACGAATTCGCCACAAATATCGTCTGAAAAATACCACCGGCCTGTCGCTCAACGCCTTGGTGGATTTCGATGAGCCTGTGGATATCTTGAGCCACTTGCTGGTCGGCTCCGAAGGTACGCTCGGCTTCATCAGCGCAGTGACTTACGACACCGTGATCGATCACCCGAACAAGGCCTCGGCGCTGATCGTCTTCGCGGATGTGGAGACCTGCTGCAACGCGGTCACCGTGCTGAAAAGCCAACCAGTGTCTGCAGTCGAATTGCTCGATCGACGCAGCCTGCGCTCGGTGCAAGACAAACCGGGCATGCCCGCTTTCGTACAACAGCTGTCGAACAATGCCTGCGCGCTGCTGATCGAATCCCGCGCTGCATCTTCCACTTTGCTGCAGGAACAACTGGCGCAGATCATGACGTCGCTCAGTGGTTTCCCGGTAGAGAAGCAAGTCGATTTCAGCGAAGACCCTGTGGAAAACGCCAAGCTCTGGGCGATCCGCAAAGACACCTTCCCCGCCGTCGGCGCCGTACGCAAAACCGGCACCACGGTGATCATCGAAGACGTGACCTTTCCGGTCGAGCAACTGGCCATCGGCGTAAACCGCCTGATTGCCCTGTTCGATAAACATGCCTACGACGAAGCGATCCTTTTCGGACACGCACTGGAAGGCAATCTGCACTTCGTCTTCACCCAGGGCTTCAACAACCCGGAGGAAGTCGCACGCTATCAGGCGTTCATGGATGACGTCGCGCAATTGGTTGCGGTGGAATTTGGTGGCTCGCTGAAAGCCGAGCACGGCACCGGCCGCAACATGGCGCCCTTCGTCGAACTGGAATGGGGCAGCGACGCCTATCAACTGATGTGGCAGCTCAAACGTCTGCTCGACCCGAACGGCATTCTCAATCCGGACGTGGTACTCAGCGAAGATCCACAGATCCACCTCAAGCATTTGAAGCCGCTGCCGGCGGCCGACGAGATTGTGGATAAATGCATCGAGTGTGGTTTCTGCGAACCGGTCTGCCCGTCGAAAGGCCTGACACTGAGCCCGCGCCAGCGCATCGTGATCTGGCGCGATATTCAGGCGAAGAAACGTGCCGGCATCGACACCCGTGAACTGGAAGAAGCCTACGAGTACCAAGGCATTGAGACCTGCGCGGCGACCGGCCTTTGTGCGCAACGTTGCCCGGTAGGTATCAATACCGGCGAGCTGGTGAAAAAGCTCCGTGGCCGACACGCGACCCATCAGAAAACCGCTGACTGGATCGAAGGAAATTTCGCCAAGACCCTGCAAGGTGCGCGCTTTACGCTGCATGTGGCCAACGGCGCGCGGATGCTGATGGGCGCGCCGCGTCTGGCGAAGCTATCCGCGAGCCTGACCCGTCTATCTAAAGGCCAAGTGCCGTTGTGGACGAGCGCGATGCCGCAACCGGAGAGAGCCATTCGCTTCAGTCCGAATGTGTCGGACGAACGCCCGCGCGTGGTGTATCTGGCCGCGTGTGTATCGCGGGTCATGGGCCCGGCGGCGGGTGATAAAGAGCAGACGTCGCTCTACGACAAAACCCGTGGATTGCTGGAAAAGGCCGGTTACCAAGTGGTCTTCCCGGACAACCAGGACAACCTCTGCTGCGGTCAGCCTTTCGCCTCCAAAGGCTATGCCGAGCAAGCCGAACACAAACGCCAGGAGCTGATCAGCGCACTGCTGCACGCCAGTCGCGGCGGCCTCGATCCGATCTACTGCGACACCAGCCCGTGCACGCTGCGGCTGGTGCAGGACGTAGGAGAAACTCGTCTGGATCTGTACGACCCGGTGCGCTTCATCCGTACGCATCTTCTCGACCGACTGGACTTCACCGCGCAAGAAGCACCAATTGCCGTGCACGTGACCTGCAGCACGCAACACCTGGGCGAAAGCCAGGCGTTGATCGATCTGGCGCGCAAGTGCAGCAACACCGTGGTCATTCCCGAAGGCATACATTGCTGCGGGTTTGCCGGCGACAAGGGTTTCACCACACCGGAGCTGAACAGCCATTCGCTGCGCTCGCTCAAGGATGCGGTGCAGCATTGCAGCGAAGGGATTTCCACCAGCCGCACCTGTGAGATCGGTCTTACGCAACATGGCGGAATTGACTACCACGGTCTGGTCTATCTGGTGGATCGGGTGACCCAAGCGAAGGCCCGCTGAAGAAAAATAGAACCCTTGCGCGCGACTGTAGTCCACAGATTAACCCCGACGCATCGGGGTTTTCCTTCCATACGGTTGCCCGTCCTGACGGCCAGCGAAGTCTGGATCCCTCAGTTCAAGGAGATATACATGAAACGTTCTGTACTGTTAGGTCTGTTCGTTACTGCCTCGATGCTGGCTTCCACTTCCTTCGCTGACGGCAAGCCTGCCGACCTCTGCGATGCCAATATTCAGACCATCGACAATGCCAAGGGGCAGCTGTCAGCGAACCCGGAACTGACCCAGCGCGCTGAAACCAGTGTGGCCAAGGCCAAGGCGCTGAAGGCTCAAGGCAAAATCGACGACTGCATTGCAGAAACCTCGCAAACCATCGTCGAACTGCGCAAGTCCACCGGTACCAACAACTGATCAGCGTCGCGGCCAACCTTCGGGTTGGCCTTGTGGGCTGATTGGCGTACACTGCGCAGGCTTGTTGCTCAAACAGCTGTACTGAGCAATGAGTTCGGGGCCGTTTAGGATTCGACGCCGGTTGCGAAACTTTAGGTGCATGCCGACTTGGTAACAGAAGTCGTAAATCCACTGTTGCAACTACTTATAGTTGCCAATGACGACCAATACGGTGTTGCTCTCGCTGCTTAATTGCAGCTGACAATGCTCCTGGTACCTTCGGGTCCAGCAATCATCAGGGGATGTCTGTAAACCCAAAATGATTGTCATATAGAACAGAATCGCCGTGCAGTACGTTGTGGACGAAGCGGCTAAAACTTACACAACTCGCCCAAAGCACCCTGCCCTTCGGGTCGCTGAGGGTTAACTTAATAGAAACGGCTACGCATGTAGTACCGACAGCGGAGTACTGGCGGACGGGGGTTCAAATCCCCCCGGCTCCACCAACTCTCAACGACAAAGCCCGCCAAGTGCGGGCTTTGTCGTTTCTGGAGATCACCTTCGCCAATCCAAACTGATCCTCGGCGCGCAGCCTTCCCCCCGCCGCAATGCTCTCCCCTCACCCCCCACACTCAAATCCCGCAACATTTAATCCGCGCCACGTTTAAGCGAGAGCTCTCGATGCATTTTCAAGCAATTTGCGGATGGTCGTAAGCGGTCAGATGGGACCGCTTACGACCAAAAATGGACATCCTTAACTATGCCCCCCAGTCGCTAATTAATTAGCATCCGTTCCGCTAGTAAGCTTGCTCAACGACCTGAGCAATTTAACAAATCCTCTAGTCTGAGCGAATTTTCCGTGAAGCGCAGGCATGCGGTCAGCTACCTTCAACACAGCAGAACCCACCGCCTCACGTAATTCCTTGGAGGAATACCTGTAATCCGCAATTTGCCCCGCTTTGGAGTCAAACACCTTCGCGACCCCGTCCGTATCTGAAGGATGACGAGCAATATAGTCGAGCACCATTACCAGACGGCCTACTTCTTGAGGATTGGTCGGCTGAACATCCGGGATCAATTTGCCATAGTGGTTGAGAATCGGCATGAGGATATCCAACTGAACACTGTCTGAATAGAGCAGCGACCTCAAGCGTACTCCAATGAGGAGCTTCTGCTGCATGTCCAGGATCGTCAATACGGAGTCGATCATGTCGATACGAGACGAAGTGAGCTTGCGCCCCTCAACTTGACCAGCAGCGTCATTAAGGACTTGGATAACTGCATCATTAGCAATCTCAGCAGCTTTCTCGATGCCGGTCTCGCGCTCAAGGCCTTTGATGATTGCATGATACTGAGGCGCTCCCTTCTCGATGTATCCAATCCAACCCTCAACTGTACTTCCAGTGGACACGAAGTGCTCAAGGAGCGAACGCCTGAGGATAGGAAGATACTGAGCGTCTGGCTCAAAAATCATATCGATGAGCAGGGGGTCGACTGTCGCAGCATTCTCACCGAACTTCTTCATCAAGAGATCCCAAGGATTGAGCCAACTCAGAACCTCATTTGCCCCAACACCATAAGGAGAAACAGCGCTTGTCACCGAACTAAAGTTTTGAACGATCCATTCCACTCGAAGAGTTAGAATTTTTTCGGATTTTATGAAATCCGCAAGATAGCCACCGACTAGGCTTTTGGTCTCCTTTGGCTCAAGTAGGTCAAACAGCAGTTGGGCTGACAGACTCGCCGCACCCAGAGCACGGAACAGCATTGAGGAAAACACCTCTTTTATATCAGGCACCGACGAAAGGGCTGCCGAATCTTTCTGGCGTATATAAATAATTGCCGCTGCCGCCCTAACTACGGCACTGGGATTTGTTTCGAGCAATGAGGTGATGGTCGACAGAATAACCGGATCAATTTTCTTCGCCAGTGCCAAGCCGATGACTGCAGAAATCTCATGACCCGGAACACTACAGAGTTTAACCAATTCAGCAACGTCGTCTGCCGAGATGCCCGACTGAATACCTTGATTCAAACTTCGTGATCCGTAAGCCCAAACAACAGCCCGCTCGGTTTCAGACGGAGCCAGTGGAACCATCGTCATTGGGTATGCTTCACTACTACCGATCTGCTGATTCGCGATACCAAATGCAGCGGGATTTGATGACAGTAGTTTGAACTTCTCAGCAGTGATGACGCGAAGCTCTGAAATTACGGGAAGGAGATGCATTATGTAATCAGCCCGTATTACCTCAAAATATTCAACAGGCAAGTCGAGCGCATCTAGGTACCAATCATACTCCACTAGCAGATGGTTAACGGGATCGACAGATGTGCCCGCGATTGGATCATTGAGAACCCCTTTCAACTCGTTCCTCAAACTATCACCATGTTCTGAAAGCAAATTGGCATCCATTCCCTGACTGATGCAGTATTTACAAGCATCGTAGAAAGCTTCATCACCAGGTATGTCACCGGAGAACAAGGTCAGTTTTGCACTGTTCAGAATCGACAGCATGCTTAATAACCATTCACCGTTGTGTTTTTTATGAGCGGCAGTGAGGGTTGGTAGCAACTGATAAAGGGTTGGCCGAGTAGAGACCAGTCGTTTAAATGCATCGGTAAAGCCGAACAATGACACTAGCCCGAATAGCTTATCTTCGTCCCTGGATGCAAACGCATCTTGCAATGGACTATCTAGGAGTTCGGCGATAGCGATTTCACCCGACGTGAGGAAATGAATCTGCAACAACTGAATTTGCCAACCGGACTCCATGCCATTGCCTACAATGGCAGTCAACAGTTTGATGGTCTCCTGAACCTTCGCAGATGCATCCTCACCCGCTTCCCCAGCATACTTCTTGGAGAAACCATCGACTCTGATGACTTCATTCAAAGGATGTTCGGTGTACTTGCACAACAAAAGGTGGGCAGCGATACAAAGCAGATTGGTTCCCTCTCCTACGACCAGTGAGGTGGTTGCAATATCGTTGATAAATTTTTTCTGCAGGCGGGGCGTGACAAGGTTGTTCACCATCGGGCTGTGGCGTTGGAGCAGAAGTGCGCAATGCTCTGCAATATCCAATTCCTGGCCGTCATACGAATAGGACCACAACCGCCTGAAACCATCCTTCCAGCCCGAGGCGATCACTGGAGGCGAGCGGAACACCACCGGAAATTTCTTCGCGATGAAGTCCTTAGAATCGTAGGTGCGGTCAGCATCTGCTCGAAGATAAGCTGCCACTTTGGTAGAGCAGAATGGAACTACAACCGTAAGATTTTCTGCCTCTGCAACAGAGGTAAAAATCTCCAGGTCACTCCATACTGCCCGCAGACTATCCTTGGGTAGACGGTCTAAGTTGTCCAGAATCACAACATATTGGTTACTGGCAACGGCTCGTAGTTGGTTTGTTAGAGTCCGCTTTAGGTCAAGAGGAGTTACTTCTTTTGCCACGACGATCTTCTCGTTGATCGTGTCATCGGTTGACCCTTTGAACAGACTAAGAAGGCTCCACTTCTCACCGTCCTCTTCGACCACATCTCGATTCCTTAACCACGCCGCAAGCACTACCAAAAGTGGCGTAAGAAATACGAACAAATGAATCAGGAAGAGGGACCAATCTACTGGCTTGGCTCGCCAGATCGTGAAAATTTCTTTGAAAGAGGTGGACGAGAAGAACACGCTTACGACGAGGGCAATTGCCCACGCACTCAATCTGCTGGTCGTTTTCTTCTTGTAAGTAAATTGCCGGCCGAGAGCCTTGTCCCGACATTCTTTGACCAGTTTCTCCTCGGAGCTACCCTGCTTAACGTCGCTGAGCACTACGTCCGTGAACAACTCAATGAAGTTGCTTTTCGTGGAGCCCTGATAGTTCTGTTCACAGTCGAAAAACCAGACCCGATAGTCAGCTTTCTCCTTGACCAGCTTGGCCTTGAGCATCTGGAGAATCGAGCTCTTACCGGAACCGAACTCGCCGTCCAGACCGATCACCCTTGAGGAGCTCGGCGAACAAATGTATTGCCGCATCGCCTCAGCAACCTTTTCATGGCTGCCACCGGGAAACACATCTTCGTCAGCCGGATGTTCAGAATGGAATTTGATCAATTGATTTGGTTCCTACCTGTAAGCCAATCTTCCATAACCCTTCCCTCGGGATGAAACTCTTCTCCGACGGTAACCTAGGAGGTGGTATTTTGTCATCTCGTCGAGAAAGCCAACCTTCTCTCCCAGGCATAAGCCCGCTTTTGGCCCAGAGTGTGTAAAAACACTTTGTCCGGGATTAGTTGACCACTACAGGGCGATGGTCCGATCCGGAAAGCAATGTGGGTACCAGCGATGAAAAAAGCTGGCGTCCGCTACCGCCGGCCCTCTCAGACTCGGCACACCTACGCGTCGATGATGCTGTCGGCTGGCGAGCATCCAATGTGGGTGGCTAAACAGATGGGGCACACCGATTGGACCATGTTTGCCAAGGTATATGGTCGATGGATGCCAGCATCTGACGCTCTGGCAGGGATGAAAGCAAAGCAAGTATTCTCTAAAACACCATTATCGCAAAGGGTGAACGGCTAATGGCTCTGTAGAGATTTTAACCAGTTGATCACCGTACTTGTAAAAGCAGCAGGTATCGCGCATGTCCAAGCAACCGTGTTCCACCGGTCAAAACCTCTGTGCAGAGCTACTAGCCCAGCGGTATGTTGACTTTTCGCTGTGCTTTGAGTTGGTTGAAAGCGTTTTTTTCTAGGTCAAGGCTATTTGAGCCTACAACGACAGTTACCGAACTCAGCTCGGTGACGACGTAACGCCCTGCGGGGATAGTTACAAGTTGCCCTGTAGTATTTAGGCATTGGCACTCTTGGAAATCGTAATAAAGCGATATTCCCATCTTCAACTCCGTGAGTGATAAAAAATGGCGGTGGGTCTGGTTGATCTCTATGGTGTAATCAGGGATTTTTGATTGCTGCGATCGCGATGCGGGCCATTTCGAGAAGATCCTTGTCGAACGGTTTCTTCGCCTTCTCCATCTTGTCGAGGCTGCCCTCAAGCTTTATGAAATAACTACCTTTGTCGAAATCAGGTTCCGAAACGGCAGAAGTTGCAAAGATAGTTAAAAGCATCACCGTCTGGGCATCACGGGAAACTCTTTCCAAGTCTTGATTGATGCTCATTTAAAGCCCTCCATAGGCTTCCGTATTGAATAGGTGCAGCAATGGCAGTATCCCATAGCAATCCGCCATTTCAAGAGCAGGTCGACTCCTTTAAAGGTAGGAAGAGTCTGCCGACCCGCGCCCGGCCGAGCAACACAATGCGGTACTGCTTCGGCGATACATCAGCCGCTTGGAGATGAATGAGGAGGCAGTGCCAGCGTTTGCCGTGCTCGAAGTCGGCCCGGATGGCTGGGATGGCTGGGATGGCTGGGATGGCTGGGATGGCTGGGATGGTGTCACAACGCTTGCCCAGGCCGGCAGTGATACTGAACACAATGAAAGCCTTATGCCAACTTTGAGCGTACAGCCATCGCCGTCCGTGCGCAGGACGGGGGTTCAAATCCCACCCGGCTCCACCAACTCTCAACGACAAAGCCCGCCAAGTGCGGGCTTTGTCGTTTCTGGAGATCCCGCTCACCAAGCCGAACTGACCCTCGCCGCGCTGCCCCCCGTCCCCCCGCCACAATGCTCTCCCCTCACCCCCACACTCAAATCCCGCAACATTTAATCCGCACCACGTTTAAGCGAGAGCTCTCGATGACCTCTATGCTGCAAACTCCAAAGCGCAACGAGGTTGAACATGAATACCTGGATCGCCGCCGTCATGGCTGCCCTGCTCTCCCTGTCCGTCCACGCAGCCGAGTCTCCCGCGTCGCGAGTCGAGCAAGTCGTGTTCAAGGCGGGCGCCGACCATCTCCAGATCAAGCAATCGATCAAGGGCGAACAAACGGCGCAGTACACGCTCAACGTCAAGGCTGGGCAGATGTTGACCGTCGATTTCAAGCCATCCAGCACATCGGCGTATTTCAACATCAGCGCCAAAGGTGCGGACAGCGCGCTGTTCAACGGTTCGATGATGGGCAATCACTTTGCGGGGGTGCTGCCTGCCGACGGTGAGTACACGGTTCAGGTCTACCTCATGCGCAATGCCGCGCGACGTAACGCGGTGGCGAATTACACGCTGTCGATAAAGCTCGCCAAGGGTGATGCGGGCACGGGCGGATAAACCGCAAAAGCGCTTCTACACTCACAGCGCCCATTCCGCCACATCGAGCCACCATGACTGCCCTTAAAGACCGCATGCAACAAGGCAAGGACGCGCGCAAGAAGTGTTCGCGCAGTGATCAGGCTGTCACCGGCAAGATGAATCGCGATCCGATTCCGTTGATCAAGGCGTCGAGTCAGGGCCGCGTCGAGTCGCTGGTCGAGTTGCGTTATGGGCGCATGCTGGTGTCGCCCTTCACGTTCTTTCGTGGCAATGCGTTGTTGCAGGCGCATGACTTGGCGGGGACGGCGACCATGGGCCTGAACCTGCCGATCTGTGGCGATTGTCACCTGATGAATTTCGGTGGTTTCGCCACGCCGGAGCGCAATCTGTTGTTCAGCGTCAATGATTTCGACGAGGCACATCCCGGGCCTTGGGAGTGGGACTTGAAACGCCTGGCCGCAAGTTTTGTGGTGGCCGCGCGTGATCTGCGCCATGGCGAGTCGGTCGAGGAAGAGGTCTGCCGCGACATGGTCGGCGCTTATCAGGCGACCTTGCTGGAGTGTGCGGAGCAGAGTTCGCTGGAGAACTGGTACGAGTCGATCAGCTATACCGACCTGCTCGCCCAGGCACGCAAAAGTACCCTTGAGCATGTCGAGCGCGCCATCGAGAAAGCCGAGCGGCGTACTCACGCTGAATTGCTGCCGAAGATCAGCGAGCGTGACAAGCATGGGCGTCTGATTATTCGTGATGACCTACCGGAAATTTTCCATCTGCATAAAAACACCACGCTGCTCGATGCCGAGGATGACTGGCTGCGGCTGTCGGACTGGCGTCCGCTGTACGACACTTTCATGCGTGATTATCGCGGCACGCTGCAGCCCGACCGGCGCGAGCTGCTGTCACGGTTTCACGTGCAGGACTTGGCTTTCAAGGTCGTCGGTGTCGGCAGCGTCGGTACCCGCTGTCTGGTGGCGTTGCTGACCGACGATCAGGAGTTCCCGCTGTTCCTGCAATTCAAGGAGGCGCGGCGCTCGGTACTCGCCGATTACGTCAAAGCCAAATCGCGGGTACGCCATGAAGGTCAGCGGGTGGTCGAGGGGCAGCGCTTGATGCAAGCCGCCAGCGACCTGTTTCTCGGCTGGACCACTGGCCCCAGCGGTCGGCATTTCTATGTGCGGCAGTTGCGCGACATGAAAATCTCCGCCGAACTGGAAACCTTCGACGCCGAAACCTTCGCCGCTTACGGTCGGGTCTGCGGCCGCGCGCTGGCTCGCGCGCATGCCAAGGCGTCCGGGTTAGCGGCGCAGATCAGCGGTTACATCGGCAAGGGCGATGCATTGGCCGATGCGTTATTGAAGTACGCGCAACAGTACACCGCGCAGAACGAACGTGATTTCGAACGTTTCCAGGATGCCTGTCGCAAGGGCCGTTTACGCGCTCGGTCGGAAGCCGATTTCGCCGCCGATCATCTGCCCTGAACCGGGCTAGACAGGTTGCCGGAGAAATGAATTTTTCTTCACTGCCCCTTCACAATCAAACCTGTACAGTCCGCTCGCTCATTCAAGAAACTACGGTTCGCCCGCGGCTCTCCCGCGGGCTTTTTTTTGCCTGGCGTTTGCCGTCGAAGCGATAAACCCAGGTGTCTTGCAAACCGTGGCGTAGTGAATGGCGGGCCTGTGGATGAATGCGGATCAACCTGAACCCGGCCGATTCAGCAACACACCGGATCCGCACGCCTCAACGTCAGCGATTCGGCGCCGACCGTAAACGCAAATTCCATTTGCTCCTCCTCAAAACGGCCAATGCAGGAGCTGCCGCAGGCTGCGATCTTTTGATGTTAAAAAACAGGTTCAAAGGATCGCAGCCTGCGGCAGCTCCTACAGGGGTATGTGCAACAAACAGGCAGAATTTATAGGGCATTTGTGTTTTCCTGTCCTCTGATACCACTCACCGGAGCGCCCGATGCCGCTGCTGTCCCTGCCCTGCCAACGCCTGACGCTGGCGATACTCGCGCCGGATCAGGCCGGCCTCGAAAGTGAGTTCTACCAGCGTAACCTGCGCCACCTCGCGCCCTGGTCACCGATTCGCACCACCGAGTACTTTTCCACCGAGCAGATTCGCCGACGACTCGAAATTCAGGCCAGCGCCTTTGAAGCCGGGCTGGCGATGCATTTCGCGTTGTTGACGCAGGACGGTCAGCAGATGATCGGCGCGTGCAATTTCAGCGGAATCATTCGCGGGGCGTTTCAGGCGTGTTATCTGGGTTATCACATCGATGAGGCGCATCAAGGTCAGGGGCTAATGCGTGAAGCGCTGGAGGCCGGTATCGCCTACATGTTCGATACGCAGAACCTGCACCGGATCATGGCCAACTACATTCCCGGCAATGAACGCAGCGCACGGCTCTTGGAAAAGCTCGGGTTCGAGCGTGAGGGTTACGCCAAGGCGTATCTGAACATTGCCGGGCGCTGGCAGGATCACGTGCTGACCGCGTTGATCAACCCGGCATTCGAGGCGCCGGACCAGCGTTGGTCACGACGACTGGCGTGAGTTTCACAATTTGTTAAGCATTGGCGAAGTATGCTCAGGCCTCCCGCCCCTTCCGGTTGCCTGAATGCCATGTCGCGTGCCGCCACTTCATTGTTTCTGCTTGCCGCTTTGCTGTTTTTCTTCGCCCTCGGCAACCATCAATTGCAAGGCTCCACCGAGGCTCGCGTCGCCGGCATCGCCATGGAGATGCACCTCGACAACGACTGGGTGACACCTCGGTTGTTCGGCGAACCGTTTCTGGAAAAACCACCGCTGAGTTTGTGGCTCGATGCCGGCGCCATGCGGCTTTTCGGTGTGTCGCCGTGGGCGGTGCGGTTGGCGTCGGCGGTGGCCGGCTTACTCAGCGTGATGTTGCTCTACGGCATGTTGCGCCGTTTCGAACGGCCAAAAATGATCGCCTGGGCGGCCGGGATTTTACTGGCGACCATGGCCAGTTATTGGAGCAACGTGCGCGGGGTTGGCGAGGATGCGCTGCTGGCGCTCGGCGTAACAGCGGCGTTGCTGGCATTTTTTCAGGCGCAACGCGCATCGAGCGTGGGTAATTCGTTGCTGTTTGTCGGCGGGATTGCCATCGCCACGTTGAGTAAAGGTGTGCTGGGGCTGGCAATGCCGGGGGTGGTGATTTTTGCTTACTTGCTGGCCGACAATCTGCTCGACAAGCGCCTGAAAGTCGCTGACTGGCTGTGGCCAGGATTACTGACTCTGGTCGGGCTGATTCCGCTGATGATCTGGCTCGCAGTGCTCTATCAACATGGCGGCGCGCAAGCGGTGAAGGAAGTGCTGCTGACCAACAGCGTCGGCCGCTTCAGCGGATCGTTCGTCGAGGCCGGTCACTATGAGCCGTTCTCCTACTACCTGGCCAAGCTGCCGGAAGCCTTTCTGCCGTGGAACATTCTGGTTTATCTGGGGCTGTGGCATTTTCGCAAACAACTGAAGGCCAACCGATACCTGCTGTTTTTCAGCCTGTGGATCGTTGCGCAATTCGTGATGCTGACGTTGGCGTCGAGCAAACGCACGGTGTACCTGATGTCGATGACCCCGGCGGCGGCGGTGATTGCGGCCGAGTTTGCCGGTGTGTTGTTCGACAAGCTGAAAGCGTACGAATCCGCCCATGGTTTTGTCAGCCGAATCGCGAGGCATCGTCAGGCATTGGCCGCTGCTGTGCTTACCGTAGTGATCGGCAGCTACCTCGTTGCCGCACAGTGGACGTTGCCGAACGCTGATAAACACCTGTCGTTCCTGCCGCTGACCGAACACATTCAAGCGTTGCAAGCGGACGGTCATCAGGTTGCGTTGTTTCAAGCCAATGAACGGGTGGGCGGGGCGAGTGTGTTCTATACGCAGAGCGTTCTTAAAGGCTTGGATACCGAGGCGCAATTGCGCGAGTTTCTCGCTGCGGCAGCCACCAATGTGGCGGTGATCTCGGCCGACACCGAGCCGGCCGCACCGCTGAAAGTGTTGAAGACCATGATGGTCGGGCGCCAGGCGTACTACTTTGTCAGCAACTGAAGCAGACTGAATACAACCTTTGTGGCGAGGGGATTTATCCCCGTTGGGGTGCGCAGCGCCCCCTCTTTTGATTCAAGAAAGAAGGGGACTGCTGCGCAGTCCAACGGGAATAAATCCCCTCGCCACATATCCCCCTCGCCACAGGGTTATTCGTTGCTCAAGGGAGTTGCCAAGGTGCTGGCGGGCTCTGGCCGTTGATGCTTCTGCAACACCGGCAGCTCCAGCCGCGCCCGGCCATAAAACGCCAGTGCCGTCAGTAAACAGGCCAGCCAGACGAATATTCCGGCCCAGAACGTGTGGGACATGTAGTGCCAACCTTGCAGGACCCGTGTCGTGCCATAGACAAAACCGAGCAGCAGCGAACCCCACAGAATCGCGCTGGAAAAGCGCCACTGGTAACGGCGCGCAACGAAGTACAACGCCAGCATGGTAAAACCGCCCGACGCATGCCCGCCCGGCCAGCAGCGTCCCTCTCCCGCTTCATGGAACAGCTGGAAATTGTTGTACCACTCCACGTGAGCCATTTTTCCACCGTAAAGCGTGGTCTCGATCGGACAGTAAACGCTGGTGTGCGCCTTGAGGAAATGGATCACGCCGGTGCAAACGGCAAACGCAACGACGACGAAGAAAAAATCCCTACGGTGATCGGCGGCAAATCGCAGCAGCGGAGCAACTTTGCTTCGCTCGAGAACCCCCCCGAGTCGTGGGCGCTTCTGCGGATTGACCAACGGCCAGACCACCGAGAGCATCGCGCCGATCAGGGCGATTTCCGCCGTCCAGTTCGGAATGATCCGCGCCCATTTGTGCGTGAGCTTTTCGAAGAAGTGGATTTTGTCGAGCGGGAACGTCTGGGTCAGCGGATCGAACAACAGATTGCTGAAGGCGATGTCGATTTTGGTCATGTCGAACATCAGGAACACCAACGCCGCGCAGGCCAGCGGGATGCCGAAGTTGTAAGCGTAAAAACGAGTATTCATTCGGTGGTCACCGTGTGCCAGTCGGAGGCTTCAATGAAGCCGAGCATTTTCGGCGCCGCCGGACTGGCAGCGGAAACAAACAGCGAAGAGCCGTAGCCGGGATCGGAAGCGGGCACCTTCAGGTCTTTTTCGATCTGCGCCATGCATTCGCTGTGGGTCACCAGAATCAAGTTACGACCCGGGATCTTGTGCGCAAGCGCCTCCTGCAACATGCGCCCCTTGCAACTGATCAACCAGTCTTCGCCGGTCGCCGCACGGTTAAACATGTACCCGGCCGTCTGCACGGTGCGCACCATCGGGCTGTTATAGATGTCGGCATTGTTCAGCCCCAGTTGCTCGAATTGCGCGCCGACCGCGACCGCCACGCTGCGCGAGCGGTCGGTGATGCCGTCATTGCCACTCAGGCAGCGCGCCTTGGAGTGATCGCAACGCTCGACATGGCGCACCAGCACGATCATCTCGCCCTTTTCCCAACCCGTTGCCAACGCCTGCGCGCCAGCCACATTGCCATGGGCCAGGTCGGGGACCGCCGCCGGGGCGAGCAACCACAACGTCAGCGGTATCACCAGTGCCGATGCCGCCAACACCACCCAAGTGTTGCGAAAACGCGCCAGACCGCTCAGATCGATCGAGCGTTTGACGCCGAACAGACTCAGTCTCAATTCCACAAAAAGCCGCCTCGCCAGCCTGCATCACTTGTCATTCGATGCGGCGAAGGTACAGAGGCGGGCGTCGGCAGCCAGTGAAACCCATGTGAAAAAAGTCTTGGGATCCGTTGTTACAAATTCTGTCCGACAAAATCCTTTCAGCTCTCGGATTTGCGGCCGATACAGACCTGCTAACACCCTTGCTGGCTCAAAAAAACAACAATCTTCCAGCCTAACCGACGACAAGAAACCCTACGTTTCTGGAGGATTTGTGATGAATAGCTGGTTCGGCAACATCAGCGTGAACATGAAACTGGGCCTGGGCTTCGGCCTGGTACTAGCCCTGACCTGCGTGCTGGCCCTGACGGGCTGGACCAGCCTAGGTGGCCTGATCGACCGCAGCAACTGGATGAGCGACATCACCCAGCTCAACGCCGGCCTGACCAAACTGCGCGTGGTGCGCCTGCAATACATGCTGACCAACGGCGACGAAACCGCCGCGCAGAACGTGCAGACCACCCTTGAAAGTTTTGCCGCGCAACAACAGAAGCTGATCAACAGCTTCAAGAGCCCGGAAAACGTCAAACTGCTCAAGGAGCAGGCAGCGACCATCGCTGAATACCAGACGTCGCTGAACAAAATGCGCAACGCCTACCGCACCGGCAACAGCGCGCGCGACAGCATGAGCGTGAGTGCCGAGACCGCGTACAACCAGATCGAATCGATCAGCAAACGCGTGCAGCAGATGGACATGAGCGAGCAGCGTTTCGCACAGTTCCAGGCGATCACCGCCGCCAAGGAAGCGTTCATCCTCGCCCGCTACGAAGTGCGCGGCTACACCGCCGCCACCAACGCCGAAACAGAGCAGAAAGCCGTCGGCCAACTGGATGTCGCGATCGCCAGCCTCAAGCAACTGAACGTGCATTTCGCCGATTCTCAGCAAGACGCCCTGCGTCAGCTGGAAACCGCACTGGTCAACTATCGCAGCGCGTTGATGGCCTATAAAAATGCCAACACTGACGCCGTACAGGCCCGTAAGGAAATGACCGATCAAGGCACCGCGATCGTCAACACCAGCGAGCAGCTGTACCAGATTCAACTCGACCGCCGCGATGTCGAAAGCGCCCAAGCACGCACCTTCCAGTTGATCAGCACGCTGCTGGCACTGCTGGTGGGCGTGATTGCTGCGGTGATCATCACCCGTCAGATCACCCGTCCGCTGCAGGAAACCCTGGCCGTGGTCGAGCGCATCGCCAGCGGCGACCTGACCCAGAACGTCACCGTCACCCGCCGCGACGAACTCGGCGTGCTGCAACAAGGCATCGCGCGCATGGGCGTGACCTTGCGTGATTTGATCAGCGGCATCCGCGACGGCGTCACCCAGATCGCCAGCGCCGCCGAAGAGCTGTCGGCCGTCACCGAACAGACCAGCGCCGGTGTGAACAGCCAGAAGATCGAAACCGATCAGGTCGCCACCGCGATGCACGAGATGACTGCCACCGTGCAGGAAGTCGCGCGCAACGCCGAAGAAGCCTCGCAAGCCGCTGCCGCCGCTGACGGCGAAGCCCGTGAAGGCGACAAAGTGGTGAACGAAGCCATCGCGCAGATCGAACGTCTGGCCAGCGAAGTGGTGCGTTCGACCGAAGCCATGAGCGTGCTGCAACAGGAAAGCGACAAGATCGGCAGCGTCATGGACGTGATCAAAGCCGTTGCCGAACAGACCAACCTGCTCGCCCTCAACGCCGCGATCGAAGCAGCGCGCGCCGGTGAAGCCGGTCGTGGATTTGCCGTGGTCGCCGACGAAGTTCGTGGCCTGGCCCAGCGTACGCAGAAGTCCACCGAAGAAATCGAAGGCCTGGTCGCCGGTCTGCAGAACGGCACCCAGCAGGTGTCGGCGGTAATGAGCAACAGCCGCGCGCTGACTGACAGCAGCGTGGCGCTGACGCGCAAAGCTGGCCTGTCACTGGAAAGCATCACCCGCACGGTGTCGAACATTCAGTCGATGAACCAGCAGATTGCTGCGGCGGCTGAACAGCAAAGCGCCGTGGCTGAAGAGATCAGCCGCAGCATCATCAACGTGCGCGATGTGTCGGAACAGACCGCCGCAGCCAGTGATGAGACGGCGGCGTCGAGTGTTGAACTGGCGCGTTTGGGTGGTCAGTTGCAGCAGATGGTAAGCCATTTCCGCGTTTGATCTTCGTACAGCGCTAAAGCAAAAAACCAATCGCGGGCAAGCCCGCTCCCACAGGTTTTTCAGTCGTTCACAGATGTTGTGTTCGACTCATAACCTTGTGGAAGCGGGCTTGCCCGCGATTGCGTCAGGCCTGTCACCTGGATATTCCGGAAAACTCGCATCATGTAGGAGCTGCCGCAGGCTGCGATCTTTTGATCTTCGCTTTTGAACAATCTGAAGCAGGATCAAAAGATCGCAGCCTTCGGCCGCTCCTACAGTGCCATGTGGGTAGCGAGCTTTCTCAGGGGCTATCTACTTCGCGTTAGTGAGCCTCAGGCTGCCCACGGGTTAATCATCTCCACACCGCTGAACTCGAAATCCTTCACGTTACGGGTAGCGATGGGGGCGCCATGGGTTCGGCAGATCGCAGCAATTTGCGCATCGGCCATCGAAATCGCGCGGCCTTTTGATTCGCAATCCGCAACAAGCGTTGCGTACTCGACAGCGGCATGAGCGTCGAAAGACAAAATACGTCCGGCAAAGTCTTCTTCGAACATCGCCATGGCATGGGCTTCAAGTTTTTGTTTGCGCTTTCCGGAAGGCAGCCGAGCGATGCCGTGAAGTATTTCTGCCACGGTCACGGCACTCACTGCCAGCTCCATCGCGGGTTGCGCATCAACCCAGGCAAGCACCCGGGACGCTGGCTCGACTCGCATGAACTCTGATAGAACGTTGGTATCAAGCACTATCATTCGGAGAAATCCACCGCAGTGGCTTTCTCTGAACGCTCCGGCAAATCGAGGTCTATTCCGCCGACAGCACTGAATCTGTTGCGGATTCGGCTGCCAAGGCCACCGGCACGGTCTACCGTTGTCAGAGCCCGGCCTAAAATAAGTCGAGCCTCTTCCTCCATGGAATGCCCATTGTGAGCCGCGGTGATGCGCAGTTGTTCCTTGAGCTTTTCATCAAGGTTTCGAATTGTAATGCTGGCCACGACGCCTCCTGCAATCAATGAAATCATTGATTGCAGGCTAGCACATCTTCAACTATCAAAACCCGGCAACTTTACCAATGGTATCCCGCTTAACGAGTCCCACGCTGGCGCAACGCCGACGGCATGAAATACGCGTCCTCCGGCACCGGTTGCGCAAAATCCACGGTCTCCGCTTCTTCGTTATCAAGGTTCTGCACGTAGTAACGGCGCGCCTGTAGATCATGGAAGACGTCCAGCGCACTCCAGGTGGTCGGTAGGTCGTAGAAGTTTTTCAGGTAGGCCATCGACACGCGCCACAACTCCCCTCGCCCATCGTATTGATCGACCAGTGCGGCGCCCCAGCTGTCTTCATCGAGAAACAGCACGCGTTTGGAATAGATGTGTCGCGAACCTGGTTTGAGGTTGCCTTCCACCACCCAGACCCGGTGCAGTTCGTAGCGGGTGAACTGCGGGTTGAGGTGGCCGGGGGTGAGCAGTTGCGCGTATTTCACGTCGGGGCTGCCGACTTTGTAATTGTTGTAGGGAATGTAGATTTCCTGTTTGCCCTTGAGCTTCCACTCGTAGCGATCCGGCGAGCCGTTGAACAGGTCGGTGTCGTCGGCGGTGCGCAGGCCATCGGAGGAGGCGATTGGCGTGTCGTAGGCGAGGTTCGGCGCACGGCGTACGCGGCGTTGGCCGGCGTCGTAGATCCAGGCCTGGCGCGCGTCCTTGAGCTGGTCGAGGGTTTCGTGCACGAGGGCAGCGCCACCGGCCAGTCGCGCCGGGCTTTTCACGAAGGCGAGGTAGTAGAACAGGATGTTTTTCAGGTCAGCGAACTGGCCGTTCGGGCGGTAGTAGTTAAACAGCGCTTCCTGCTGCGAAGTGACCAGCGCGAAGCTGCCGTTGCGTTGGACCGGCGCTTCGGAGGCGCGGCGCACGACGTAGATGCCGCGATAGCGGGTGATGTGGTTCCACAACACTTCGATGCCGTCCTTGGGCACCGGAAACGGTACGCCGCCGTAGGCATCGGAGAAGCCGCTGCCGCCTTCGAGCAACTTTGCCGAGGTGGCGTTTTTCAGGGTGTTGTCGTACACCCATTGCGGCGCCGAGCCGGAGCGGCGGGACGGGTAAATCGGCATCTGGAAGGTGTCGGGATAGCTGTTGAACAAGGCGATCTGGCCGGGGCTGAGGTGCGTTTTGTACTGGTCGAGATTGGCTTTGGTGATGGTGAACAGCGGTTTGTCGGCGGCGTACGGATCGGGGTGATGCTGACCCGACTTGTAACCGGCGGGGGCTTGGGTGATGCCGCCCGTCCACGCTGGGATGGTGCCGGCGGCGTTGCCAGCCCGCTCGGCGCCCATGGGAGTCAGGGTGGTTTTCAGTTGTTCGGCTTGTTGCGGGGTTATGGCGGCGAAGACGCTGCCGGCGGCCAGACTCATGACGAGCGCGAGCGTGGTCTTGGTCAATCGTGAAGTGTGAAACATGATCAATCTCCGAAATGGGAGTGAGGTCTGCAATGCTCCGCAGTTCCCCTGTAGGAGTGAGCCTGCTCGCGATAGCGGTGTGTCAGACAACACCTACAACGACTGAAAGTCCGCCATCGCGAGCAGGCTCACTCCTACAAGGGGTGCGTCGATATTCTGGGTATCAAAGGAAATACTTGAGGTTGAACCCGACGTTGTCGCGGTCGCGGATGCCGTTGTTCTGCCCGCCGCCGTAAAACTCGGTGTACTGCAGTTCGGCCTCGAGCTTGTTCTGGTAGTTGGCCTTGATCCCCAGCGTGTAGGCCTTGCGCCCTTCGATGGTGTTGCCGGCCTGGTAGCTGTTGCCCTGGAAGTCGTCCTTGTAAACGATGTAAGGCGAGACGTTGACCCCGGCGTACACGTCGTTCCACGTGCCGTTGAGCATCGCCGTGTAGCTGTAGGAATCACGGTTGACCTGATCGTCGCGATCACCGCCCGACACATAGGAATAGTTACCGGTACCCGCGTAATAACGGTTCGTGCCGTCATAAGCGGTGTATTGCAGACTGCTGCCGCGCAGGTGTTCGGAGGCCAGTTCGAAGATGCCGAACAGCGAGTCGAACGAGGCCGTCGGGCCGAAGTTGTAGATGGTCCCCAGCGAGGTGTTGAACGCTTCGACACGTTCGGCGTTGTTGATCTCGCTGTTGAGGTTGACCATCTGCCCACCGACATTGATCGACCGACCCGTCACCGCCACAGCCGCACCGTTGGCCAGGTCGCCAATCAAATCGTTGGTCGCCGCGACGCCGATCGGCAGATTCGGTCGATAAGCGATTTCACCGAACACCGAGGCCTCGCCCAACGTCGTGTTGAAACTGAAGCCATACATGCGGATGTCTTCGGCGTAACGCCGATGCGCCTGGATATTGCCCATCACATCAGCGGTGGCCAGACCGTTGGCGAGCGCTCCCGCCTGATCGCCCGCGACGCCCGCCAGCAGGTTGGTCAGGGCGTTCATGTCGATGCCCTTGTAACCGCCGAGATCCGCCGCGATGGTCGGTTCCTTCGCGTGGTAGTTGACCATGTACAAACCGAACTCGGTGCTGTTGAGTTGCTCGGCGATGTAGCGAAACGCGAAGCCAAACTGGCCGTCGTTGCGCGCGTTGTAGTCTTTGCCGATCGACGCCACTTTCAAGGTATTGCCGTAGGCCGGGGTCACCCCGTTGGCGTACAGCCCGGTGGATTTCAGCACCGGCCCCAGCAACGGGTTGTTGCCCAGCGCGCTGTACAAACCGATGACATTGCCAAATCCCGGCACCGGCGTATCGAGTGCGGTGCCGCTGAAATTGTTGTAACCGGTGTTGCCGCCGTCAGCGAACAGATCGGTCTGCGAGTAGAAAGTGCCGACCGGATCGATGCGAGTTTCCTTCCAGTTGGTCTGGTAGAAACTCTCCATGGTCAGCGAATCGGTCAGGCCGATGTTGAAGCTCAGCGCCTCGACCGGCACCAGCACTTCTTTCACTTCGGCGCCGGGCAAACGGTACTTCGCGGCGTCCACCGGGTTGGTGGTGTTGATCCCGCCGCGATAGAAAATCCCCTCGCCCCAGTTGAACACCTGACGGCCGACACGCGCGGTCACCGGCATCTGCGCAACGTCCCAACTGCCGTGTACATAGGCGTCGAGCATCTCGATGCGGCTGCCGGCGATGTCGCGGGTCTGACTGGTGAAGCGGTCGTCCTGCGGGTAACTCTGGCTTGGTTGCGAAGGGCTGTTGTTGTCGTAGTAGTTGTTGCGCTTGTCCATCAACTGCGTGTCGTAAAACGCGGTGCCGCGCATGAACAAACCGTAGTTCTGATAGTTGGCTTCAAGCTCGGAGGTGATCTTGTACACCTCGGAAACCAGCCCGGTGTCGAAGTTGCGATTGCCGTCGTTGGTGTTGACGTCATCGTTACTTTTATCGCGACCCTGCACCCGCCACAAACGACCGTAGGACAAGGTCGTGTCGAACGAGCCGGTGACCTGTTTGTCGAGCACGCTGAATTCCACCGCGTGCGCGCCATCGACTGCGCACAGTTGCAGCAAGCCGGCGAGGCCGACACCGGGCAGCGCGGCGCCCGTCAGGCGCAATCGAGTGTTGATCATGTGTTCCTCCTTCCCTGTTTTTTTATTGTTTTTTTATCCTGCCGCGAGGGCTAGGGTGCCAATCCCGCGCTGACGTAAATCCGGCTGTGCGCGCCGAAATGGCCGAGCAATTTGAACAGCTGCTGATTGAGCGCCGGATGGTCGAAATTTTCCCGTTGCAGCTGATTGCCGCTGCTGAAATCACTGGTCGCTGGCGCCGTTGCAAGCCACTGGCCGATGGCCTCGTCGAAGGCTGCGGAATCGTCGACCGACTCGGCACTGACCACTTCACGCAGGTAGTCCACCGAGTACGGCGGATAGCGTTTGTCCTGGGCGACATCGACGTAAGCGTCGAGCATCGGATGCGGCTGCCCGACGCGCAGCAAGCGGCGCAGCCAGGTCGACTGGTACTTCTCCACTTCCATGTGCCGCGTGGCGACGCGCTCGATGGCGGCCTGTTTGTCTTCGGCGAAACCGGCGATTGCCTTGCCTTCCAGCAGCAGCAGACTGGCGAGGTCGACGCCCGGCAATGGCTTGGCGTGATAGGGCTGGGTCAGGTCCTGAATGTGGTGCAGGCCCCAGCCAAGAAAGCGATAGCCCCAGTACGGATGACCGCTGGCAAACGCCAGTCGCGCCAGCCCCATGTATTGATACGCGCGCCAGTCCGGCCAACTGCGTTCGAGGAACCCGGCAGCCGCGTAGACCACCGCGCTTTCGTGGAAGAAGCCCATGTGAAACGGCGCCTGCGAGCTGTATTGAAACCGTGCATCGCCGAACGGCTGCGGGCCGAATCCGTAGAGCGCGCCGACGTTACCGGGGTTGTCGCTGAACAGATTGATGTCGTGACCGTAATCCGGCTCATCGGCGGCGCTGGCCAGCACCGCCAGTGGGGCGACTTTTTCATGCTCGGCGACAACGATAAAGCGCTGGCGATTCCATGGTGAAAGGGTCTGTTCGACCATGACTTGATCGGCTTGCAGATGCGTACGTTCGGGCAGGTCTTTGCCCGGCAATGGCTGAATGACCATCGCCAGATGAATCTGCGGATTGATGCGCAACGCGGTAAGGAAGTCGTGGCGCAGATTGTCACTCGGCGTGGCGGGTAATTTCAGGATGTCGGGGCGCGGCGGGTATTGAGTGAAGTGCTTGCGGGCGAAGGTTTCCTGCTCCTCCAGCAGCGCACTCACGGCCTCGTATTGCTGCGCAAGAAAGGTTTCCAGCGGCTCGACTTCGACCAGTGGCGCGTCGCGCAAGGCCGGCAGATCCTGCAATGCCAGATAGCTGCCCACCGTATGGTTCGACCAGCCCCAGGCACTCGGGGCCGTTGCACAAAGCAGCAACAGGAGGAAGGTCAGCTTCATGGCTTGTGGTTCTTATTGGAGAGGCCGTGGGGGATGAGCCTAACAACCGACCTCGCTGCTGACACTGTCCGATCTCACCAGAAAAACTCTCCGATGGCGCCATTCCAAATCTCAACACGATCCCTGTAGGAGCTGCCGAAGGCTGCGATCTTTTGATGTTGATCTGAAAAAACAAGATCAAAAGATCGCAGCCTTCGGCAGCTCCTACAGGGGGATTTATGGTGGGTTTTCAGGCGGGGTAGCCGGTGATTTTGCGGATGCTCTGGTACAGCGGTTTGAGTTGGCGGTACATGCGCAGGTAGACGTCTTTGTACAGTTGCTCGTAGATTTTTTGTGCCTCGGGTTGGGGGTGGAAGACCGCACCGACTCGGGTCATCGCCGCGATGGCCGTGGGGAAATCCACGTGCAATCCCAACCCCACCGCACAACAAATCGCCGCGCCCAGGCCCGACGCTTCGTAGACATGCGGACGCTCCGCCGGCAGGCCGAAAATATTTGCCGTCAGTTGCATCGCCGCATCACTTTGCGAACCGCCACCGGCCACGCGCAGACGCTTGATCGACACCTTTGAACGCCGCTCGATATTCTCCATGCCCTGACGCAACGCATACGCCAACCCTTCAAGAATCGCCCGGTAAATATGCGCGCGGGTGTGCACATCGCCGAAGCCGATCATCGCGCCTTTCGCCTCGACACCCGGCTCGCGAATCCCCGGCGACCAGTACGGTTGCAGCATCAAACCCATCGAACCTGGCGGCACCGCATCGACCAGCGCATCGAACAGTTGCTCCGGCTCGATACCCTGCGCTTGCGCCTGCTGCATCTCGCGCAGACCGAACTCGTTCTTGAACCAGCTGACCATCCAGTAACCGCGATAAATCATCACCTCGCAGTTGTACTGATCCGGCACCGCCGAGGGGTACGGCGGAATCAACGGGACGATTTCCAGATAGCGCGAACGGGTGCTGGTGATCGTCGCCGTGGTGCCGTAAGACAAACACACCGTGTTCGTATCGACCACGCCGGAACCGACCACTTCGCAGGCCTTGTCGGCACCCGCCGCAATCAACGGCAAGCCTTCCGGAATACCGGTATGGCGAGCGGCTTCAGCGGTGATGTAGCCAAGGGTTTCACCGGGTTTGTGCAGGGTCGGCAATTGCTCGGGCCGCACCGCCAGCGCCTGCCATTTCCAGTCACTCGGCGCAGCCCATTTCAGGCGTTTGAAGTCGAACGGCAGATAGCCGACGCAGCAGCCCACCGAGTCGACGAAGCGTCCGCAAAGACGATGGGTGAGAAACCCCGACAGCAGCAAAAACTTGTCCGTCGTCGCCCACACCTCAGGCTGATGCTGAGCGATCCAGTTCGCCTCAGCCTGGGCACGAAAATAATCCACGGTGCCCTGCGCGCCGACCAGTTTGAACAGCCAGCCCCAAGGCCCTTTGATCCCGCCTTCGACTTCGCTCTGACGCTGATCGAGCCACAGAATCGCCGGACGCAATGGCTTGCCCTCGGCATCGACGTTGATCACCGTACCGCGCTGAGTGGTCAGCGAAACACCGGCAATCTGCGAACGATCAATGCCAGTCTGCGCCCACACCTGCTGACAAGCCTCGCCGAGTTTCGCCCAGTAATACTCCGGATCCTGCTCGGCCCAGCCCGGTTGCGTCGAGTAATACGCCTGCAATTCAACCTTGCCTTTGCCGAGCAGATTGCCCTGCAAATCGAAGAGCAGCGCGCGCACGCTCTGGGTGCCGTTGTCGATCGCCAGCAGGTAACGCTTGTTTGGGTGGTTATCCATGGAGCTCTCTTCAAGGGGCATCAACGCGTGGCATCCGGCAAACCGTGATGGCGTTGCCACAACGCCCGATAACGCTGAGTTTCTTGCTGCCAGCGTTCATCGCTCCAGGCCAGTCGTGGCTGGCAGAGTTGGCGGATGGCGGTGAAATATTCTTCGCCGCCATGAGGCAACAGCAGACCGAGACGCGTGCGGCGCAGGAGCAGATCGTCGAGATGCAGAACCATTTCAGACTCGCAGGCGAAAGCCAGTTCGGCCCACAAAGTGTCCGTAGCGCCGACCGCGTCGTGGCCGACTTCTTTGATCAATTGCGCCAGCCTCGGCAAGTCGCGGCCATGCCGTCCGGCCAGACGTCGCCATTGTTGGCGATTCAATTCAGCAATCGGCAGCGCAGGCACAGCGGCAAACACTGGCGCGGCGTCATCGACGAAGGGACGTTCGAGCATGTCCGCGCAGGCCTTGAGCACTTCGATGGCTTGCGGGCGGAACGTGGTCAGTTTGCCGCCGGCCAAGGTCACGCAACCGGGCTCCTGCCACAGCACATGTTCACGGGTTTCGTTCGAGGGTTTGTGTTGATGATCGCCCGCTGCACTGCCGACTACCGGACGTACGCCCGACCAGGTCGACAACACGTCATTCGCCATCACTTCTGCGCCAGGGAATTGTTGCGTGCAGGCGGCCAGCAGATAGTCGAGTTCTTCAGCGCTGATGCTCGCGCTCTGATCCAGATCTTCGCGATGATCAAGATCCGTGGTGCCCACCACCGTCGCGCCTTCCCACGGAAAAACGAACACCGGTCTCCGGTCGCGCTCATGCAGAAACGTGAACGCCTGCGCCACCGGCAGACGCCAGCTCGGCAGCAATAAATGACTGCCGCGTAACGGCCGTAATTGCCGTGGAGTCTCAGTCGGGCGCAAGCGTTCAGCCCACGCACCAGTGGCCACCGCGAGCACACCACAACGCAATTGCAGGGTCGCGCCGGCTTCGCAATCTTCGATCTGCACGCCGCACACTCGGCCGTTTTCTCGCAGCAAATGTTCGACGCGAATGCCGTTAACCACGACCGCGCCATCGGCGCGCGCCTCGCTCAATACGCGCATCACCAGCCGCGCATCGTCGGTCAGTGCATCGACAAAACGGGTGCCGCCGAGCAAGTCATTTTCCTTCACGCCAGGCGCCAGATAACGCAGCTGCTGCGCGTCATGAAAACGATGGCTGCGCCGACCCGCCAAGGCGTCGTAAACGCTTAGCAAACCACCCAACACCCGAGGCCCGGGAAAACCACCGCGATAGTGCGGCATCATGAAACTCATCGGCTCGACCAGCCCCGGCGCTTCGTCGAGCAAGCGCTGACGCTCGCGCACCGAATCACGGGTCAGGCGCCATTGTCCTTTAGCGATGTAACGCAAACCGCCATGGACCATTTTCGAGGATCGGCTAGACGTGCCCCAGGCAAAATCACGCTGTTCCAGCAACAGACAACGCCAACCACGGCGCGCCGCTTCACGCAGGATGCCGGCGCCGCTGATGCCGCCGCCAATGACGATCAGATCCCAGGTTTCCTCCGCCAGTGTTGGCAGAATCTGCTGGCGCCACGCGGCGTTCCAGTCCTGACTCATGGCCGTCACTCCGGCAGCAGCGTGCCGGGGTTGAGGCGCCCGGCCGGATCGAAGTGTTTGCTCAGCGCCTGCAAGGTATCCATCGCCAATGCGCCCTTCTCGCGCAACAGATACGGCGCGTGATCCTTGCCGACGCCGTGCTGGTGACTGATGGTGCCGTGGTTGTCGACGATGGTCTGGCTGGCCGCGTGTTTGAGCGCTTTCCAGCGCGCCAGCGTCGCGGGGTAATCCGCCGCCGGGCGAAACACGTAGGTGGTGTAGATGCTCGAACCTTCGCCATAGACGTGGGACAGGTGGGTGAACACATGCACGCGTTCGCCCTCGGCGGCCAAGGCCTCGCGCAGACTGTTTTCGATGAGGTTGAGCAGGTTGTCGACGTTGCTCCAGTCGGTGGCGGTTTCGAGGGTGTCGACCACGTAACCGGCGTTCCACAGATTCTCGCGCAGGTAAGGGAAACGGAAGCGGTTCTGCGCCCATTTCTTGCCGAGCAAGGTGCCGGTGAACACGCCGCCGAAGGCCTTGAGATGTTGCCGCGCCTGGGTCAGCGACAATGCGTTTTGCCTACGATTGCCGGTCACGCCGAAGGTCAGCAGGCATTTGCCCTCTGCCGCCCCCCTTAGCTTCAGGTATTTTTCCAGCCAGGCGATTTGCTGCGGATGACCGGCCAGCGCCAGTTGCGTTTCGGTTTCCACCGCATTGGACAGGCGCAACATCGACAGCGGTACGCGCGCCTGGGCCAATTGGCGGATGGCTTGCAGGGCCTTGGTCCAAGAGGGCAGAAATACACCGTAGAAACGCTCATCCGCCGGCAACGCGCTGACCCGCACTTTGACCTCGGAAATGATCCCGAAACGGCCTTCACAACCGAGCACCACTTCGCGCAAATCGGGTCCGGCGGCCGAAGCCGGGAAGGTTGGAATGTGCATCGGCCCGGCGAAGGTTTCCAGTGTTCCGCCAGCAAACAACTGCTCGATCCGGCCATAGCGCAACGACTGCTGACCGCTGGAACGGCTGGCGACCCAACCGCCCAATGTCGACGCCTCCCACGACTGCGGGAAATGCCCCAGCGTGTAGCCCCGCGCACGCAACTGACTTTCCACCTGCGGGCCACTCGCACCGGGGCCGAACGTTGCCAGCAGGCTTTGTTCGTCGAGATCGATCAGGCGATTCATCCGCGCCAGCGACACCGTCACCACCGGCCGCGCTGAATCCGGCGGATTAATGTGCCCGGCCACCGAGGTGCCGCCGCCATACGGGATCAGGCACAAATCCTGTCCATGGGCGAGCGCCAGCAATTGGCGAATATGCTCAGAGGTCTCGGGAAACGCCACGGCATCGGGATAATTGCCCAGCGCACCTTCGCGCAACGCCAGCCAGTCCGGCAGGCTCTGGCCCCGGGCATGCAACAAGCGGTCATGGGCATCGACGCTGTACAAGGTATGCGCCTGCAACCGCGAGGCCGGTACGCGCGCCAATGCCGCTTCAAGCGTGGCATCGGCCAGCGCGCGCCCCTCGCCCAGTCGTTCATGAAGAAACTCCGCGCCCTGGGCCGGCAGTTCGACCACCGTGGTTGCATCTCCCCAGCCGTTCCAGCGTCGCATGCGTGTGTCCTTTTTGCCGTCAGTTCAGTGATATTTCAGGCCCCCATACTAGCCAGCGGCCGCAAAGTGTCACGGTCGCATCCGGCCAGTTCGTGTAGCCAATTGAGTCAAACGTCGCGCAAGCGTCAGCCATTTACTTTAGTCGGGGTTTCAAATTACCTTTCAGGCTATTCGTCCGCCTCCACTGCCGTTGATCAAAGGAATGGGATCATGCAATCGCTTGGCTTCACCTCGGTTCCGCCGCTGCTCAAATACCTGCGCCACGCCGAACAACTGGGCATGGCCGTCGAGCCTGCGTTGGCGGCGGCGGGTTTGCAGGCGCAGCAGTTGAGCGACAACACCCTGCGCTTGCCGGGCGAGGCGCATGAACGCTTGCTGAATTATTTCTGCGAACATTCGGGCGATCCGTTGTTCGGGCTCAACGCGGCGAATTTCGTCCTGCCCAATTCGTGGAGCGTGCTCGGTTACATCACCATGAACTGCGCGACCCTCGGTGATGCGATGAGCCGGATCATGCCGTTCGAGAAACTGGTCGGCGACATGGGCGTCAGTCGCGCCGAGGTGCAGGATGGCCATGTTCATCTGATCTGGACCTGTCGTTATCAGCGTCCGCGGATTCGTCGGCATCTGGTGGAGAACGTGCTGGGGTCATGGCTGCAATATGCACGCTGGATCGCCGATACGCAGATGTCGCCGGCCGCTGTCTGGCTTGAACATTCATGCCCGACCGAGGCGACGCCGGCGCAGTACGAGGCGTTTTTCGATTGCCCGGTGTTGTTCGATCAGCCGTATTCGGCGCTGATCGTGCCGCTGGCGTATTTGCAGCTGCCGTTGCGTCAGGCGGATGCGCAATTGCTGCGAACCCTGGAAGAACATGCGCTGGGATTGATGGCGACGCTTGCGGATGCGTCACTTGAGCAGCAGGTGAAGAACATTCTGCGGCAGTTGCTCAAGGAGGGGTTGCCGCGCAAGGAGCAGGTGGCCGAGCAGCTCGCGGTTTCAGTGCGTACGTTGCAGCGGCAGTTGCATCAGGCGGGGACGTCGTATCAACAGATTCTGGATGATTTGCGCCAGGAGCTGGCTGAGCATTATTTGCTCAACAGTACGTTGCCGATTCAGGACATTGCGCAGTATCTGGGGTTTACCGAACCGAGGTCGTTTCATCGCACGTTCAAGAGTCGGCGGGGGATGCCGCCGGGGGAGTTTCGGCAGATGCATCGGGGGTGAATGTTCCGGCCTCATCGCGAGCAGGCTCACTCCTACAGGGGGGCTGTATGGGACACAGAATTTGCGTTCACTGAAGATCAACTGTAGGAGTGAGCCTGCTCGCGATGAGGCCACTCCCCACAACGCAATAAACACTTTCAAAGATGATGTTTAAGGACACTCAGCGTTACGCGAAACAGCCCACAAATCCTTGCGCCATAACCTACGCCTAAGCCAGAATCCGCCGGCTTGTGCGCCCTGAGCATGCTGCGTAACTTGATTCGGTCACTGATTTCCAGTGATCGGGTTTAGTAGCCCGGAATATTTGGGGCGTATAGCTCATCAAGCAGTCGGGTCTTGCCTGAACGTTATGGTGGCTGTGCGTAGGGCGCCCTCGGGCGCGCCGGTTTCCCAGATCCCCGGTCTACTAACCTGCGCATAGCTGCCTCCACTTCTTTTAGTAGAGAAGCGGTGGCCAGCTTAATTTGAGGATCTGGTTAATGTTAAAAGTTACGCCAAACCCGCCGGCCACCGACCCGGCATCCCCCTACGAATCCCCCGATTCCAAGAGATTCCACGAAGCCGCCGAGCGCGCACTCGATCACTATCTCGGCCCGCCAAATGCCGACCTCATGGCCGCGCCCTACTCCCCCAACACGCTGTACATGGCCAACCCCGAAGCCGATACCGAATCCCTGCTGGCCGACGCCAGCGAAACCCTTGGCTCCGCCACTGTGATGCTAAACAACCATGCGGCGCTGTTTGCAGGCACCCACCGCAAGACTTTGCAGGGTATTGCGCAAGTGGTGATGGTGGCGGAAATGGCGGTTAATCGCGTGTTGGACAGGTTAGTGCCGACCGAGTAACGCAAAAGCCCACCGCCCAACTGGAAGGGTTGGGTGGCTGGCTTCTTTTTGCGGTGTGTCATTTTCCCCTCACCCCAGCCCTCTCCCGAGGGAGAGGGAGCCGACCGAGGTGTCTGGTGCTATACATCGACCTGAATGACCGAGTCGATTATGGATTCGACTAAGCAGGTTCAGGTCGGTGTATCTCTCAAGCATCCCCGGGTCAGTCCCCTCTCCCTCCGGGAGAGGGCTAGGGTGAGGGGGCGACCGTGGGATGTTCGCTAAATACGACGACCTGAAAGTGCTGCCGTGAATCCATAATCGCTGCAGATCTTTCAGGTCGATGCATAACGACAAGACAACGCGGTCAGTCCCCTCTCCCTCCGGGAGAGGGTTAGGGTGAGGGGCTTTTCGTTCTAGAGGCTAATCGCATTGGTAAACACCAACCGATTGCCGAACGGATCGGCGATGGTCATGTCCTGGCTGCCCCACGGCATGGCCTGAATCTGCGGGTGCGAGAACTTGTAGTCCTTGGCCAGCAGTTGCTGCTGGAAAACCTCCAGTTCATCGGTCTCGATGCGCAGCGCCGAACCCGGGCTCGCATCGCCGTGATGCTCGGACAGGTGCAGCACACACTCGCCACGCGACACTTGCAGATACAGCGGGAAGTTCGCCTCGAAGCGATGCTGCCAGTCGATCTTGAAGCCGAGGAAGTCGACGTAGAATTCAACGGCCTTGGCTTCATCGAAGATCCGCAGGATCGGGGTGGTTTTGCCGAAGCTCATGGGGTGCTCCCTGACTGGTTGGCCCCGCAGCGTAGCTGGGGTGGATGTCAGCAATTCGGCTTGGTCGCGACATTCTTTAATCTCAGAGTGCCACTATGAGACGTGGATCAAAAGATCGCAGCCTGCGGCAGCTCCTACAGGGACATTGAGATCAATGAAAACCTTCGCGTAAATCACCTTCGCGTGCCAGAAACCGCCCTTCCCTGCGCCCGTTCGCCTGCCCGTCGCGATAACTCAACACGCCATTGATCCACACGCCATCAATCCCCTGCGCCGGTCGTTGCGGATCGTTGAAATCCGCCACATCACGTACGGTCGCCGGGTCGAACAACACCAGATCAGCCCAATAACCTTCACGAATTTCGCCCCGCTCCTTCAAACCAAACCGCGCCGCCGACAGCCCAGTCATCTTGTGCACGGCGGTGTGCAGCGGAAACAGCCCGACATCGCGACTGAAATGGCCCAACACCCGTGGGAAAGCGCCCCACAGACGCGGATGCGGGAACGGATCTTCCGGCAGTCCGTCAGAACCGACCATCGATAACGGATGGGCGAGGATTCTTCGTACATCGGCCTCGTCCATGCCGTAGTACACCGCACCCGCCGGTTGCAGGCGTTTCGCGGCGTCGAGCAGCGGCAGATTCCATTCAGCGGCGATGTCGATCAGGTCGCGACCGCTGACTTGCGGGTGCGGCGTCGACCAGGTGATGGTGATGCGATGCGCATCGGTGACTTGCTTCAGGTCCAGCGTCGAAGAACTCGCCGCATACGGGTAGCAATCGCAGCCGACCGGGTGGGTTTTTGCCGCTTCTTCCAGCGATGCGAGTAACTGCGGACTGCGCCCCCAATTACCGACGCCGGCGCATTTGAGGTGGGAAATGATCACCGGCGATTGCGCATGTCGACCGATTTTAAAAGCTTCATCCATAGCCTCCAGAACCGGGGCGAATTCGCTGCGCAAATGGGTGGTGTACACCGCGCCGAATGCCGTCAGCTCTTCAGTCAGTTGCATGACTTCATCGGTGGACGCGTTGTAGGCGCTGGCGTAGGCAAGACCTGTGGATAAACCCAACGCACCGTCCTCAAGGCTTTCACGCAATTGCTCGCGCATCGCGGCGATTTCATCCGGCGTCGCGGTGCGGAACAGGTCGTCCAGATGATTGCTGCGCAGCGCTGTATGGCCGATTAATGCGGCAACATTCAGCGTGGTGTTCGCTGCTTCCACCGCCGCGCGGTAATCGCTGAAGCGCGGATAAACGAACGCTGCCGCTGTACCGAGCAGGTTCATCGGATCCGGCGGATCGCCCTTCAACGTCACCGGCGAAGCGCTGATCCCGCAGTTGCCGACAATCACTGTGGTCACGCCCTGGCTGAGCTTTGGCAGCATCTCTGGCTGACGAATGACCACGGTGTCGTCGTGGGTGTGCACGTCGATAAAACCCGGCGCCAGCACGCGGCCGGCGGCGTCAATTTCTTCAGTCGCCGTGGCATCGGACAAATCGCCGATGCGCTCGATACGGCCATCGCGGATGGCCACGTCGGCTTGGTAGCCGGGCGTGTTGCTGCCATCGATGATCAGGGCATTGCGAATCAGGGTGTCGTACAGCATGTCAGTCTCCCAGCGGCAGGTGATCGTCGCCGCCACGGTATTCGTCGAGGGCCAGTTTGATCCGCCGCAGACGCTCTTGATTGTCTTCAGGATTGGCCAGCGCCAGCTCGGTGGCGAGCACGTCGATGGCGAGCAGCATGCCGTAGCGCGCCGCCGTCGGTTTGTAGATGAACGAGGTCTCCGCACCTTGCAGCGGCAGGACAATGTCGGCCAGTTCGGCCAGCGGCGAGTCGGCGCGGGTGATGGCGAGAATGCGTGCGCCGTAGTTGCGCGCCAGTTCTACGGTCTCGAGCAATTCCGGGGTGATGCCGGTCAGCGAGCAGACGATGAGCACTTGCTCGGCGTTGAGGCTGGCGGCGGTGACGCGCATCATCACCGCGTCATGACACACCGCAATCGGGTAGCCGAGGCGCACCAGCCGCACCTGCAATTCGTCGCTGCACAGCGTCGAACAACCGCCCATGCCGAAGGCGTGAATCATCCGTACCTGGCCGAGCAGTTTCACTGCGTCAGCGAAGCGTGATTCGTCGAACCCGGCCAGATGCTGGCGCAGCGTGGTTTCGATATCACCGACGATCTGCCCGTAGAACGCCGACTGCTCAGGCGTGCCCGCCGGGTCGAGAAAACGGCTACCAACGCCGCTGGCCTGGGCCAGTTGCAGGCGCAGATCACGCAGGTCACGACAGCCGACGGTGCGGGCAAAACGCGACAGCGTGGCGGTGCTGACTTCGGCGCGTTGCGCGAGGTCTTCGAGGCTGGCACTGGCGGCAAAACCAACGTCGTCGAGCATCAGCCGGGCGATACGACCTTCGCCGGCGCTGAAGGAATCCTGGCGGGCGCGGATCTGGTAGAGGATGTCCATGGGCGGCGGGCTCCGGTTACAGCAGGTAAGAAAGGCCGACGGTCAGACCGAAGGCGACCAGCGAGATCAGCGTCTCAAGCACGGTCCAGGTCTTGAACGTCTGCGCGACCGTCATGTTGAAGTATTCCTTGATCAACCAGAAGCCGCCGTCGTTGACGTGGGAAAAGATAACCGAGCCGGCGCCGGTCGCCAGCACCAACAGCTCCGGGTGTGGATATCCCAGACCAATGGCCACCGGCGCAACCACGCCGGATGCGGTGGTCATGGCCACGGTCGCGGAGCCGGTGGCGATGCGCATCAGCGCGGCGAACAGCCAGCCCATGATCAGCGGCGACAGATGAAATTCGTGAGCGAGGCCGACGATTTGGTCAGTCACGCCGGCATCGACCAGAATCCTGTTCAGCCCGCCTCCGGCGCCGACCAGCAAAGTAATGCTGGCGGTCGGTGCCAGGCATTCGTTGGTGAATTTAAGGATCGATTCACGGCTGAAACCCTGGGCGATGCCCAGCGTCCAGAAGCTCAGCAAGGTCGCCAGCAACAGTGCAATCACCGAGTTGCCGATGAACAACAGGAACTGGTTGAAACCGCTGCCCGGCGTGGAAATCAGGTTGGCCCAGCCACCGATCAGCATCAACACCACCGGCAGCAGAATGGTCGCCATGGTGATGCCGAAACCCGGCAGTTTGTCGCGCGGTTCGCGGTCGAGGAATTGCTTTTCCAGCGGGTTATCTGCCGGCAATTGAATGCGCGGCACGATGAATTTGGCGTACAGGGGACCGGCAATAATGGCCGTTGGAATGCCGATGGCAATCGCATACAGCAAGGTCTGCCCGACCGAGGCCTGATAGGCCTGCACCGCGAGCATCGCCGCTGGGTGCGGCGGCACCAGTGCGTGCACCACCGACAGGCCAGCGACCATTGGCAAGCCAACCATCAGAATCGACACACCGACGCGCCGCGCCACGGTGAACGCGATCGGCACCAGCAAGACAAAACCGACTTCGAAGAACAGCGGCAGCCCGACCAGAAAAGCGATGCAGACCATCGCCCAGTGCGCGTTCTTCTCGCCGAATTTATCGATCAACGTACGCGCCATCTGCTCGGCGCCGCCGGATTCGGCCATCATCTTGCCAAGCATCGTCCCCAACGCGACCACCAGCGCAATATGCCCCAGCGTCTTGCCCACCCCGGCCTCATACGCGCCCACCACTCCGGAAGCCGGCATCCCGGCCACCAGCGCCAGGCCGATGGAAATCAGGGTGATGACGATGAACGGATTGAGCCGGTAACGGGCGATCAACACGATCAGCGCAATGATGGCGACGGCGGCATACACCAGCAGCCAATAGCCGAAGGAAGGCGTCATGCGGTACTCCTCGAAAGGGTCACGTTCGAATGGGTTGTGAAACTCATAAATCATTTCGAGATCGAGATTTCAAACCGCATGAAAGTAATTTTCGTGGAGAGTTAAGACGTGTCGCAAATGGATATGTCTTGTCGTGATTAATGAAAATCGCGGGGCGCGATTTTCATATTTATGCAGCCAACGCAAAACCCTGTAGGAGTGAGCCTGCTCGCGATTGCGTCGTAACAGTCAATATCATCACTGGCCGAATGACAGCTATCGCGAGCAGGCTCACTCCTACAGTTTGATTGCATTGCATCAGGTACAACGTGGATAACCTGTGGGAGCCGGCTTGCCAGCGATGACGGTTGCACATTCAACTTAGAGGCTGACTGATCGACCGCTATCGCTGGCAAGCCAGCTCCCACAGGTTCGCGTCCAACCCTACGTTGTGTTTCTCTAAGCCAGCCAAGCGCTATACTCGCCTTACATTCCGTAGAGTCCCCGCCATGACCTCCGCGCGTCGCACCAGAAAAAAACTGACAGCCGATACTCTGATCCGCGCAATCGCCAGCTCGACAGCCATAGAGACGGGCCAAAGTGTCGAGACAATTGAGCGCAAACTCAAAGTCAGATCCAGTAAGTTTCTAAATTTGTCCCTGGCCAAGTAGCGTCGACCTCAAGTCCACAATGCCTGCCGAACCCAATACTCCATGGGTTCGTAGTTGCAGTTCAGCCCCTGACTGATTGCTGCAAAATAAGCCTCTTTGTTTCGCTCCCAACTGCTGTAATCCAGCGGCACGTAGCCCGCCTGCACGGCCATGACATCCGCCAATAATCGCGACAAGCGCCCATTACCTGTACCTGCTGAACTGGCGACGTTCAGAGCACCATAGGTCTGACGCAATACAAGCGCAAAGCCTTAAACGAAAACGGCTACCCGATGGCAGCCGTTTTGAAGATTTTGAAGGGTGATAGCAAAGCCCGGCGGGGCTCAAACACCCATCACACCATTTCGTTACGAATCCATTCAACCACTGACGTGCGTTTCGGCGCCCAGCCCAGCAGTCCGCGCGCATGTTTGCCGCGTACGCGGCTGTTGGAGCCGAGGCCGTAGTTGGCCATTTCGTAGCCCCATTCGGCTTCGGCATCTTTCAATGGCCAGTCTTGCGGTTGGCCCAGGTTCAGCGCTTGGGCCATGGCGGTGGTCATGTCGATGAACGAGGCTTCACCGCTTTCGACGAAGTAGAACGTGCCCGGGACGTTTTTGGTCAGTGCCAGCAGGTAGAGGGCGACGACGTCTTCGATGTGCACATTGGACCAGATGTTCTGGCCGGTGCCGACGTGGCGCACTACGCCGCTTTTGCGTGCCTGCTTGAGCAGTCGCGGCAATTGCACGCTGTCGCGATTGACGCCCAGGCTGTGGCCGTAGATCAGCGTGTTGCAGATCACTGCCGAATTCACGCCGTCCTGCGCCGCTGCGAGGATCAGGTTGTCGATGGCCACGCGCGCGGCTTTGTCGGCGGTCGGTTCTGGCAGGTTGTCTTCAAAGTAGATGACGTCGCTGGACTTGCCGCCGGATGCATCGCCAACGATGCTTGAACCGCTGGTGTGCAGGAATACTTTGTTGGACCCGCGCAAGGCATCGAGCAAGGCTTCGACCGCACCACGATGGTCGCTGCTGGCGGCGTTGATAACGGCGTCGGCAGCGCGGGCATGTTCGGCGAGCAGTGCTTTGTCATCCAGAGTGCCGATGACCGCGGTGATGCCCAGCGCTTTCAGCTCGGCAGCCTGTTCGGTGCTGCGCACAAGCCCGGTGACGTTATGCCCGGCCTGAACCAGACCGGTAGCGATCGAGCCGCCGATAAAACCGGCAGCGCCAGTGATGAATACGTTCATGGAGTAACTCCCTGCGTGAGTAAGTGATGGGACGAGTATCGGCCCGTGAGCCCGGGGGAAAAACCCGCTCCCGCCCAATTCACTCTTGCGCAGAGGTCACGAATCAGCCCTTGAAATCGGCGCTGGCGTAGGCGGCGAGTTTGCTCTGAATGAAGTCGAGGAAGCACTGGATGCGCAGCGCCAGTTGCGAGTTACGGTAGTACACCGCGTTGATCGGCTGGCGATAACCGCTGTTGAATTCGCCGAGCAGGACTTTCAGGCGACCGGCGCGGATGTCGTCGATGGTCATGAAGTGCGACAGGCAGGCGATGCCCTGCCCCTCCAGCGCCAGATGGCGCACAGTCTCGCCGCTGGAGGCGCTGATCGCCGGGGTGATTGGCCAACGGTCACCGTGCACGTAACGCAGCGGCCACTGGTTTAGACCTTCGTTTTGGGTGAAGCCGAGCAAGGTGTGTTCGCTCAGATCGGCGACTTGCTGCGGTGCACTATGTTTTTTCAGGTAGGCGGGGCTGGCGACGATCAGCAGCGGGCTGCAACCGAGTGAGCGCGCATGCAGCGTCGAATCGGCGAGGGTGCCGATGCGAATGGCGATGTCGGTGCTTTGTTCCAGCAGGTCAATAATCAGGTCGTTGCTGTTGAGTTCGAGCTGGATGTCCGGGTAGAGCCGGCGAAACTCGTCGATGTACGGGACCACGGCGTGGAGCATGAATGGCGAGGCGGCGTTGATGCGCAGACGCCCGGACGGGGTTTGCTGGCGCGAGGACAGGCGTTCTTCGAGTTGATCCATCTGGTCGAGAATCAGCTTGGCGTGTTCGAAGAAGTACTTGCCCTCTTCGGTCAGGTCCATGCGCCGCGTGGTGCGGTTGATCAGCGTGGTGTCGAGCTTGGCCTCCAGCTTCGACAGCGTGCGGCTGACCGCCGATGGCGTCTGGCCGACCTGCTCGGCGGCGGCGGAAATCGAACCGCACTCGATCACGCAGACGAAAATCTGCAACTCATCGGATCTGGCTTTCACGGGTATCCTCTTTTAGATCGCCAAGATCGCAGCCTGCGGCAGCTCCTACATGTGAACTCTGTAGGAGCTGCCGCAGGCTGCGATCTTTTGCTGTTACCACCGATAGTAGCTCGAAACACTCAAGCCTTGAGGCCAAACACCTCGGTCAGATGCTGTTCGTAACGCGCCACATCACCCTCGATGTTCGGACGCTTCATTACGTCTACGCACAGGAATGTCGGCAACCCGGTCATACCGAGAAATTCGTTGGCCTTGTGGAACGGGAAGTACACCGCATCAACACCTTTGGCTTCGAAGAAATCGGTCGGGTCATCGAACGCTTGTTGCGGTGCGTTCCAGGTCAGCGACAGCATGTATTGCTTGCCCTGAATCAGACCGCCGCTGCCGTACTTCTGCGAGGCGTCGGAGCGGGTGCGGCCATCGCTGGCGTAGAGGCTGCCGTGGCCTTCGGTGAAGACTTCGTCGAGGTACTTTTTCACCGTCCACGGCGCGCCCATCCACCAGCCCGGCATCTGATAAATGATCACGTCGGCCCAAAGGAACTTGGCCACTTCCTCAGCGACGTCATAGCCTTCGTCGATGAAGGTGGTTTTGACGTCGAGCCCGCCCCGATCGAGCACGCTCAGCGCCGCTTCATGCAGCGTGGCGTTGTAGCGACCGTCGGAGTGAGCGAATTTTTTACCGCCATTGAGCAACAGCACTTTTTTCATGAGAAAGCCTCGGCGCAGCCATTGGGCTGGGTGGAGAAGGGAAACTGGAATGGCGGCAGATTAACGGTCCGCCTCGCGCGGAATAAGCCGTGATTGCGCAAAATACATTTGACTGAAAAGCACGAATCGAATGCCGATTATTGCCATAGCATGCGCGGCCATCTGCATTTGAGGAGTTGTTTTGATGAGTGAACGCTTGGGATTTATCCTGCACGCCAAGACCCGCCCGGAGAAAGCCGAGGCCTTTGAGGCACTGTTTCGCGCCTATGTTGAACCGAGCCGCGCCGAGCCCGGCTGCATCGAATACCACATGTTGCGCGACAAGGAAGATCCGTCGCTGTTTATCTTTTACGAGATCTGGGCGAGCCAGGCGCACCTGGATGTGCATTCGAATTTGCCGCACATGAAGGAATTTTTTGCCCAGCGCATGGAGTATCTGCAACAGGATTTCGATATCCGCCAGATCGAAATGCTCAGCGATTCATCGGCTATCCGCTGATCAGCAAATGGGCGCCGAGCGCGCCCAGACCGATAAAAAAGACCCGCTTGAATAGCGCCGCACTGATGCGCTGACGCAGCCACTGACCGAGCAACATGCCCAGCACCGCCGGAATCAGCGCCAGCAACGAGGCGCTCAATTCGCCACCGCCCAACGCTCCACGCCAGAACAGACCGCCGGCCAGCGCCAGGGTCGAGACGGTGAATGACAGGCCGAGCGCCTGCACCAGTTCATCACGGCTCAAACCCAGCGCCTGCATGTAGGGCACCGCGGGAATCACGAACACACCGGTGGCGGAAGTGATGACGCCGGTGATCAAACCGCAGACCGGGCCGAGCCAGCCTTCATGGCGCGGTTTGACCCTGAGTGTCGGCAGACACAACCCGCTGAGCGCATACAGCAACAGCGCCGCGCCGAGTCCGCGCACCACCCAATGTCCGCCGGCCATGCCGATCCACAACGTGCCGATGCCGGTACCGAGGAAGATCGTCAGGAGCATTGGCCAGAGGCGTCTGACCAGCCCTTGCAGATGCCCGCCGAATGCCAGTTGCCAGAGGTTGGTCAGCGTCGCCGGAATGATCAACAGTGCGGCTGCCTGCGAGGGTGCCATAGCCAGACCGAGCAGGCCCATGGCGACGGTGGGCAGGCCGAGGCCGATGATGCCTTTGATCAGACCGGCGAGGACGAAGGTAGCGATGACCAGCAAAGACAGGGTCAGGCCGAGATTTTGGTAGAAGTCTGCGAGTGTGTTCATGGCGTTACTGTGCGCCAGTCGGGGTGGGGTGAAAATCTGCCATATACTGAGGCTGCCTCTCTATTTGCAAGAGGCTGTAATTTTTATTGCGGCTTCTGGCTTCATCGCGAGCAGGCTCACTCCTACATCAGATCTGTGGCGAACACAAAATCTGTAGGAGTGAGCCTGCTCGCGATGGGGCCGGCATAATCACCACAAAAACGGCTGCCGACATGCACTTCGACCTCACCGACCTGCGCCTCTACCTGCACATCCTCGACACCGGCAACATCACCGCAGGCGCTGCTCGCGCCCATTTATCGCTCGCCGCCGCCAGCGCCAGAATCCGTGCCATGGAAGCTTCGATCGGCATCGACTTTCTCGAGCGCGGTCGTCGCGGTGTCACTCCGACACCCGCCGGCACAGCGCTGGCGCAACATGCCCGCGTGCTGTTGCAACAGGCCGAGCGCATGCAGCAGGATCTGGCGGATTACGCACAAGGCGTCAAAGGTCAGATACGTTTGCTGTGCAACACCACGGCAATCACCGAATACCTGCCGGAAGTGCTCGCCGAATTCCTGCAACGCCATCGCAATCTCGACATCGATTTGCAGGAATTGCCCAGCGCACGCATCACTCATGCGTTGCGCCAGGGTGCCGCCGACATCGGCATCGTCTCCGACGCGGTCGACACCCGCGATCTGCAAACCCGAGCGTTTCGCGACGATCCACTGGTGTTGATCGTGCCTCTCGACCACCCCTTGGCCGGCTCGAACGAGGTCAGTTTCAGCGACACCTTGCAGCATGATTTTGTCGGACTGCGCGCTGACAGCGCACTGGCGGTGTACCTCGAAGAACAGGCACTGCACACCGGCGCACGGATGCAGATGCGGATTCGCGCTGACGGTTTTGATGGCGTGATGCGCATGGTCGCGTCGGGCGCGGGCATTGCCATTATGCCCTTGGCGGCCTTCGAGCGCGCGCCATCGCCAGCCTGCAAAAGCCTGGCGCTGAACGAGCCTTGGGCGCAGCGCAAATTGCTCTTGTGCGCGCGCGAATTCAGCGCGCTGCCGAGTTATGCCAAAGCGCTGCTGGAGACCTTGTCTGCTGCTTGAAAGGGGTGCATTGCCGGTTGATCACGCGGGCGAATATTTCTGCAAAATAAGCACAAGGAATAGCTTGCAAGGTACGTATACATACGTACTATATCGCCAGAGCGAACGTGTTGCCCGATACCGTTTTCGCACAACGACAACGGACAAGGAAGAACGGATCGGCTCCCAATGACCTACATGGAATGAGGTGACGCTGTGGTTGATTCAACGGAGTTTCGTAATGCAATGGCGATGCTGGGGAGTGCTGTCACCATCGTCACAACCGATGGCCCCGCCGGGCGTTTCGGGTTTACCGCTTCGGCGGTGTGCAGCGTGACGGATTCGCCGCCAACGCTGCTGGTGTGTGTCAATCGCTCGTCATCCAATCACGAGCATTTCAAAACCAACGGCGTGCTGTGCGTGAACGTGCTGACCGGTGGCCATCAATCGACTTCCGGGGCATTTGCCAACCGGCAGTTGACCATGCAGGAGCGCTTTTCCAGCGTCAACTGCCAGACTCTGGTGACCGGTTCGCCAGTGATTGCCGAGGCGTTGGTCAGCCTCGATTGTCGTGTCGCCAAGATCGACGAGGTCGGCACTCACAGCATCTTTTACTGTGAAATCCTCGAATTGCAGCACAGCGAAGCCACGGAAGGCCTCGTCTACTTCAATCGCAATTACTACCGTCTGAACGACGAGTTGCGCCTGGCCCCGGATCAGTGATTGTGCCTGCGGGTTGACGTGTGGCAGCGCTGCACGTCGGCCCGCCGGTCAAAACAGGGAAGTGCCCATGCTATTCAATGAAGACAACTTCGCGGATATCGACCTGAACCTGATCATCACCTTTCTGGTGTTGTTTCGTGAGCGCAGCGTATCCCGCACTGCCGAGCGCCTGAACGTCAAACAACCGGCCATCAGTGGATCGCTTGCGCGGCTGCGCAAGCGCTTCGATGATCCGTTGTTTCTGCGCTCCTCGCGCAGCATGCACCCGACTTTCAAAGCGCAACAACTGGCGCAGGCGTTGACCCCGGCGATCAGTCAGATTGAAGCGGTGATTCGGCTGTGATCTTGCGGGAGCGTGCTCCCGCAAGGCTTCAACTCATGAGGCGGATTTCAGACCCGAGGTGTACTCGATGCGGGCCCAGAATGCGGGCAAAAAGCACTCGCTGACCAGCAGCGGCGAACCATTGCGGGTGAAACGCGAACGCCGCGCCAACAGGCGTTTGGCCTGTGGCGCGAAGCGATGGGACAGTGCCGCCAACGGCGCACCGGGGGATAACAAAGCACACTGAAATGGCTCGCGCAGGGTCTGCTCCGAAGCGTAGAGAATCTCCGCCAGTGGGCGTCCGCCGTAGTTATTCAACTCTGCCCAGTCGCTGTTCAGCGCAGGCATGCTGGTCAGGCTGCGCGCCGTGACGCACGCCTCGCCATCCAGTTTCATCACCACTTCACGCACCCAGCCCGTGCTCTGCGCGGGCACGTCCAAGGCCTGCGCCTCGTCCGGGTTGAGCGCGCCCTGGAACTGCTCGACGACTTCGATGGAATAGGCGCCCATGGCCTTCAAGCGCGGTGTCAGTGCGCCAGGCAGAAACAGCCAGTGCTGTTCCGCGCCGGTCAATTGCGCCAGTGGTCGCGACGACCAGTAATGAGTCGTATCCATAACTGCACTCAACCTCCCTGTTGATCGTCAATCCATTGCTGGCGCTGAAGAACGAATCCTTCAGCGCCACGTTGTCGTTGTCACGCGGTAGTGCTGTCTTCGGTTACCTGATGCTTGCTGATCACATCGACGGTCTGTTCATCGAACTTGACTGCCGTGAGCAGCGAGTCGAGCAGGCCGGGAAAACGCACGTCCATGTCTTCGCGACGCAGCGACAGCAGGTTTTCCCGACCGTACGGCCGTTGCCAAATCAGACCGCTGTCACGCAGGACTCGCCAGTGGTGAGTCATGGTCGACTTCGATGCGCCCCGGAGAATCCGGCCGCATGGATGTTCCTGGCCATCGGCCAACACTTTCAACACGGTCAGACGCAACGGGCTGCCCAATGCAGACAGAACATTTTCGAGAAGGATCTGGTCCTGATTGGGGTGATTCGGGACGTTCATAGGTAGGTACCTTTGATGATATAGGCGGGAGAAAACTTGCTTGAATTCGTCTATACGAGAACAGTAAGACTATACACAACAAGCCCCTCTCCCGCGACAGCCGTCCCGGGGGCTACGGCACGTCTGAGACTACAGCCCAGCGCTCTTCTCGCCCTGCAACGGCTGCTCCTGGAACCCGCCGCCCAGCGCTGCCATCAACGAAATCGAGCTGTCGATGTGCTTGCTGTTGAGAAACGCCAGGCGCATTTCGTCCTGAATCAATTGTTGCTCGATGTTTAGCGCATCGAGGAACGTGTCCTCCCCGGCCTTGTAGCGTGACTGCGACAGATCGTAAGACGACTGGGCAATCGTGCAGGCATCACGCTGCACGACAATCTGCTGTTCGAATGAGCGCAATTGCGTCACCGAAATCGCCACTTCGTGCAGGGCCGAACTGAGCACGCGGTTGTACTGCGCGATCGAACTGTCCAGCTGCGCATTGCCAGCCTTGAGGTCGGAGCGCAGGCGCCCGGCATCGAAGATCGGCAGCGTCACCGTTGGCGCAACGTTCCAGAACTTGCTGACGCCGGCGAACAGCGCATCCCCGGTCAGAGCGTGCGAACCCGCTGCGGCGACCAGATTGATGTTGGGATAGAACGTGGTCTTCACCGCGTCGATGTTTTTGTTTTCGGCTTCGACGCGCCAGCGTGCCGCGACGATATCCGGACGGCGTCCGAGCAGTTGCGCCGGCAATTGCGCGGGCAACGCCACGACGCTGGCTTGCAGACTCGCCGGACGTTCGATGGTCTGCGCGCGATCGACGCCTTTGCCGATCAGCGCCGACAATTGCAGACGAGCGATTTCGATGTCCTCGTTGGCGCCGATCAGTGTCGACTCCGAACGCGCCTTGAGGCTCTGCACCTGTTTGAGTTGCGACAGGTTATCGAGCCCCGAGCCGTAGCGTGAATCGGTCAGCTCGACCAGTTTGCTCAGACGCTCCAGATCGCGGCGATTGAGCTCCGACACCTGCCAGGCATAGGCCAGCTGGTTGTAGGCCTTGACCACGTTGACGGTCAGAATCAGGCGCGACGATTGCAGATCGACTTGCGCAGCCATCGCGCTGTTCAGCGCCGACTCCCAGGCGGCACGCTGGCCGCCCCAGAGGTCGAAGGTGTAATTGAAATTGACCGCCAGATTGCGCGCGGTGAAGTACTTGTGCCCCTCGCCGCTGTAATCCTCGAACTTCGACAGCCGACCGCGAGTGACGCCGGCCTCGGCGTCCATTTGCGGATAGCGTTCGGCGTCGCGCAAGTCGAGAAACGCATTGGCCTTGGCCACCCGCGCCGTGACTTCCTGCAAATCCGGGTTGCTCGCATAAGCCTCCTCGATCAGCGCGCCGAGGCGTGGATCACCCAACGATGTCCACCAGTCGCTGCTCGGCCATGCGGCCGCCGGCAGTTTGTCTTTGAGGCTGTCGGAAGGCGCCTCGCCAAGCGATAACAATTTGCCTTGGTGATTGATCCCGGCGTAGTTCACACAACCCGCCGACAACAGGATCGATACCGCCAGAGGCGCCAGCATGAAGCGTGTAATCCGATACATGAAAACGTCCTCAGAAGGTGGTTTGCGGCGCACTGGCCAAAGCGGTTTCAGGGACGCTGGCCGACTGCTTGATCGAACTCAGCAGGGTGTAGACCGACGGCAGAATGAACAGGGTGAACAACGTACCGATGAGCATCCCCACCACAATCACCAGGCCCAGGCCGAAACGGCTGTTGGCGCCGGCACCACTGGCGAACAGCAACGGCGCCAGACCGACCACCATCGCCGCAGTGGTCATCAGGATCGGCCGCAGGCGGACTTGCGCGGCGTGCTGAATGGCTTGCACACGATCCATGCCTTGCTTGCGCTGCAGTTCGTTGGCAAACGCGACCATCAGAATCCCGTGCTTGCTGATCAGCCCGATCAGGGTGATCAAACCGATCTGCGTGTAGATGTTCATCGAAGTCATGCCCAGCGCCAGCGGCACCAGTGCGCCACAGATCGACAACGGCACGCTGATCAGGATGATGAACGGATCGCGGAAGCTCTCGTACTGCACGCTCAGCACCAGGTAGATGATCACCAGGGCCAGACCGAAGGTGAACGCCAGGCTGTTGCCTTCCTGTACGTATTGGCGCGCGTCGGACTGCCAGTCGAAACTGAAGCCGGCGGGGAAACTTTCCGATTGTTTTTGCAGGAACTCCACCGCAGCCCCCAGCGTCACGCCCGGTGCCGGAATGGCCTGGAACGTCGCGGAGTTCTGTTGGTTGAACTGGGTCAGGCGATTCGGCTCGACCTTGACGCTGAGGGTTGCCAGCGTCGACAACGGCACCGGATTGCCCTTCTGGTCTTTGACGTAATAGAGCTTGAGGGTTTCCGGGGTCAGGCGGTCCGAAGAGATCGACTGTGGAATCACATCGTACGAGCGACCGTGGAACGAGAACCGGTTGACGTACTTCTCACCGATCAGACTGTTCAGCGTCTCGCCGATGTCCTGCATGCGAATGCCCAGGGCGTTCGCCTTGGCGCGATCGACCTGAATCTCCACCACTGGATTGTTGAAGTCCAGATCGCTGTCGACCACCGCGAACAGACCGCTGGCCTGCGCCGATTTCTTGAGCTGATCCATCACGTTGAACAGCGCCAGGTAATCCTGATCGCTGCGGATCACCATCTGCACCGGCAAGCCACCGGTGGAACCCGGCAGAGGTGGCATCTGGAACACGAAAATGCTCGTGCCTTCGATCTGGTTCACCTTGGCCTGCAAATCCGGCTGAATGGTATTGGCATCGCGGCCGCGTTTTTCCCAGTCCACGAGGTTGATCCCGCCGACGCTGTTGGACAGGCCGTCAGTACCGTTGGCCACCCAGTTGCTATAGCCCTCGGGAATTTCGTTGAAGGTCTCGTAGAGCTTGTGTGCGTAGGCCTCGAGGTAATTCAGGTTGGCGTGCTGCGGTGCCTTGATCGCGGTCAGCAGAATGTTCTGGTCTTCCAGCGGCGCCAGTTCGGTCTGCGCCGAGCGATAGAGAAACGGCAGGCTGAAGAAGATCACCAGGGCCACGGTCAGGCTGATCCAGCGCCGCGCCAGCGAACCGCCGAGCAACACGCCGTAACGACGCGACAGGTTCTGGAAGAAGCGATCAGCCTTGACCGCCATGAAACCTTCGCTGGTTTTCGCATCCAGCAAACGCGTACTCATGATCGGCGACAAGGTCAACGCGACGATGCCGGAAATCACCACGGCGCCGGCCAGGGTCAACGCGAATTCTTTGAACAGCGTACCGGTGAGGCCGCCCATCAAGCCGATCGGGGCATACACCGCCGCCAGCGTGAAGGTCATCGCCACCACCGGCCCGGCCACTTCCCGCGCGCCGATCAGCGCCGCATCGAACGGAGTCTTGCCCTCCTCGATATGCCGGTGGACGTTTTCCACCACGACGATGGCGTCGTCCACCACCAGTCCGATGGCCAGAACCATCGCAAGCAAGGTCAGCAAATTGAGACTGAAGCCGAACATCTGCATGAGCATCGCCGCGCCGAGCATCGACAACGGAATCGTCACCAGCGGAATCAGTACCGTGCGGAACGTGCCCAGGCAGAGGTAGATCACCAGCACCACGATCACCAGCGCTTCGAGCAGGGTGTAAGACACCTCATCGATCGACGACTGAATGAAGTGCGCGACTTCGAAAGGAATCTGCACGGTCACGCCCGGCGGCAGGGTTTCCTGGATCTGTGGCAGCAACTCACGCACACGCTTGACGATCACCAGCGGGTTGCCGGTGGGCGCCGCATCGAGACCGAGGAACAGCGCCGGCACATCGCTCATCGCACCGCTGGTATCGGTCGATGCCGCATTCAGCTCGACCGTGCCGACATCGCGCACTCGAATGATGTTGCCGTTATCGTTGCGCAGCACCATGTCGCGGAAGTCTTCGACGCTGTTCAGGTCAGTGTTGACCCGCAGGTTGCTGACCACATACAAGCCTTTGACCTGGCCGGGTGCGGCCTGGAAGTTGTTGCCTTCGATGGCGGTCGAAACGTCCTGTCCGGTCATGCCGTAGCCGGCCAGGCGTTGCGGGTCGAGCCACAGGCGCATGGAGAGTTTCTGCTCGCCCATGATGTTGATCTTGGCCACGCCTTCGATGCCGGCGAACATCGGTTCAACGACGCGGGAAATGTAGTCCGACATTTCCGGAATGGTCAGGTTGGAACTGGCAAACGCCACGTAAGCCACGCTGGTGAAACCACCCGAGGTGCGTTCCACCACCGGGTCGTAGGCATCCTTGGGCAAGCGATATTTGATCTGGTTGACCTTGGCCATGACCTCGGTCAGCGCCGCGATGGAATCACTGTTGAGCGCCATGCGGATCGTCACCTGGCTGCGACCCTGGGTCGACGCCGAAGACAGATAATCGATGCCCTCGACCGAGGCCACCGCCTGGCTGATCGGCTGCGTGACGAAGCCTTGCATCAGCTCCGAAGAGGCACCCGGATATTGGGTCGTGACCGTGATGGTCGACGTTTCCAGCATCGGATACTGGCGGATCGGCAGGTTCATCAGCGCACGGACGCCGAACAACAGGATCAGCGTGCTGACCACCACGGCCAGCACCGGCCGGCGAAGAAAGAGGTCGGTGAAATTCATTTTTCCAGCCCGCTGAGTTTGAGAGCGATCGTGTCCGGGATACCTTCCACGGCGACGCCGTCATGCAGTTTCAATTGCCCTGATGTCACCACCTGCGCACCGTCGTTCAAGCCCTTGTCGACTACGGCCCAGCCATCGCGACGCTCGCCGACCTTGATGCTTTCACGCTTGACCTTCTGCACACCGGCTTCGTCGGTGTAGACCGAGAACACACTTTCGCCATAGGCGTTGTAGGTGATGGCGGTTTCCGGGATGAGCAATTCGGCGGTTTGCGGCAACGTCACCGAGACCCGTGCATACATGCCTGGACGCAGGAGTTTTTTGGTATCGGTGATGACCGCTTGCACGTTGATGGTGTGGGACTGGTTGATCTGCGGATCGACCGCGACGATCTTCCCGGCAAACGTCTGGTCCGCCCAGGCATCGACCTTGGCCTGCACCGTCTGGCCCAGTTGCACCCGCGAGCCATCGCGTTCGGCGAGGGTGAAATTGACCCGCAGCACGCCGGGATCGGTCAGGGTCGCTACGGCGCTGCCAGCCTGCAGATATTGGCCGAGGTGTGCCTGGCGAATACCGAGGGTGCCGGCAAATGGTGCACGGATATGACGCTGGGCAATCTGCGCCTGCATCCGTTCCATGTCACCTTTGGCCGCGTCGTATTGCGCGCGGGCACTGTCGAAGGCACGACGGCTTTCTGCACCCGTTTTGGCCAATTCCTGGACGCGGGTGAACTGCGCCTTGGCCGATTCGAACTCGCCCTTGAGGCGTACCAGTTCGCCCTGTTCCGGCGCGTCATTGAGTTTGAGCAGGACCTGCCCCGCCGCCACTTGATCGCCGGACTCGAAATCGATGTCCACCACTTTGCCGCTGACTTCGGCCGAAACCAGCACCTGACGCTGTGCTTCCAGTTTGCCGATCGCTTCAAGGTAATAGGTGTACGGTTGTTTTGTGGCCACGGCCAGACCGACCCGAGTACTCGGGATGCGCTGGTCGGCAGCCGCTTGCGGTGGCGCCCAGAAGCGCCAGCCAAGCACCGCGGAAAAGATCAGCACAAGAAGAAGAAATACAATCGATTTAATGATATTTCGGGCAAGCATATGGCACTCCCTTGACTCTTTATTGCGAGCACAAAAGTTCAGTTATTAAGAAATAAAGGCTGTCGCACAAAACAGGCGCGTTATATATCCCTGTGGCAATTCACGTTTAACGCGCCTGTCTTGTTAGTTATCTGTCAAGCCGCTGCCAGCGCATTGGTTTTATCCAGATAATATTTACCGATACCGTGCAAGTTCAAAGGCGACAAGGTGAAGTGCTTCGAACCGGTATGGATATCGCGGAAGCAACGCTCGAGGAAATGCGACTTGTAAACCGCCTTCGAGCCGGCCATCGAAAAGATCTGATTGACCGCGTTCACCGAGTTTTCGGTGAGTACCGATGCCGCCAGACCGACCCGTGCACTGACCGGTTCACCGAAGGTTTCACCGCGATTGATCACTTGGTGAATCGCGTCTTCGAGCAGCAACTGGGCGGTGTGCACCGACGAGATCGCGCGACCGGTTTTCTCGAAAATCACCCCTTCAAGGCCTGGATCGGCATTCACGGCGCGGTCATTGCGGAAGTGATCGACCGCAGCCCGGGCCACGCCCAGCACGGTGGACATCGCCGCCAGTGTGCCGAACTCGTAGTAACCGGTGGCGTAGGCACGCGAGCTGCGCGCCTCGGGCGATTGCTTGAGGCTTTCGGTGTCGAGGGAGAAGGCTTTGTTGACCAGCACCTGCGAGCATTCGAAGTGATGGCTGCCGGTGCCGCGCATGCCAAGGGTGTCCCAGGTCGGGAGGATTTTGCATTGGCTGGCCGGCACGAAGAACATCCGCACTTCTGGCGTAGTGTTGTTTTCGGTGCCTTTGACGGTGGCGGTGCAGACCAGCCAGTCGGCGTGCGCCGAACCGCTGGCGAATGCCCAACGGCCGCTGAGCAGATAATCGTCACCCATCGGCAACGCTTCGCCACCGGAGTGGATGGCGCCGATCACAAAGCCGTCGCAGTGGCTGTAGATCGCTTCAGAAGTACTTTCCGGCAAGTAGTCGGAGAGTCGGCCCATGGCCACCTGCACCGCCAGCTGCCAGGACAGCGACGCGTCGTGACGGGCAAATTCGAGCAACAGGGCGGAGGTGGTCTGGATATCGACCTGGGATCCGCCGAACGCTTTGGACACCGAAGTGCGGCCAAAACCATCCTTGAAAAATTGAGACATCACATCCTTGTGCGTCGCGTTCGTCTGCTCGCTGTAATCCCGGTGTTGAACGATCAGCGGGTTCAGTGCACGTACCTTCTCAAGCCATTCACTGGATTCGGAGGGAAGGCTGTTCCATTGCATTAGATTCTTCATAACGGCTCCTAGCTATTATTTATTAAGGGTCAGCAGATGAAAAAACAGACAGAATTTTATTGTTGTTAAACCCCGATAAAAATGTACGTCTACAGTCGTACATTGACAAGCGTTATTATCAGACTTCTTGCATATTTCAGTAAAAGACCCATAACTGTCCGACAAAAACTCCAGGCGCAAAGTGTCAACCGAACTTGCACGCAAGTTACGGTCTGTACAGTTAATTTATTACCGGGTGCCGGCGCGTCGGTCACTGACCTCTGAAAGTGATGCCCAGTCATGATCGGCCTGACCATGGGCCATGCCATCGAGCAGATTGTCCTTCAACACACTGGCAAACGGCAGCGGCACCTGCGCAGCTTCGCCGGCTTCCAGCGCCAGGCGCACATCCTTGAGCCCCAGCGACAGTTTGAATCCGGCAGGCTCGAATTGTTTGTCGACCATCAGTTTGCCGTAGCCCTGATAGACCGGAACCGCGAACAGCGTCGAGGTGATCATCTCGATGAAATCCGCGCGGCTGATGCCGTAACCAGTAGCCAGGGTCGAGGCCTCGGCGGTCGCTTCGATCGCGGCGGCAATCATCAGGTTGGCCGAGAGTTTGGCAACGCAAGCGCTTTCAGCGTCCGCGCCGAACGGCCAGGTCTTGCGCCCCAGCACGTCGAACAATGGCTGCACCCGCGCCAGTGCCTCGGCGGCCCCGGAAGCGAGGATATTCAGGTTGCCAGCCGCCGCGACGTCCACCCGGCCCAACACCGGCGCCGAGACATAACCAACACCGCGCGCCTGGTGCAGGGCGGCCATTTCCCGGGCCAGGGCGACAGACACCGTGGACATGTTGACGTGAATGCTGCCGGGCGCCAGACCGTCGATGGCAGCGGCATCGAGAAACACCGCACGAATCGCGGTATCGTCGCCGAGCATCGAAATCAGCACCTCGGCGCGAGCGGCAAGCGCCGGGCTGTCGACGGCTTCAGCGCCAGCAGCGACCAATGCTTGTAGCGGCGCTGCCGAGCGGTTCCACACACGCACTTGATGCCCGGCCTTCAGCAGGTTCAGCACCATCGGTGCGCCCATCGTGCCCAACCCGATAAATCCCAGTTCCATGTCGCGCTCCCGTCTAGATGAGGTCTTCGAAATCCGTTCGAACGATGATCCACGATTGCGATTGTACGTGTACAGGCGTACATTTCAAGTGCCGCGAAGATTTAACCTTCGCGGCAGGGTTTCAAACGAACCTTTACCCAAGGCAAGGAGGCTTTATGCAATTCGGGATCTACACCGTTGGCGACGTCACGCAAGACCCTACCAACGCCCGTACCCCCAGCGAATCGGAACGCATCCAGGCGACCCTGCAAATTGCGCAGAAAGCCGAAGACATCGGTCTGGATGTTTTCGCCACCGGCGAGCATCACAACCCACCGTTCATCACCTCCTCCCCCACCACGCTGCTGGCGTACATCGCCGCAAAAACCCAGCGCATCATTCTGTCGACGTCCACCACGCTCATCAGCACCAACGACCCGGTGCGCCTGGCCGAAGAATATTCGCTGCTGCAAAACCTCTGCGGCGGGCGCATGGACTTGATGCTCGGGCGCGGCAACACCGCACCGGTTTATCCATGGTTCGGCAAAAGCATCACCGACGGCCTGCCGCTGGCGATGGAAAACTATCGCCTGCTGCATCGGCTCTGGCGCGAAGAAGACATCAACTGGAGCGGTCGCTTTCGCACCCCGTTGAACAACTTCACCTCCATTCCCCGCCCGCTGGACGACCTGCCGCCCTTCGTCTGGCATGGCTCGATCCGCACCCCGGAAATCGCCGAACAAGCGGCCTATTACGGTGACGGTTTTTTCGCCAGCCACATCCTCTGGCCGCGCGAGCATTTCATGGCCCTGGTCGAGTTCTATCGGGCGCGTTTCGCCCACTACGGCCATGGCACGCCAGAGCAAGCCATCGTCGGTCTCGGCGGGCACATTTTCATGCGCCGCAATTCTCAGGATGCCCGCCGCGAATTCCGTCCCTACTTCGACAATGCGCCGGTGTATGGCCACGGTCCATCCCTGGAAGAGTTCATGGAGATGACCCCGCTGGCCGTCGGCAGCCCGCAGGAAATCATCGACAAGACACTGACCTTCCGCGAGTACTTCGGCGACTATCAGCGCCAGCTCTTCCTGTTTGACCATGGCGGCATTCCGTTGAAAACCGTGCTGGAACAACTCGACATGTTCGGCAAGGAAGTGCTGCCGGTGCTGCGTGAAGAAACCCGCAAACGCCGCTCGCCGCTGGCCGCCGAAGCACCGACCCACGCCAATCGCCTGGCACATCTGCAATCGCTGCAGATGCCGCCTGCCGACCAACGCCCGAACGCTAAAACCGCCCAGGCGGACAGCGTCACCGGCCACTAAAACCGCAGGAAAGCGAGCGTGCTCGCGAAGGCGCTCGTGCGGGGTGTTGACCCCGCCGAGCGCTTCGCCGGCAAACTCGCTCCACCTGACGCTTTGAACAATCAGGCCGCGCCCTTCAGCGAGCGCTGGGCATCCAGCACTGTCAGCACATCATCGTTGATCAACCGCGCCAGATACTGACCGTAACCGGTCTTGCTCATGCTGCCCGCCAGCACCAGCAACTGCGCGTCATCGATCCAGCCCTTGTTGTAGGCAATCTCTTCGAGGCAGGCGATTTTCAGGCCCTGACGTTTCTCGATGGCCTGGACAAAATTGCCCGCTTCCATCAACGCGTCGTGAGTCCCGGTATCCAGCCAGGCCATGCCACGGCCCATCACCGAAACGTTCAATTGGCCACGTTGCAGGTAGACATTGTTGACGTCGGTAATTTCCAGTTCGCCGCGTGGCGACGGCTGGATCTCGGCGGCAATGCGCAGCACTTCGTTGTCGTAGAAATACAGGCCGGTGACGGCGAAGTTGGACTTCGGCTCGCTCGGTTTTTCGCAAATGCTCAGGGCCTTGCCGTTGGCATCGAATTCCACCACACCAAAGCGCTCCGGATCTGCCACGTAGTAGCCGAACACGGTCGCGCCCTCTTCGCGGGTCGCGGCCTGCAACAGCGTTTCGCCGAAACCGGCGCCGTAGAAAATATTGTCGCCGAGCACCAGGCAGACGTTATCGTCGCCGACGAATTCGCGACCGATGATGAACGCCTGGGCCAGGCCGTCCGGGCTCGGTTGCACGGCATAACTCAGGCTCAGGCCCAATTGGCTGCCGTCACCGAGCATGCGCTGGAAACCCGGCAGATCTTCGGGGGTGGAGATGATCAGGATCTCGCGAATTTCCGCCAGCATCAGCACCGACAGCGGGTAGTAGATCATCGGTTTGTCATACACCGGCAGCGACTGTTTGGAGACGCCCAGAGTGATTGGATGCAACCGCGAGCCAGCGCCGCCCGCCAACAGAATTCCCTTGTACTTGGCCATGCCTGTTTCCTTTTCAGCAATAGATGACTGACGCCAGCCGGCGTCATTGAACGGGAGTTGATTTCAAGCCACGCGGGCTTCTTGCAGATGATCGCCGAGGCGTTCCAGGGCATAGGCGCCGGAGATCACGCGAATCCACCAGGCGCGATTGTCGAGGTACCAGTCGACGGTTTTTTTCATGCCGCTTTCGAAGGTTTCCTGCGGTGTCCAGCCCAACTGCGCCTGAATCTTGCCGGCATCGACGGCGTAGCGTTTGTCGTGACCCGGACGATCCTTGACGAAGGTCATCAGGTCGCGGAAATGCGCGACCCCGGCCGGCTTCTGCGCACCACGTGCTTCAAGCAGATCGCACAAGGTGTGCACCACTTCAAGATTGGTTTTTTCGTTGTGGCCACCGATGTTGTAGGTCTGCCCCACTTCACCGTTGCTGACCACCGCATACAGCGCCCGGGCGTGATCTTCGACAAACAGCCAGTCGCGGATCTGCGCGCCGTCGCCGTACACCGGCAGCGGCTTGCCTTGCAGCGCATTGAGAATCACGTGCGGAATGAGTTTTTCCGGGAAGTGATAAGGCCCGTAATTGTTCGAGCAATTGCTCATCACCACCGGCAAACCGAACGTGCGATGCCAAGCGCGTACCAGATGATCCGAACCGGCCTTGGTCGCCGAATAAGGCGAACTCGGCGCATAGGCGGTCGTCTCGGTAAACGCCGGATCTTCAGGTTCCAGATCGCCGTAAACCTCGTCGGTGGAAATATGGTGGAAGCGGAACGCCTGCTGACGCTCAGCGTCCAGACGATTCCAATAGCCGCGTGCGGCTTCGAGCATGGTGTAAGTGCCGACGATGTTGGTTTCGATGAAGGCCTGCGGGCCGTCGATCGAACGATCCACATGCGATTCAGCCGCCAGATGCATCACCGCGTCCGGTTGCAGGCGCGCGAAGATTTCGTCCAGCGCCGGCTTGTCGCAAATGTCCACCTGGCAGAAACGATAACGCGGCGAGTCCGCCACCTCAGCCAACGACTCGAGATTGCCGGCGTAGGTCAACTTGTCGACATTGATCACTTCGCAGTCGGTCTCATTGAGCAGAAACCGCACCACTGCCGAGCCGATAAAGCCCGCGCCCCCTGTCACTAAAATTTTCATCAGCGCCTCCCCTGGCAAAATGATGATTCACAGTCCTTCGATACTGCCCGCCTTCAGGGGCGGGTCAGTTCAGCAATGCCACCCAGTATTGCGACAGGCCTTGCTCAAGAATCAGCAGCGTCTGGATGCAGACGAAGCTTTCGTCGGTGGTGGCCGAGGTCGAGTTGAGCGGGCCGAAACCACCGTCCTGTTTCTGGTGAGAGGCGATCCAGTCCTTCGACGCCTGCAAATGAGTCGGCTGAGCGTCGAGCAGGTACATCGCCGCGATCGCCATGTAAGTACCCACCAGACTGACCGCTTTGCCCGGCCGATAGTGGAACGAGCCGTTTTCCAGTTGCAGGCTTTGCAGCCATGCCACTGTCTGCCGCGCGTCGACGATGCGCCGGTTGAGAATGAACAGCGTGGACACCACGCGATACACCGAAAACGCATCCGCTGGATAACCCGGCTTGTTGCCGAATCCACCGCCTGCGGAGCGACAGCGCAAGGCGAACGCCAGCACCGCTTGCTCATCCGCCGCTTTGGCGCTGAGCGCGTGCAACGACAGCACGGCAAGGTTGGTGTGCCAGATATCGGAACCGAAACCCGCCACGTCACCGAAGCCGCCATCCGCGTTCTGGCACGCTTGCAGATAGCCGACACAAGCCTCGGCATCGGCCGGCAACGCACCCAGCACGCGCAGCGACAACACCGCACAGTACGTGGCAAAGACATCACTGAGGTGCCCGGGCTGTTCGGCAAAACCACCGTCGATATTTTGCGAGGCCTGGATGCAGTCGATCAGGCTCGCCTTGTTTTCGATTTGCAGACCCAGCGCATGCAGATCGGAGATCACATGCAGACCGGAAAACACCTGCCACGTCTTGTCGGCGCGAAAGCCCAGCGGCGTGGTCTCGGCGGTCAGCCCGTAAGGTGTCTGGTTGGACGCCCGAGCCTTGGCCAGCCACGCGAGATAGCGCTGCAGATCGACATTGATCGACGGTACGCCACGCGGATGAATGTCCTGCACGTCGCCGCCGCCATTGATCACCTCCAGCTCGCGGCTTACCAGCGCGGCATCGTCGTGCGCTTGCACAACGCTGGCCGGCGCAATGGCTTGCAAAGCATGGGCTGCGGCGAGCTGGGTTTTCAGGCTCTTCAAGTGCAGCGGCAAGTACGTCAGGTTGCCGATGCTGAAGATCCCCGGCTGACGCGGCGGCGCCCAGAACTGGCGAATGAACGGCACGGTCGGGTCATCGGGCGTCGACCAGAAATAGCCTTTACCCATGAACAGCCCACCGTTGCAGGTGTCGTGAAACTCCAGCAATGCGGCTGTCACCGACGCCTGATCGCTGTCGCTCGCGCCGCCCGGCAAAGCCTGGATCACCTGCAACAGCAACGCCACGTCATACGCCGTCTTGATCGGAAAGGGCGACTCATGATGCTTGTAGGAGGTGTGCCAGTCGCAGCGAACCTTGCCATTGATGCCGACTCGATCCCAATAGCCGCCGTAGGCCGGGTCGCGGAACAGCGCCAGGGTCTGCAACAGAAACGAGCGCGCCAGATTCGCCAGCGCGTTGTCGTCACGCACATTGGCCAGACGCGCCAGCACCAGGCTGACTTGCGCCCGCACCGCGCAACGGCTCAGTGCGACATCGACACAGGACTCGCTATCGCTGCCGGCCACGCGGGCAATCAGGTTCTCTGCGTGCACTTGCAAATGCCCGATCAGACCGAGGCCCACAGGCTCGTTGCCGATCCGCGCCAGCAGGGCCGTGGCGCTGATGTCGAGGTCGATCGACGTCGCCAGTTCCAGCGGCGTCGACCAGTCGCTGGTGTATAACCCGGCGACCGTAGACCTGGCGTAGAGCGCTTCGACCCGCTCCAGCATGGCGGCAATCACCGCGCGGTTGCTGGCGTCCTCGGGTACCCGACGCTGATAGGCAATCAATGCTGCCAGCGCATCCAACTGCACCGCCAGTGTTCTGCAACGGCCCGAACCATGCGGCGTCCAGTAGCGATCGGCAAGTTCGTGAAACCCTGCGTTCGCGACGTCGTGCAAACGCATCAGCCCTTCATGGGCGAAACGCAGCTGCGCAGCGTCGCCGTGTTCGGCCTGATAGAGCGTTGCGTCGATCTGATCCTGCAACTGCTTGTCGCTGGAAATCGCGACGTTCCCACTGGCATCGGTGACGGCAAAAAAACCGCCGAATTCGATGTCCTTGAGGCCTTGATCAAATTGAAACTGCGGATGCAGCGCCATGGTGAATCCCTCTTCCTTGAGGTTAAGCCGCTTTGCTTTCGGTCAGCGGCACAACCATGTCGTTGCACAATTCGATGATACGGGTCGCTGCGCGCGCCGCGCCTTCGCCGTCCGGGGCCGCCACTTGTCGATGCGGCGCGTAGTACGCCGGCGACTGGGTATCTTTCTCCAGTTCGGTTTGCACCAGCTCGACGAGACGGTCGCGGTCGTGCCCCAGGTGGGTCGGGAAACCCAGCAGTTCGAGGCGGCGCAACGCTTCAAGTTCGTGGTATTCGGACTTCGATGGCAGCACGAACAGGGTCGGAATCTGCAGTGCGGCAATTTCCGTTACGGTGATCCAGCCCGGTGCCGAGATCAGCAGTTCGGCTTCGCGCAACAGGCCCATCCAGTCCGGGTAATACGGCACGCAAACCACACCGTCCTGCGCCTGGATATCCTGACGCCCCAGCAGCACCAACTTCAGCTGCGGATTGCGTTCACGCAGGATCCTGAAGCTGTCGAGGTAAGCGGCGAGCAGCGCATCCTTGTTCTGCGCAAACATCGTCGTGCCACTGATGGACGCGACAATGAACGGCGCATCGCCAAGATTCAGTTGCTCACGCACGTTCAGGCCGCTCTGCACATTGATGTCGCGAATCATCGGCCCGACAAAGTGCGCCTTGCCGCTGACCAGCGCTTCGGCGACCGGTGTGCCCTGATCGAGAGCTGCCACATACGGCTTGTCGGTCAGCACCAGTTGGCTCTGATTGATCATCCAGCTGAACTGGCTGTGCAGTGCGGAACGCGCACGCGCCATCTCCAGAGCATTGACCTCGAAGCCACCGTCGGCCAGGTCATGGTCTTCCAGCTGGCAAAGGGTAAAGTCATAGCGCTCGGTGACGAACACCAGCGGCGTACCGCTGAAAATCGCCGCCAGGCAGGCCGCCATGTTGTAATCCGATACCAGCACGCTCGGTTTGTATTCGGCGATCAGCGCCAGATAAGAGAGGATTCGCTCACCGGACAGGAAAGTATTGGCGATATAACCGCCGATATAATTGTTCCAGTCGAGTTCTTTCGACAAGTTGCTCTTTTTCGAGTAATCCACCAGCCGGCCGGCAATATCTACCACTTCGATGCCGGACTGTTCGAACAGCGGCGTGAATGTCGGCTGCAAAGAAGCCAGCGCCACGGTCAGCGGCATAGTCGGGCTTTGCTTTTTTATCGCCTGAGCGATGGAAAGCGCACGCATGTTATGACCGGAACCTGTCGGATTAGGGGCAAATAAAATCATTCTTGAATCTCCATTAGTTGAACAACGCCATGAACCACAGTGTTTTCCAATACATCCCTTATAACCACTGAGTGGGGTTTTATAACCGCACCATCACCAACACTCAGTGGACCAACCAAGAGCGCGCCCTCACCGATGACGCAACGACTGCCTATCCGCACGGGAGCCTCTTCCCAAGGCAACGAGCGGAATGAATGATCGTGGGTTGAAGCAACAATCGTGGCGCCCGCCGCCACCTCGCTGAACGCGCCGATCGACACGCCGCCGCCGGCTTCGATGACCACACCTTCACCAAGCCTGACGCCCGTGCCGAGCTCAATGCCGCCGAGCTGCGACATCCCGCCCTGACGGCTGCTGCGTCCGATCAGAATGCAGTCGCGGGCGATTTCCGCCGATGTACCGCCGCGCAATTCAGCGTCGATCAATGCTTCGTCGCTGATCTCCCAGGTGGCGGCATCCGGGTTCAACGATTTGAGCCTGGCCACCGACTGCGTTGAGCGATCGAGCATCGACGGCAAGCCCGAGCGGGCTCTTTCACGAACTTTTGCCAGCACTTGTTCCGGGCTCGGACGACCGTCCTCGACCACCGAGCGGAAGCCGATGAAGCGCGCCGGGCGCCCCACCATGATGGCGTCCGCCGACACGTCTGCGGTGACCAGCGCACCGGCGGCGATCACTGCGCCAGCGCCAATGCTGACACCAGCGTTGACGGCAACCTTGGCGCCCAGCCAGACATTCTCGGCAATACGGATCGGGGCTTGCGCGGTGCCCATGCATTGCACACCGGTGGCCAACATGCTGGAGGTGCCGATTGCGGCAAACTGCACGTCGCAGCGAAAACCGATAAAACAGTCATCACCGATCTGAACATTTTGCAGACGGGTGCCAGCGCGCACCCAGACATGGCGGCCAAGTACGCTGCCACTGTCCACTGTCGTCGAAACTTCAATTACGTTTACGTCGTCCACAATCCAGCCTCATTCCATGATGCCAAGCACAAGTGATTTGACGCACAAAGATATCCCGCGCACGCAGTCAATCGATGCGAACTCAATCATTAACTATTTATTTAAAACTTCTCTCAAAGCACGCAAGACATTGCGTCCGCGCAACTTATTAACTGACTGTTCCATTCAGTTATCGTTAATACTTAACGACAGGTGAAAGTTCACGCTTGCGCCAATGGCCAAGTCAGTTGTCTGTGTGAGAAAAAACGAATTCAAGTCGGTCCGTGACTCAGGTGTAACTCCATCAGGGTGGGAATGTCCTTTAGTACGAATGTTATAGTACAGACGATTTTCTTTTGCAATAGGTGTCCGAATGGTTATCTCGTTTTAGTCTAAAAATTTATTGAACTTTTATGGTGCATGACGGTATTAATTCCGTCATATGTGCACGGCAATGGTGCAACACTGACTGTTGCGCGAGCATTGCTGCTCAGCGCTCACAGGCATCAGGAGGTCGACCTCAGACATCCGGGCCGCTCCAGCTGACGCTAAGTTGGCGGTTCAATCCGTCATTTGCCTGGAGCCTTCATGTCCGCCCCCATCACCGTTCTGCGTGACACTCACCCCCTGCCGGTACTCGACGCCTGTAAGTGGGAAAAACTCGAAGGCGACCCGCACACCGTCAACCTCAACGCCTATACCAGCGAAGACGGCAGCAAGATCATGGGCACGTGGATTTGCACACCGGGCAAGTGGCGCGTCGAATATGTGAAATGGGAGTACTGCCATTTCCAGGAAGGCTACTGCGTGATCACCCCGGACGGCATGGCGCCGATTCACTTGCGTGCTGGCGACATCTTTGTGATTGAGCCGGGGATGAAAGGCACGTGGGAAGTGGTCGAGACCGTGCGCAAGTATTTCGTGTTCGCCTGATAAAGCAAAAGATCGCAGCCTGCGGCAGCTCCTACAGAAAACACAATCCTCTGTAGGAGCTGCCGAAGGCTGCGATCTTTTTAAGGCACAAAAAAGCCGGGAAATCACCCGACATGATTTCCCGGCAAATGTCCCACGTTCACACAATTCCCTGTGGGAGCTAGCATGCTGGCGATTGCGGTGGATCTGACAAAAATAAGTTGCCTGACACTCAGCCATCGCTAGCAGGCTAGCTCCCACAGTTTGTCCAGCGTTGTCTCTCTATTGCGGTTTGCGGTAGCTGTTGATGATCGCCGAGAAGTCTTTCCCGCCGTCACCGCGCTGGCTCATCGCCTGATACAACTGCTGCGCCACCGCGCCGAGTACCACCGGCTGGTGCGCCTGACGCGCCGCTTCCGTTGCCAGCCCGAGATCCTTGAGCATCAGCTCGGCACCGAAACCACCGGTATAGCCGCGCGACGCCGGTGCCGTTTCGACGATGCCCGGCCACGGATTGTACATTTCCGAACTCCAGCAGCGCCCGGTCGAGCTGTTGATGATGCCGGCCAGCACCGACGTATCGATGCCCAGCGCATCGCCCAGCGCCATCGCTTCACTGACACCGACCATAGAGATCGCCAGCAGCAGGTTGTTGCAGATCTTGGCGATCTGCCCGGTGCCGACTTCACCGCAATGGACAATGTTGCGGCCCATCTGCGCCAACACCGGTTGCAGGGTGGCGAACAGTTCCGGGGTGGCGCCGACCATGAAGGTCAAGGTCCCGGCGGTCGCACCACCGGTGCCACCGGACACCGGCGCGTCGGCCATGGCCACGCCTTGTTTCGCCGCAGCGACTGCCACATCGCGAGCGGTCTGCGGATCAATCGTGCTGCAATCCACCGCCGGCACGCCTTTGCCGATGCCGGCCAGAACACCGTCCTCACCGAGCCAGACACTGCGCACATGCACCGCCGCCGGCAACATGGTGATCACCAGCTCAGCATCCTCGGCAGCTTCACGCGCCGAAGCGCGAATGCTGCCACCGAGTTGCTCCAGTTCCGCCAGCACGGTTTTGTTTAGGTCGACCAGGTTCAGCGAATGGCCGGCCTTGATCAGGTTGCGCGCCATCGGCGCGCCCATGTTGCCCAGCCCGATAAATGCGATTTTCATGGCCGTACCTCAGCGCAGGTTGATGGTGGTATTCACGCCGTCGTTGACGCTGTCGTCATCGAACCAGCGCGCCGTGACCGTTTTGGTCTGCGTATAGAACTGCACCACTTGCTTGCCGTACGGGCCGAGGTCGCCGAGTTTCGAGCCGCGCGAACCGGTAAAGCTGAAGAACGGCACTGGCACTGGAATCGGGATGTTGATACCGACCTGGCCAACGTCGATTTCAGTCTGGAATTTACGCGCCGCCGCACCGCTCTGGGTGAACAGGCCGGTGCCGTTGCCGAACGGGTTGGCGTTGACCAGCGCAATCGCCTGATCAAGGGTGTCGACTTCCAGCACCACCAGTACTGGGCCGAAGATTTCCTGGGTGTAGATCTGCATGTCGGTGGTCACGCCCGAGAACAGGGTCGGGCCGACAAAGTTGCCTTGCTCGTAGCCCGGCACCTTGATATCGCGGCCATCCAGTTCCAGCTTGGCGCCTTCCTTGATGCCGCTTTCGATGAGGTCGAGAATTCGCGCCTTGGCTTTCTTCGAAATCACCGGGCCAACATCGGTGCCTGGCTCGCTGCCGGCGTTGACGGTGAGTTTCTGCGCCAGCGCTTTCAGGTCCGGCAGCCATTGTTTCGCCGCGCCCACCAGCACCACCACCGAGGTGGCCATGCAACGTTGCCCGGCCGCACCGAAACCGGCGCCGACCAACGCATTCAGCGTTTGCTCACGATTGGCGTCGGCCAAGACAACGGCATGGTTCTTCGCGCCCATCATCGATTGCACGCGTTTGCCGTGCTTGCCGGCCAGGTCGTAAACGTGGGTGCCGACCGCCGTCGAACCGACGAACGACACTGCTTTGATGTCCTTGTGCGTGCACAGGCCATCGACCACGTCTTTGCCGCCGTGAACCACGTTCAACACGCCGGCCGGAACGCCCGCCTCGACTGCCAGTTCCACCAGCAACATGGTCGACAGCGGATCCTGTTCCGAAGGTTTCAAGACGAAGGTGTTGCCGCAAGCGATGGCCATCGGGAACATCCACAGCGGAATCATCGCCGGGAAGTTGAATGGGGTGATGCCGGCGCACACACCGATTGGCTGGCGCAGCGTGTAAGTATCAACACCGCCGGCGACGTTCTCGGCGAACTCGCCCATTTGCAGAGTGCCGATCGAGCAAGCGTGCTCGACCACTTCCAGGCCACGGAAAATATCGCCCTCGGCGTCGGCAATGGTTTTGCCCTGCTCGGCGCTAAGCACCACGGCGATGCGTTTGGAGTGTTCGCGGATCAGCGCTTGCAGCTTGAGCATGATGCGCATGCGCGCGCCGATCGGGGTCAGTTTCCAGGTCTGGAACGCACGCTGGGCGGCGCTGACGGCGGCATCGACTTCAGCGGCGGTGGCAAACGGTACTCTCGCCAGCACTTGCTGGGTCGCCGGGTTGACGATGTCGTGCCATTCGGTGGTCTGCGATTCGACCCATTCGCCGTCGATCAGCAGCTTGACCTTCTGCAGCGTGGTTTCGTTGGGCGTAAGCGATGCGTTCATGTTGGTCTCCGAAACTTGTTTTTATCGTAGGAGCCAAGGCGAAGGGTTCGCCTTGAGATGAGGCGTGTGTCACGAATTGGTTGTCGGACTGTTTTTGGAGTATAGATGTGCAAACTTCTAATAAGAACGCACATATAAGCCCGTCCATCATGCAAAAAAACATCACCTCTTTAGGCTCGCTGAACTGGGACGACCTCAAGTTTTTCCTCGAAGTCGCCCGTACCCGCAAGGCCAGCACTGCCGCCAAACGCCTGGCCGTCGACTACACCACGGTGTCGCGACGGATCAGTTCGCTGGAAGCGGCGCTCGGTACTTTGCTGTTCGAAAAGTCGCGCACCAGCGGCTTTGTCCTGACCACAGAAGGTCAGCGCTTGCTCGGTTACGCCGAGTCAATCGAAAGCACCCTGCACATGGCCTGCGAACAGGTCTCCGGTTCCGGCGTGGCGCTGTCCGGGCATGTGCGCATGGGCTGCACCGAAGGTTTCGGCAGTTTTTTCATCACCCCGCAGTTGAGCCATTTCGTCGACGCCTACCCGGCCATCTCGGTGGACATCCTGCCGCTGCCGCATTTCATCAGCCTGTCCAAGCGCGAAGCCGACATCGTCATTGCGCTGGAGCGGCCGGAGCATGGGCCGTACGTCTGCTGCAAGCTCTGCGACTACCGGTTGCAGCTCTACGCGACCCAGGACTATCTCGACAAACACCCACCGATCCGCCGCCCGGCAGACTTGGGCAAGCATCAATTCATCAGTTATGTGGATGATCTGGCGTTCAGCTCGGAGCTGCTTTATCTGGCCAACGTGCTGCCCGGCGCCAGCGCGAATTTGCGCAGCACCAGCGTGATCGCGCAATTCGTCGCGGCGCAGCAAGGGCGCTCGCTGGCGATTCTGCCGTGTTTCCTCGCCGCGCAGGATCCGCGCCTGCTACCAGTGTTGCCGGAGGAGATCGACATCACCCGGCAGTTCTGGATGTACTGCCGGGAGGATCTGCGCAAGCTCAAGCGGATCACGCTGTTGTGGGATTACATCCGCGAGGTGACCGAACGCAATCAGGCGCTGCTGATGGGGACAACCGGCGAGATGCAGTTTGCCGATTAGTCGTTGCTGACCACGATCGCCACCCGGCGGTTCTCGGTGCGGCCCGCTGCCGTGCTGTTGGAGGCCACCGGTTCCTTGCTGCCGAGGCCCTGCAACTGGATGTTTTCCTGCTTCATGCCCACCGTGCCGAGTACGTTGGCAACGCTCTTGGCCCGGCGCAGGGACAATTGCTGGTTGTAGGTTTCCTTGCCCGAGGCGTCGGTGTGGCCATCGACCCGCACGCGCTCGATGCCAACACCGAGCAGCGCTTTGCCGATACGTTCGACGATCTCGGTACTTTCCTTGTTCAGGCTTTCGACATCGCTGCCAAACAGCACCTTGCCCGACAGGCCAAATTCCCAGCCCTCGTCGGTCAGTTCGAAACCTTGTTGTTTGAGCACCGCGACTTGCGCCGGGGTCAGGCCTTTTTGCGGCGCAGTCTGGCAACCGGTCAGGGTCAGTGCGGCCATCAGCAGCAGCGCGAAAAACAGTCGGATAGGCAGTGTGAACACGGGATTAGCTCCTGGTTTGAACGGGATCGACCGGGTGCTCCGCCCCAGCCGTGAATTGAGCGCCGCGCGACAAACGCTTGGCTTGGTACATCGCCGCATCGGCGGCATTGAGCAGCGCACCGGGGGTGGCACCATGATCGGGAAAAACCGCGATGCCGATACTGAGCGAGGTCACGACACTGGTGTCGCCCGGCAGCGCGATGGGCATGTCCATGCTGGCGAGGATCTTGTCGGCAATGCGCTCGGCGTCTTCGACCTTGTGCAGGGGCGTAAGCAACACGGCGAACTCATCGCCGCCCAGGCGTGCCACCAGATCTTCTTCGCGCAACTGCGCGCGAACACGATTGGCGATGGCCACCAACACCGCGTCGCCGGCAGCATGGCCGAAGTTGTCGTTGATGCCCTTGAAGCGATCGCTGTCGAGAAACAGCACGGCAACGCGCTCATTGAGTTTGCCGCCGTTGCGCAAGGCACGAATCAAGCGGCCCTCGAAAAAGGCCCGATTCGGCAAACCGGTGAGGCTGTCATGGCTGGCCTGGTGCGCGAGGGTTTCGTTTTCGCTTTGCAGGTGGCTTTGCCACGACTCCAGTTCGTCAAGCAAAGCATTGAAGTCGTTGCCGAGGTTGTCGAGTTCGGCGATCTGCGCCGGCGGCACCCGGCGATCCAGTGCGCGCTCGCTGCGGGCGGCGTGGGCCACGGTCGCAAGGCTGCGTAGCGGGCCGATGATTTCGCGTAATTGCCGGCGCGCCAGGTAGATTGCCACGCAGGCGCTGATCGCCGTGCAGAGGATGATCCCGGCCAGACCGCTGAGCAGAAACCGCATCAGGCTGCCGCCATGACCGGTGAGCAGGATATGACCGATCTGACGATCCTGATGCACGATCGGCAGGCTGATCGGTTTCTCCAGAACGGCGCGGGTGATCTGCATCTCCAGGTCGGAAAACAAGCCATTTTCCGGGCGTTGCCAGCGTGCGAGCAGCTGACCTTGGGCATCGAACACCTGCGCATCCGCGACTTCTTCGGTGGAGGCGATCAGCGCCAGGGCTTCGGTGGCGGCGGTCCTGTCGTTGAACACCACCGCCGCTTCCACGGTGTAGCTGATCGAACGGGCAATCAGGTGCAGGTTGTGATCGGCGTACACCCGCAGCGCCAGAACGCCGAGCAAAGTCAGCGAGATACTGGCCATCGACACCGCCACCAGAGCAACCGTCAAATGCCCACGGCCAAGAACCGAGCCCAGCGTTGGGCGGGTATTGGATCTGAACAGTTTCATGGTGCCGCCGGTTTGCGACGCGACAATTGCAGCACGCTTGGATGAATGCGTACGCCGCTGCGGGCCACGGAGTCGAGGTTGACCTCGAAGGACACCTGCTCATCGCCGACGCGCAGGCAGAACAGACTGCCCACCGTGCACTGATCGCCACCTTCACTGATGCTCAGTACCGGATGACCCATCAACGATTCGAAAAGCCGGCTGCGCTCATCCGCTGTCAGTTTGCCGATATAGACCGCATCGCATTCATTGACGATGGCTGGGTTATCGGCCAGCAAGCGCCGCACCAAGACTGGCCGGCCGGTGGCCTGCGTGGTGCCTTTGACCAGATCGTCGGTGTATTCGGTGGGGCCGACGATGCACAGGCGCAACTGCGCAGGTTCTACCGGCCAGCGTGCGTAACTGAGGATGCCGAGAACCACTTGGGTGACCGATTGCGCGCGATGCTCAGCCATGCCCGTCGGCGGTTGCGCTTGCGCGACGGCCACGCCCGTCAACAGCCAGAGCAGACCGACAAGCAACGCGAGTTTGCCGCCAACCGCGCGCGCTGTCGCCCAGACAGACACCTTCATGCAGGGATTCTCTTGGATCGTAGCGAAATGATGCCGCAACGATAGCACAGCGGTGAAACACCAGCGAGGCGGCGCCCTCTGACCGGTTGGTCAGTAAACGCCGTTCAACGCCTGGATTTTCACCCCCGAGGCGCGCTGCCCTCTTCCAGTTCCAGCATCAGTCCGCTGAGACGCTTGACCTTGCGCTGTACGGCTTCTTCAAACACCTCGGTACGCGATTCGATCAGGGTGAACCAGTGTTTGGCGCGGGTAATGCCGGTGTAGATCAGCTCCTTGGTCAGCACCGGGTTCAAGGCATCTGGAAGGATCAGCGCGGTGTGGGCGAACTCGGAGCCCTGCGACTTGTGCACCGTCATCGCGTAGACGGTTTCCACGTCGTTGAGCCGGCTCGGCAATACGAAACGCACGCCGCCCTGGCCATCGTTACGCGGAAAGGCCACGCGCAGCAGCGGTTTGCCGGCATCCGGCCCTTCACGCTCGGGCAGCTTGAGGGCGATACCGATGTCGCCGTTCATCAGACCCAGACCGTAGTCATTACGGGTCATCAGTACCGGGCGACCTTCGTACCATTGCTGATCATTGTCGATCAGACGTGCCTTGAGCAACGCGGCGGTAATACGCAGGTTCAGGCCTTCAACACCCCACGGCCCTTTGCGCACGGCACACAACAGCTGGAAGGTATCGAAGGCCTGCAAGACGTCACGCGCCCAGTGGGTCCAGTCTGGATGTTCCAGCGGTCTGTCGGGCGACGGACGCTGATTGCGCAGCACGCTCAGATAGTGCCGATAGCCTTGCGGTCCGTTGCCATCGCCGTGGCCGTCAAGCGCCAGTCGTTCGAGCTTGGGATCGTGTTCAGCCTTGGGCAGTCTCAACGAAAACACATCTTCATAGTGCCCGCTGTCCAGTAACTGACGCGCCTCTAGCGGTAGCTGCTGATTGACCCGCCGCGCGAGCTGACCGATGCCGCTACCCTCACCGAAACGTCGGGAGTGGCGCAGCATCACCACTTGTTGCGCCAGTGGATGGCCGCCGTCGACATCCTCGTGCAGGCCACTGCCTTGCAACGATTCACCGCTGACAGATTCCAGCCAGTGCCGGGTTTGCGGGTTGTACCAACCCTGTTCGGCGTCACGACACAGATCACCAAGGACTGCGCCGGCTTCCACGGAAGCGAGTTGATCCTTGTCTCCGAGCAGCACCAGTCGCGCATGGGCCGGTAACGCGTCGAGCAGGTTGGCCATCATTTCCAGGTCGATCATCGAAGCTTCGTCGACCACCAGCACGTCCAGCGGAAAGCGGTTGCCGGCGTGGTGACGGAAGTGTCGCGTCCCGGGACGACTGCCGAGCAAACGGTGCACGGTGGTCACGTCGCAGGGGATTTTCGCGCGCACCTCTTCGGCGACTTTCAGCGATTGCACTTGCTGACTGATGGACTCGGTCAGTCGCGCCGCCGCTTTGCCTGTCGGTGCCGCGAGACGAATGCGCAGCGGGTGACCAGCCTCCACCGCCGGTGCTTGAAGCAGTGCGAGCAGGCGTACCACCGTCGTCGTTTTGCCGGTACCCGGACCGCCAGTGACAATGCTGAAAGCGCTGCGGGTGGCAAGGGCGCAGGCGAGTTTCTGCCAGTCGATCACTTCAGCGGAGCCGGCCGATCCGAACAATTCGTCCAACCGCTGCGGCAGATCCTCCGGGGTTGCCTCGGTTTGGGCCAGACGCTGGCGCAACGCCGCATCGATGCGCCGTTCGTAAGCCCAGTAACGTCGCAGGTACAGACGTTTCCCGGCCAACACCAACGGCCGCTGTTGCGCCACTTCACGGGTATCGGCCGCCAACGCGACCAGACCACTGGCGGCCAGCGCCTTGCACCAATGCACGCCGTCGAGCGCCTCAAGCAATTGCGAGGGCAGCAATAACACGCCGCCTTGCACGTCGCCTTCGGGTGGCAACGACAGAGCGAAATCCGGCGCCTTGAGCGTTTCAAACAGATCCAGGCACACGTGGCCGTGACCCAGCTGGTGACTGGTCAGTGCGGCGGCGAGCAACACCAACGGATCGGTGCCCGGCTCCAGCTCGTGCAAAAATGCGACGAATGCCTTGTCCAGTGCACGCAGCCAGCCCCGCTCGACCCAGCGGGTGAGCAACAGCAGCAAATCGTCGGCGCTGGTCAGCGGCGCAAGTCTCGACAGGCTGTCGGCCGCCAACGGTGTCGGCAACAGATCAGCAAAAGTGCGGCTCATAGCAGGACTCCCTGTTCCCATGCGGGTTCGGCCTTGGGTTCGGGTTTGCCCTGAAACATCCGGTCCAGCCGTTCGATCAACTCGCGCGGCGGGCGGGCAAAATAAACGCCGCGACTGTCTGCACGGGTGCCCCGCAGGAACATATACAGCGCGCCACCGATGTGCCGGTCGTAATCATAATCCGGCAATCGTGCCTTGAGCTGGCGATGCAATGCCAACAGATACAACACGTATTGCAGGTCGTAGCGATTGTCGAGGATCGACTGTTCCATGGCTTGCTCGGTGTACGCCAGATCATCCACGCCCAGCCAGTTGGATTTATAGTCGGCCACGTAATAACGGCCGTTGTGTTCAAAGGTCAGGTCGATGAAACCTTTGAACATACCGTTGAGTTGCACCGGTTCTGCCGCCACCCGAGCGACGCCATTGTGCGTGTATTGGCGCACCAGTTCGTCGAGTTTGAGTACATCGACTTTATGGCTGGCGAACCAGAATTCCATCTCGACGCGGTATTGCTTGAGCTGCTCGAGAATCACCGGCGGCTGCCCGCCAGCAATCGGCAATGGCGACTTGAGCAGATGCTGCAGCCAGTCACTGAGGGTGACGATCCAGCCTTCCCAGCCACGCAAATTGCAGCGGCGACCAATCGCATCTTCCAGCGCCGCGCGAGAAACCGCGAAGCCATCGTCGCCGGCCCACTCCAGTAAACCGTGGAGAAACGTGCCCGGATTGGGGCCTCGGGGGAAGCGGTGGATATCGGCGCCACCGGCAATGATTTCCCGTGGCGCGTCCGGGTCAAGGCGCTCGTCATCGAACAGCTTTTGCGCTTGCGGACTGTCCGGTGCTTCATCGCTGCCAACACTCAACACATCGCTGATGCGCAGCGCGCTGTAGGACGCGATCCACCAGTTTTCGCTGGCCTTGCGCTTGGGCAATAGCGTGGCGCTGAGGATGGCTTCGTTACGCGGCGGCTGGTAATGCTCAGCCGTGGGCTGCGGCATTTCTGCGATGCTGATTGCCGGGCAGTCCTGCTGCAGGTCTCGCAGCCAACGGTCGAGCCCGCTGGATTCGCCCAGAGACGCACCACCGCCGAGCAAATAACCCAGCGCAGCAAGGTGCAGCACCGAGCTGTTATTATTGCCGCGCTTGAGATCCGTCACGCCCAACCAGCAGGCATGTTGCGCGCGGGTCAGGGCGACATACAGCAAGCGCAGATCCTCGGCGAGGCGCTCTTCATCCGCTTGCGCAATCAATTCGGCGGTTGGCTTGAGGCTCACCTGGGCCTTGCCCGAAGCGTCGTGGTAATGCAGCGGCAACCGGCTGCCATCGACCGGTTTTGCCGAGCAGATGAATGGCAGGAACACCAGTGGATACTCAAGCCCTTTCGACTTGTGGATGGTCACCACCTTGACCAGTTGCTCGTCGCTTTCCAGGCGCAGGATCTGCTCCTCACCCGCCTGCCCCGACAATGCCAGAAGCTCGGCCAGGTGGCGGATCAGCGCTTGTTCGCCATCGAGTTCCGCGGCGGCTTGCTGCATCAGTTCCGAGAGGTGCAAAAGATTGGTCAGCACCCGCTCGCCATCGCTGCGCGTCATCAAGGTCTGCGGCAAATGGAAGTCGTGCAACAGACGTCGGAGCATCGGCAACACGCCTTGCTTGCGCCACAGTTCGCGATAGCCGCGAAATTGCATGACGCGGGTTTCCCAGACCAGTTCGTCCTGGTTCAGCCGCTCCAGTTCAACCAGTGGCAGGTTCAGGGTGATGCAGGCCAGCGCGGCTTTCAGCGAACGTTCGACATCCGGTTCGGCGCAGGCCTTTAGCCACGCCAACAGGTCATGGGCCTCCTGAGCGGCGAACACCGAGTCCTTGTCCGACAGATACACGCTGCGCACACCACGACTGGCGAGTTCACCGCGCACGGCCTGGGCTTCTTTACCGTCGCGCACGAGGATCGCGATGTCCGAGGGGCGCAGGCCTCTGAAGTCCTTACCGTCCTGAGTGAATCCCGCACTGGCGCTTTGTCCGCCATTGAGCAGCGCAGTGATTTCGCTGGCACAGGCCGCCGCCAATTGTTGGCGATAGACTGCGCCTGACAAAGGCTGATCACTGGGCAATAACCAGACATTCAGTGCTGCGACGTCTTGCCCGGCAACCTGCAGTTTCTCCTTGCGGCCCTGAGACTCGACAGGGAGAAACGGCACCGGGTTATCACCATTTTTTTCCCGGAACAAAAACGCGCCGCGTCCCTGCTCGCGGGATTCGGCGCGTTCGAATACATGGTTGACCGCATTGACCATGCCGTGACTGGAGCGGAAGTTGGTGCCGAGCGTATGCAAGCGGCCGCTGGTGGCCTGACGCGCGCGCAAATAGGTGTAAATGTCCGCACCGCGAAAGGCATAGATCGCCTGTTTGGGATCGCCGATCAGAAACAGCCCGGTGTCTGGATTGTTGTCTTCGATCCGATAGATCGTCTCGAAAATCCGGTACTGCACCGGATCGGTGTCCTGGAATTCGTCGATCAGCGCGACCGGGAATTGCTCGCGAATCAGAATCGCAAGACGCTCGCCCCCCTCCGATTGCAGGGCAGCATCCAGCCGCAAAAGCATGTCGTCGAAGCCCATTTCGGCGCGCCGGCGTTTTTCTTCTTCAAAGCGCGCACCGACCCATTTGGCGGCATGTTGCAAGACCGCGGCGTCGGGGGTCGGCAATGCATCGAGACTGGATTTCAGCCCGGGCATGGCGTCCAGCCCGGGATGACTCGGCGCCTGGCCCTTCCAGGCTTCAGCCATGCCGTCGGGAGTCAGTCGAGTGAAGCCGGTGCCGATGTCCAGTTGCTCCATGGCCTCGTCTTCGGCCCAGGCCTTGAGCTTCTCGAACCACGGTTCAAAGTAGCGGGCCTGCATCTTGCGACCATCGACGCTTTTGCTGGCAACTCCTTGATGACAGATGACGAGCAACTCGTCTGCCCACTGGCGCCACGGCATTTTCAGTTCGATCAATGCCGCGCGGCGCTCTTGCAGGCACTCTTCGATGAGCTCAGCGGGCGCCTTGCCTTCATCGCTGTCGCGCTCACTGGCGAACAAGCCGCGGACACGCGGCAACAATGCTGCTGGACCGCCCCAGTTGCTGCGCACCCAATTGAGCGCATCACCCTGCATCGGGTAGCAGAACAGCCGCCAGTAATCGCGTAACACTTCGCCAAGCAGATCGCTGTGATCGGTTTCCAGCGATTGGGTGAACAGGCTGCCGCTGTCGAACGCATGCTCGCGCAGCATGCGCTGACACCAACTGTGGATAGTCGAAACGGCCGCTTCGTCCATCCATTGCGCGGCGATATCGAGACGGTTGGCGCAACCGGGCCATTGCTGCGGATCGAATTGATCGCGCAGTTCGGCGATCAGCCCGTCAGGGGCCGGCATCTCGTCACGAAAGAATCGCGCGGCCTCGGCCAGTCGCGTACGAATCCGCTCGCGCAGCTCTTTGGTCGCAGCGTCGGTGAACGTCACCACGAGAATTTGCGGCGGCAAAAGCTCGCGACCGAAGCTGCTGGCTTCACCGCCGTGCCCAAGAATCAGGCGCAGATAAAGTGCAGAAATAGTAAAGGTCTTGCCGGTACCGGCACTGGCTTCGATCAACTGGCTGCCACGTAGCGGGAATGCCAGGGCGAGGGGTGTTTTCGTACTCATGCGCGCGCCCCTTCACTGGATAATGAGCGCCACGGGGCTTCCTGCAATGGTCGGTACAAGGCGTCGCACCAACCGGAGAATGTTTCGTCCTCGAGCAATGCATCGAAGTCGGCATATTGTCGGGACAACGCCGGACTTTCGCGGCGCTCGCCCTCACTGGTCTGGCCATCACCTTCATAGGCTTTACGTGCGGCCGCTTCGGCCTTGAGCGGGTCGGTCTGCGACAGCCAGGCGAAGGCGGTTTTGACGGCGATCGGTAACGGCTGGCGCATGCCGGCCTGCCAGGCGAGCAGCAGATCGCCAAGGAAACGCAACGCTCGGTCCTGCTCCATCGGTTCAAGCAGCAAGGTGTCGTCACTGGCGACCAACGCTGTGGTCAGTGACAACCCGCTGGCGCAGGCAACAAGATGATTGACCCAGGGTTTGCTCAGTCGATGCCATTTGCGGCTTTTGATCGAGCCGATGCTGTTGGGAATGGTCGTGACCGACAACACCCCACCATCGCTGCGCTGATGCAGACCCGAGAGCCAGCCTTCCAGGCGCAAACCCTGCAAATCGAGGCTGATCGGGATCGCACTGGTCAGCGGTGTCGGCCACAACGTCAGGAGTTGTTGATAACGCTGCAACAGGTCCGGCAGCGGTTCGATCAGTTCTCGCTGCAAACATTCGCCGAAGCCAGCCATCGGCAACAGTCCACTGTTTTGCAGACGGCGGGCTTGAACCTCGAGGGCTTGATCGATGTTGTCCGGTTGCCTCAGCGCAGCTTCGAGCAGGCTGTCGCTGAGCATGTAACGCTGCAACGCGTCGAGCACGAAAGGCTCTTCATCGGCCAACGGCGCTTCGGCGGCTTCGAAATACACCTTGAGTCGCTGCGTGAAGAAGTGCCGCACCGGGTTACGCAGAAAGTCCTGCAGGAGAGCGAGGCTCAGCGGTTCTTCCTGAATGAAAGGCGTGAGCAATTGCGCGCTGTTTGGTGGCGCAGGATGTTGATGCAGCACCTGCCATTCACTGGCGTAGCTGAACAGTTGATCGCCTTCATGGAAATAGCGCGCACTGAACGGCTGCAACGGATGCTCCTCGGTCATGGCGCTCAACAAATCCTGAGTTTCATCGAGCAGCCGCCAGCCGCTGGCAAGGTGATCGCGCAACTGGCCGATCAACACCGACGCAGGGCGCTCGCTGTTGTCACGAATGCTGCGGCCGACCCAACTGATATAGAGCTGATGGCGCGCAGACAGTAGCGCCTCGAGCAGCAGATAACGGTCATCTTCACGCCGGGAACGGTCACCCGGTCGGTAATCGCTGCCCATCAGATCGAAGTCCAATGGCGGTTGCGCGCGCGGGTAGTCGCCGTCATTCATGCCCAGCAGGCACACCAGTTTGAAAGGGATGGCGCGCATCGGCATCAACGTGCAGAAGTTCACCGCCCCGGCGAGAAAGCGTTGCGACAAACGGCCCTGATCGAGGCCCGCGAGCCAGGCTTCACGCACCACAGTCAGTGGCAGCTCATCGACCAGAGCCACTGCATCGCAGGTCTCCAGCCAGGTTTCGCGAAGCTCTTCCAGTTGGGTCAGCAAATAATCGTCGTGTTCATTGCTGGCTTTGAAGAACAGCTGCATGAGCGCTTGCAATCGCCGGCCCCACTCTTTCGGTTGCGCCGATTGCATGAGCTCCTGATGGGCGAGTTCCAGTGCATCGAGCAACGCCACCAGCGGCCCGATCAATGCGGCATCCAGGCCACCGATTTCATCATACGGTTCGATACCCGCGCAGGCATTTGCGCTGCCAACGGCGTAACCGAGCAACATCCGCCGCAAACCGAAATGCCAGCTGTTCTGCTCCAGCTCATCAGGCAAGCCGAGCCCTGCGCGTTGCTCGGCGTTCATGCCCCAACGGACACCTGCGCCTTCGATCCAGCGGTGCAGTGTCGGCAAGTCGCGTTCTTCGACGCCGAAGCGCGCACGCAAAGCAGGAACATCGAGCAGGTCGAGAATCTCACTGACCGGAAAACGGCTGTCCGGCAGTTTCAGCAGATGCTCGACCGCGATCAGCAGCGGATCGCGGCCACGTTGGCCCTGGTCTGCCAAAGTGAAGGGAATGAAACGCGGATCATACCGGTCGAGTTGGCCGAATACTGCGCGGATATGCGGCGCATAGCTGTCGATGTCCGGCACCATCACGATGACATCACGAGGACGCAAATCGGGGTTGGCACTGAAGCGGGCCAAGAGCTGGTCGTGAAGGATTTCAACTTCACGCTGAGCGCTGTGGGCAATGTGAAAACGGATCGAATCATCTTTTGTCAGGTCAACCGCAGGCCAGTGCTCGCGAGTTTCGTTGAGCGGGCGCAGTTCGAGGATGTCGTCCTGTAGTTGATTGAGCAGATTGTGCGGACGGGTTTCGCTGAACAGGTCGATGCGACCGTCGCGGAACGCTGCACGGTAGCTGTTGGGATCGTCATAGCTGTCGAGCAGGTTGATGTAGTCGCGACCTTGTTTACCCCATGCAGCCAATAGCGGGTGGGCATGTTGGTGCAATGTGTCAGGGTCGAGGACAACAGGCATTCCGCTCTTGCGCGACTGCCGCTTGTATTGGTGACGCAGCAAGTCCTTGTCGGCGACGATATCGGCCCAGTGGTGACGGCAAGGGTTGTGCACGCAAAGCAGAACCTGGCTGAAACGTGCGAGCCCGGCCAGAGCTTCAAGGACTTGGGCCGGCAACGAAGAAATCCCGAAAACGATCACTCGCGAGGGAAGCCCGGTCGGAGCCTCTGTGAGATTGTTGATGCGCTCGATAAACCGTTGATGAACACCGGCGCGACTCTGTGCCATGCCTTGTTCACCCACGTCCTCCAACAATGCACGCCACAATTCGGCTTGCCAGCAACTGGTGGCTGGCAGAGGTTTTACTTCACCCCTGACATTGCGCAACTGGTGCCGCCCTTCAGCCCAATCCTCAAGCCAGTCAGCCCGATACACCTGATATTGGTCGAAGAGATCCGCCAGGCGCTCGGAGAGTTGGTAGCGCTTGCGCAAGTCGGTGTCGTGGGTGAGGAACCGTTGCAGCGGCTCGAAATGCTCGCGGTCGATGACCTGTGGCAGCAGGCGCATGAGACGCCAGGTCAGTGGAGCTTTATCGAGCAGGGATTTGGCCGGGATTTGTTCTCGGCCCAGAACCATTCGGTAGAGTTGCCACATAAAGCTGCCGGGCAGTTGCACATCAATCGCCGCAGCAATACCGCAGCCGCCGAGGTCGTCCTCCTCGGGGTCTTCCGCCAAAGCCAATTTAAGCCATTGGGCGATTCCGTTGCTTTGCACCAGGGCAATTTCGTTTTCCAAAGGCGCCAGTGGATAGCGTCGCATGATGCTGATCACAAGGCTGCGCAGTTCGTCCAGGCTGTTGCTCTGAACCACCATGAATGCAGCGTTGAGGGACTGGGCGTCCGGCATAAAGGCTTCCTTGGAAAAGTACAAAAGCTAGGGCAGAACCTTAGCATTGTCGGCAGGTTGTGACAGCCGGACGACGTCCGTGAATGCTGTAAGAACTTTCCTGCGGGCAAAACAAAACCCCAACTGCTTTCGCAATTGGGGTTTCGGAATTTAATCTTGACGATGACCTACTCTCACATGGGGAAACCCCACACTACCATCGG
>NZ_JBIVGT010000021.1:39716-90749 GCF_044748825.1 Pseudomonas sp. NPDC089741 | reverse complement strand
AGACGAGAAAGTCGCTGCTCTGCAAGACGCAGGCGTTAAAACCGTGCGTTCGCTGGCAGACATCGGCAAGGCCCTGGCCGAGCTGACCGGTTGGGCTGTCAAGTAAGCCTCGCGCTTAGCTGACGCTTTACCAAACAAAGGCCACCTTCGGGTGGCCTTTGTCGTTTCTGCAATTTGGAAGATCAAAAGATCGTCCGATCGCGGCCCGAGCCTGCGGCAGCTCCTACATGGGAATACTTTCATCCTCATGTAGGAGCTGCCGAAGGCTGCGATCTTTTGATCTTTGCCATCCCAACGAAAAATAGATACGTAAACGCGACACGGAAACGTCGCGTATCGGATAGTTCGCCCTCTAACAGTGCGTTTACACGCCAAATTCGTTAGGCTAGCAGCCATTTTTGCGTCTGCCGCCCACAAGGCATGCAACGCGCTTTAAGGGTCAGTCCCATACGGATTGACAGCATTTCCCTAATTACACAGGGCAATCCCCCTCTAAATTCCGATTCAGTAGTGTGGTATTACCTTAATGAAAGTTTTGAAAGGTCAGGACATCCTGGCACTTGGCTTTATGACATTTGCCCTGTTCGTTGGGGCTGGCAACATCATCTTCCCGCCTATCGTTGGCTTGCAGGCCGGACCTCATGTCTGGATGGCCGCGCTAGGCTTCCTGATCACCGCAGTGGGTCTGCCGGTGATCACCGTCGTTGCGCTGGCCAAGGTCGGTGGGGCGATGGACGCGCTGAGCAGCCCGATCGGCAAGGTTGCCGGCGGTATTCTCGCGGCTGCGTGCTACCTCGCGGTTGGCCCGTTGTTCGCCACCCCGCGTACCGCCACCGTTTCGTTTGAAGTGGGCTTGGCGCCGCTGACCGGTGAAAGCCCGCTGGCGCTGTTCCTCTACAGCTCGGTGTACTTCCTGCTGGTGTTCTTCATCTCGCTCTACCCTGGGCGTTTGCTGGACACCGTCGGCCGTTTCCTCGCGCCGCTGAAGATCATCGCGCTGGCAGTGCTGGGTATCGCTGCATTCGCCTTGCCGGCGGGTGACATTGGTCACGGCACGCCGGAATACGTCGCGGCACCGTTCTCCCAAGGTTTCATCAATGGTTACCTGACCATGGATACTCTGGGCGCACTGGTGTTCGGCATCGTCATCGTCAACGCGATCCGTTCGCGTGGCGTCGAGTCGCCGAAACTGATCACCCGTTACGCGATCATCGCTGGTCTGATCGCCGGCGTCGGTCTGGCCCTGGTGTACGTCAGCCTGTTCCGTCTCGGTTCCGGGAGTCACGAAGTGGCCGTCGGTGCAACCAACGGCGCGGCGGTATTGCACGCTTATGTTCAGCACACCTTCGGTTCGCTGGGCAGCGGTTTCCTCGCGGTGCTGATCTCGCTGGCGTGTCTGGTAACAGCCGTGGGCCTGACCTGCGCCTGTGCCGAGTATTTCAGCCGCGTACTGCCGCTGTCGTACAAGACCCTGGTGATCATCCTGGCGGCGTTCTCGCTGCTGGTGTCCAACCTGGGCCTGACCAAGCTGATCGCATTCTCGATTCCAGTACTGACGGCGATTTACCCGCCATGCATCGTTCTGGTCGCGCTGAGCTTCTGCAAAGACTTCTGGCATGAACACGGGCGCATCCTCGGTCCGGTGATGCTGGTGTCATTCGTGTTCGGCAGCATCGACGCGCTGAAAGGCGCTGGTCTGGCTGACTGGATGCCAGCGCAGCTGTCGCACCTGCCGCTGAGCGAGCAGGGCCTGGCGTGGCTGGTGCCATGCGTGATGACCCTGGTGGTCGCGGTCGTGTGCGATCGTCTGCTGGGCAAACGCAGCGAAGCAGTTGCCTGACGTTGCCTGACCCGCCAAAAGCGGGTCTTCAACGCTTAAACAGAAATGCCCCGTATCAATCGATACGGGGCATTTTTTATGCGCGTCAGGCAGTGTCTTTTTCCTTACGCTAACGTCGAAGCACTGCACAGCTTTTATGTAGGAGTGAGCCTGCTCGCGATAGCGGTGTGTCAGGCAACTTCAATGGTGACTGACACACCGCTATCGCGAGCAGGCTCACTCCTGCAGGTACAGCATCTATATTCACAAGGAATTGCATGTCGTTCATCCAAGCCAACCTGATCCACCTGCTCGCCGCGTGCTGGTTTGTCATCTGCTGGGGCGGTTACACCCGTTATGCCACGTGGAAGGGCCGCGACACCGCGTGCCTGGCCAGCGTGCTGCACTTGTACCGCGAAGACTGGATGCGCCGCATGCTGCTGCGCGACAACCGTATCGCCGACGCCAGCGTGATCGGCAATCTTGAACGCAACGCCTCGTTTTTTGCCTCGAGCACGCTGATCATCCTCGCCGGTATTCTCACCGTGCTCGGTGCGTCGGAGCGCGCGGTGTCGTTGCTCGCGGACATCCCGATGGTGCAACAGGCCTCGCAAGGCATGTCGGAGATCAAGCTGTTGTGCCTGGCGATGGTGTTCGTCTACGCGTTCTTCACCTTCAGCTGGTGCATGCGCCAGTACAACTTCGCGGCGGTGCTGGTCGGCTCGGCGCCGATGATCGGTGAGCGCCATGTCTCCGAGCAGGAGCGCAAAGCGTTCGCTGCACGGGCGGCGCGAGTGATTTCGATGGCGGCCAACCAGTTCAACTTCGGCCTGCGTTCCTACTACTTCGGCATGACCATGCTGGCGTGGTTCGTCAGCCCGTGGTTATTCATGTTAATGAGCGCCGGTGTGGTCTTGGTGTTGTACCGACGCGAGTTTCATTCCGACGTTCTCGATGTCATGGTCTATACCCCTACAGAGACGCCCATTCCCGAGGCGAACAAAGAGGCTGCTTGATGAGTATTCCGTTCTGGTGTGTGTTTATTAGTGCCTTGCTGATCTACGTCGCGCGTATGCCCGTGGCCAAGGCAATGAAAGAGCAGGGCGGTTACAACAATCACTTGCCGCGCCAGCAACAGGCGCAACTGACCGGTTACGGCGCGCGAGCACTGGCGGCGCATCAGAACAGCATCGAGGCATTTATCTTGTTTGCGGTGGGTGTGCTGATGGCGCATACCACGCAAACGGCGGGCTGGTTGATCGATACATTGGCGATCATCTTTGTGATCGCACGGATTCTCTACTTGTGGCTTTACCTGGCGGATCAGCCGTCGTTGCGCAGCCTGGTCTGGTTCGTCGGCTTAGTGTGCTCGTTGTTGTTGATGATTAGTCCGACTTTTAGAACTGTGTTGCTCTAAGGCGACGCTGGCGTTAAATCCCAGACAAAAGAAAACCCGCACTTGGCGGGTTTTCTTTTTTCTGCAGCAAAAAAGCGGATTATTGCTTCTTGGCAGCTTCGTCTTGCGCAGCAGCGTTCGATTCAGCCTGAGCTTTGGCAGCTTCGGCGTTTTCTTTCGCAGCGTCGTTCACTTTATCCTGAGCTTTGTTCATGTCTTGCTGAGCTTGTTCAGCATGTTGGTTGGCATCTTGAGCTTTGTCCTCGGATTTTTTATCGCAGGCAGCGAGACCGAGGGAAGCGGTCAACATCAAGGCAATAGCTAAAGTCTTACGCATGGGGTGTTTCTCCTTATGGAAAATAACTACTGGCCTTAAGAGCCTGGCGCTGAAGGTTAAGTTCCTCATTTCTTTCAGATATATAGTTTTGTTTGGTAGCGGAACTTTTGCGCTATTCCTTACTACTGGCAACAGGCTATAACGAGAGTAATTATCAAATGGCCGAAAACCCCGTTTTTGAGCGTGCGACGCGATTTCTGTCGGCGTTGCGCCACTGTCAGGTCCTCGGTTTGCAGGTGCATAGCGCCTCCACGGAGGGGCTGACGGTGATCTTGCCGTACAGCGCGAAAATCGTTGGCAACCCGCAGACCGGTGTCATCCATGGCGGGGCAATTACTTCGCTGATGGACACCGCCTGCGGGATGTCGACCCTATGCGTGCTGCCGGAATTCGAGGTTTGTCCGACCCTCGATCTGCGCATCGACTACATGCACGCCGCCGAACCGAATAAGGACGTGTACGGCTTCGCTCAGTGCTATCGGGTGACTACTGACGTGATTTTCGCCCGTGGTTTTGCTTATCAGGACGATCCTGAGCAGCCGATCGCCCATGTTGTCGGTACGTTCATGCGCATGGGCAAAGGCCTTAAGGGCACCAAAGGTTTTGGCGGCGCAATCAAGGGAGAAGGCCAATGAGCGATGACCTGAAAGCGCAATTGCTCAAGGCTCACGCGCAGGGCGACTATGCGCCGCTGTTGCAGTTGATCCCTTATGCCGGGCTGATCGGCATCGAGTGTTCGCGCGTTGGCGATGAACTGCTGTTCAAGCTGCCAGCGAACAAGGACAACATTGGTAACCCTTTACTGCCGGCGATCCATGGCGGAGTGATTGCCGGGTTCATGGAGCTGGCAGCCGCGTTGCATCTGTTGATCTTCACCGGCGCACCCGGCGTGCCGAAGATTATCGACTTCTCCCTCGATTACCTGCGCGCCGGGCAGTTTCGCGACACCTGGGCCAAATGTCAGGTGTGTCGCCAGGGTCGGCGAGTGGCCAACGTCGCCGTCACGGCCTGGCAAAGTACCGAAAGCGAACCGATTGCCACCGCCCGAGCACACTTCAAAATCGATGAGCCCTTGAAATCCTGAACAGCGCCCCAAACTCACAAGACAACCCGCCGCCGACCATTTGGGTCGCGGCCACTGCCATCTGATTGGAGTTTGATGACCATGAGTGTGGAAACTCAAAAGGAAACCCTGGGCTTCCAGACCGAGGTAAAGCAGCTGCTGCACCTCATGATCCATTCGCTGTATTCCAACAAGGAAATTTTCCTTCGCGAATTGATCTCGAACGCCTCTGACGCTGTCGACAAGCTGCGCTTCGAAGCCCTGGCCAAGCCAGAATTGCTCGAAGGTGGCGCTGATCTGAAAATCCGTGTGAGCTTCGACAAGGACGCCAAGACCGTCACCCTCGAAGACAACGGTATCGGCATGAACCGTGACGATGTGATCGCCCACCTGGGGACCATCGCCAAATCCGGCACCGCCGATTTCATGAAAAACCTCTCGGGTGATCAGAAGAAAGATTCGCACCTGATCGGCCAGTTCGGTGTCGGTTTCTACTCTGCCTTCATCGTTGCCGATCAGGTTGACGTGTACTCCCGTCGCGCCGGCACCCCAGCCAGCGAAGGCGTGCACTGGTCGTCGAAAGGCGAGGGCGAGTTCGAAGTTGCGAACATCGACAAACCAGAACGCGGCACCCGCATCGTCCTGCACCTGAAAGCTGCAGAAGACGAGTTCGCTGATGGCTGGCGTCTGCGCAACATCATCAAGAAGTACTCCGACCACATCGCTTTGCCGATCGAGCTGCCGAAAGAAGCGGCTGCCGCTGAAGGCGAAGAGGCACCAGCCGTTGAATGGGAAACCGTCAACCGCGCCAGCGCCCTGTGGACTCGCCCTCGCACTGAAGTGAAGGACGAGGAATATCAGGAGTTCTACAAGCACATCGCCCACGACTTTGAAAACCCGCTGGCCTGGAGCCACAACAAAGTCGAAGGCAAGCTTGAATACAGCTCGTTGCTCTACGTGCCGGCCCGTGCACCGTTCGACCTGTACCAGCGCGAAGCGCCGAAAGGCCTGAAGCTGTACGTGCAGCGCGTGTTCGTCATGGATCAGGCCGAGTCGTTCCTGCCGTTGTACCTGCGCTTCATCAAAGGCGTGGTCGATTCCAACGACCTGTCGCTGAACGTGTCGCGTGAAATCCTGCAGAAAGACCCGATCATCGATTCGATGAAAACCGCGCTGACCAAGCGCGTGCTCGACATGCTGGAAAAACTGGCGAAAAACGAGCCTGAGCAATACAAAGGTTTCTGGAAGAACTTCGGTCAGGTCATGAAAGAAGGCCCGGCTGAAGACTTCGCCAACAAAGAGAAAATTGCCGGTCTGCTGCGTTTTGCATCGACCAATGGCGACGACGGCGAGCAGATCGTCGGTCTGGCCGACTACCTGGCACGCGCCAAGGAAGGTCAGGACAAGATCTACTACCTCACCGGCGAAACCTACGCGCAGGTCAAGAACAGCCCGCACCTGGAAGTCTTCCGCAAGAAAGGCATCGAAGTGTTGCTGCTGACCGACCGCATCGACGAGTGGCTGATGAGCTACCTCAGCGAGTTCGACGGCAAGAGCTTTGTCGACGTAGCACGCGGTGATCTCGATCTGGGCAACCTGGACTCGGAAGAGGACAAGAAAGCCGCAGAAGAAGTCGCCAAGTCCAAAGAAGGTCTGGTTGAGCGTCTGAAAGCCGCACTGGGCGATTCCGTGGCTGAAGTCCGCGTATCGCATCGTCTGACCGACTCGCCGGCCATCCTGGCCATCGGCGAGCAGGATCTGGGTCTGCAAATGCGTCAGATCCTCGAAGCCAGCGGGCAGAAAGTGCCGGATTCGAAGCCGATCTTCGAATTCAACCCAAGCCACCCGCTGATCGAGAAACTCGATGGCGAGCAGAGCGAAGAGCGTTTTGGCGACCTGTCGCACATCCTCTTCGATCAGGCAGCCCTGGCTGCCGGCGACAGCTTGAAGGATCCGGCCGCGTATGTGCGCCGTCTGAACAAGCTGCTGGTTGAACTGTCGGTTTAACCAAGTTGAGGAAAAACCCGCTTCGGCGGGTTTTTTCATTCTGGTGTTTAACAAATCAGGAGTCAGAAATGAGCCAAGTCACTGTACGTTCCGTGGTCTATCAGATTGACGGCCAACCTTATGAAGGGCGTCTGGCGTTCGACGCCGAACACAAAGGCGCGCGTCCGGGTTTGTTGATGGCGCCGAACTGGATGGGCGTCAGCGCCGGTGCCGAAGAAATCGCCAAATCGGTGGCGGCCAAGGGCTACGTGGTGTTGATCGCTGATGTCTACGGTCAGGCCGTGCGTCCGCAGAACGGTGATCAAGCCGGTGCGGCGATGATGCCGTTGAAGAACGACCGCGCGCTGTTGCGCAAGCGTATGCAGACGGCGTTCGAGCAATTGCAGGCTCAGGGCGAAGCGGCGGTCGATACCTCGAAACTGGCGGTGTTCGGTTTCTGCTTCGGCGGCTGCTGTGCACTGGATCTGGCGCGCACCGGTGCGTCGGTGAAGGCGGCGATATCGTTCCACGGTACGCTGGACTCGCCGAATCCGGCCGATGCGCAGAACATCAAGGGTTCGGTATTGGTCTTGCACGGTGCTTCCGACCCGTTGGTGCCGAAAGAGCAGCTACCGGCGTTTGAAGACGAGATGAACGCGGCGAAGGTCGATTGGCAGTTGCTGAGCTACGGCGGTGCAGTGCACTCGTTTACTGATCCGCATGCCAATGTGCCGGGCAAGATGATGTATGACGAGAAGACCGCCAAGCGCGCGTTCAAGTCGATGCATGATTTGCTGGATGAAGTGTTCAAGGGCTGAAAAGCGAAAAGCCCCTCACCCTAACCCTCTCCCGGAGGGAGAAGGGACTGATTGGGGGATGCTTGAGGGTTACGCCGACCTGAAAGGGCTGTGCTGAATCCATAATCGCCAAGATTTTTCAGGTCGATGTATTACCCCAGACACCTCGGTCGGCTCCCTCTCCCTCTGGGAGAGGGCTGGGGTGAGGGTGCTTTTCAGCGCGGCAATTCAATCCGCTCGACTTCCCCTGGCACCGTCGGCCAATCCCCGGCCGCCCATTTGCGCCGCGCTTCATCGATCGCCGCCGGATCGCTCGCGACAAAATTCCAGTTGATCCGCCGAGGCCCGTCCAATGGTGCGCCGCCAAACACCACGGCGTGCACATCACTATCGGCGAAGAGGCTCAGCTCTTCCCCGGCCGGCAGCACTACGAGCGCATGTGGCTCAATCGGCTCGCCGTTCAACTGCGCATCTCCGCTCAGCACATACACCGCCCGCTCTTCATGCTCGGTCGGAATCAGCAGGGTGGTTGCCGTTTGCATCTGCACTTCGGCATACAACGTCGGCGAAAGCACCGGCACCGGCGATTCCAGGCAAAAGCCTGACCCGGCAATCATGCGGATCTGTACGCCAAGGTTATCGCTGACCGGCAACGTCGCCGCCGGGTGATGGCTGTAATGCCCGGGGCCTTGTTCATGATCCTTGGGCGACGCCAGCCAGATCTGCAAACCGTGCATCGTGAAGCTCTGATCCCACAACGGCTCAGGCGTGCGCTCGACATGAGCAATCGCGCTGCCGGCGGTCATCCAGCTGACATCGCCAGCGCCGACCACCTGATCGGAGCCGAGGCTGTCCTTGTGCAGGAGCTGCCCTTGAAACAGATAGGTGAGCGTCGACAGACCGATGTGCGGGTGTTGTCGGATGTTCATGCCTTTGCCCGTCGGATACACCGTCTCGAGCATGTGATCAAAAAACACGAAAGGCCCGACGCTGCGGCATTTGGCTGACGGCAACGGGCGCAGAATGGGCTGGCCTTCGACGTCTTCGGCGCGCGGGCGGATGATCAGAGGTTGCGTGTCCATGGTGCATTCCAGACTGAGCGGGCGATGCCAGAAGCATAACCCGCCGCTGGCATCAGGAGGGTTACTGGCTATCGAAACCCTGCGGGGCGTGGGTTTCGATGGTCACTTCACTGGTGGTCATCAGTTTGTGGATCGGGCAGCGGTCGGCGACGCGCAACAACTCCTCACGCTGGGCGTCAGTGAGTACGCCTTTGAGGGTGAGGGTGACGTGCAGGACGTATTTGCCTTTCTGCTCTTCGCTGTTGTCACGTTTGACGTCGACACCGACGCCGGTCAGCGGGATGTCTTTCTTCTTCGCGTACATTTTCAGGGTCAGCGCCTTGCAGGCACCGAGCGCCGCGTCGAAGTAGTCATGCGGCTCAGGGGCTGAGCCTTCGCCGCCGGCGGATTTCGGCACGTCGGCAAACAATTCGTGGTCATCAATCTGTACGGTGTGACGAAAACCTTCAGCGGAGACGGTATTGACGGTAACAGTCATGGGAACCTCACAGGCAGTAGGAAAAGTCGTTCGATCAACAAAGACCTTGCAGTTATAGAGCATTCCCACTGGTACGCGTTCCACTTTCCTGCGGGATGAACCCTTGTCGTCAGGGCGCGGTCTAGGCTATGCCTACTTGCCGGAGATTACTTGTGTCCCTGTATCGTTTGAGTCTCGCCTGCCTGCTGGCCTTTGCCGGCAACGCCACCGCCCGCGAATACAACTACAGCGATGCGCATCTGCATTATGTGGATTTTTTCCAGGAAACTGCCGGCATGGCGAAATTGCTTACAGCCATGCAGGAAAGCTCCGTCGAGCATGTGATGATTTCCGGTATTCCGGTGGCGAAGAAATGGCACGAAGACGAACCCAAGCGTCCGCGCTATTACGCCGGGGACGACGCCGATGCCTATTGGTACAGTGCAACCGATGTGATCGTCGCCGATGCGGTGCAAAAGTTGTCGCCCGAGCAGCGCCCGTACTTTCATCCCTTCCTGTCGGGCTTCAATCCTAACGACAAGAACTCCGCCGCGCACATCCAGCGCATGCTCGATCTGTATCCAGGGCTATGGCAGGGCATCGGCGAGGTGTTCACCCGGCATGACGACCTCTCCGCGCTGACGTCCGGCGACACGCCGCGCGCCAATAACGAGGCAATGACCAAAATCTATCATTTGGCGGCGGAAAACGACCTGCCGGTGATGCTGCATTCCAACATCACTTCCAAGCGTGAGAAAAATCCGCTGTACCTGAAGGAAATCGAAGAGCCACTGCGTAATCACCCGCACACGCGCTTCATCTGGGCGCATGCCGGGACCAGCGCCGAAATTCATCGGCATCAGACCCAACTGAAATTCTTGCTGCCAACGCTGACGCGCATGCTTGAGGCCTACCCGAATCTGTATGTTGATTTGTCGTGGAGCATGCTCACGCCATATTTGCTGGATGAGCAGGGCCAGCCACGCCCGGAATGGCTGGCGCTGGTCGAGAAATACCCGCAGCGCTTCATGCTCGGCTCTGACGTGGTAGGACGATTCAACAAACTCGGTGAGGAAATGCGCAGCTTCAAGCCATTTCTCGATGCATTGCCGGAAGATGTCGCCCGCAGGGTGGCTCGCGATAACTTCCTGGCGATCTTGCCGCGAACAGAGCTCAAGTCCGGCAAAAGCACGCTGAATCGTTAATGCCGTCGGTTGGAAGGATCAAGGCCTTTTGATATCGCGTTTTTGTCTTACGCAATTTTTCGCCGGGCCGATACCTTCTAGAGCAACCAGCTGCAGGGTTGATGCAGCGCTTTTGGAAGGAACCAGAGCAATGAGTATCCGTAGTCTCAATATTGCCCCGCGCGCCGGCCTCGGTTTTGGCCTGTTGGCGTTGATGGTGTTTGCCCTCGGGGCGTTCGCTTTGCTGCAGATGTCCAACATGCGCGCGCAGTCTGATGAGGTCGACAACAACTGGCTGCCGAGCGTGATGGCGGTCGGTGAGATGAGTCAGGACATGCTGCGTTTGCGCGCGTTGACCATGCGTTTGTTGCTCAATCGCGATCCACAGGCGCTTGAACAGAATGTCGCCAAGCTCGATGAGCTGCGCGGTGTGCTGAGTGAAGCCCAGCAGCGCTATGACGTGCTGATCGTGCTGCCCGAAGAGCGCAAGCTGTTCGACCGCTTCAAGGTCGCTGAGCACCAGTATCTGGAGTTCCAGGCGCAAGTCATGCAGCTGTCCGCGCAAAACCGTGTCGAGGAGGCCGCCGCCATTCTCAATGGGCAGATGAGCCCGCTGGCCGACGATATGGCGGTGACCCTGAAAGCGCTGGTCGAGCTGAACAAAAACAATGCCAACCTGGCGACAGAGGCAGCGCGACTGGTGTTTATCAATTCGCGGGTGTGGGTTGGCGTGATGATCGCTGTTACTGCACTGATCACCATTGGCCTGGCGCTGTTGCTGACCCGCAGCATCGTGCTGCCGCTGGCGCAATCGTTGGGCGTGGCCGAGGTGGTGGCGGGTGGTGATCTGACCGGCGATATCAATATCAGCGGCAAGGATGAGCCGGCGCGACTGCTGCACGCGCTGAAGAGCATGCAGCACAACCTGCGTGACACGATTCGACAAATTTCCGAGTCTTCCAGCCAATTGGCTTCGGCGTCCGAGGAGCTCAGTTGCGTCACCGAAGACGCGACGCGCGGGTTGCATCAGCAGAGTCTGGAAATCGAGCAAGCAGCCACGGCGGTGAATCAGATGACCGCGGCGGTGGAGGAGGTGGCCAGCAATGCGGTGGCGACTTCCGAGGCTTCGCGTGAATCCGATCGCATCGCCCAACAGGGTCGCGAACAGGTGCAGCAGACCGTTTCGTCGATCGAGTTTCTTGCTGAAGACGTAACCAACAATGCCTCGCAGGTAGAAGATCTGGCGCAGAAAGTTCACGGCATCAGCAAGGTACTGGATGTGATTCGCTCGATTGCCGAGCAGACCAATCTGCTGGCGCTGAATGCGGCGATTGAAGCGGCGCGGGCCGGTGATGCCGGGCGCGGGTTTGCGGTGGTGGCGGATGAGGTGCGCGCGCTGGCGCATCGCACGCAGCAGTCGACGCAGGAGATCGAGCAGATGATTGGCGGCATTCAGCAGGGCACCGATTCGGCAGTCAGTTCGATGCAGCAGAGCAATGCGCGCGCGCGTTCGACACTGGAGCTGGCCAAGGCCGCCGGTACGGCATTGGAGGAAATTGCCTCGGCGTTTACCTTGATCAACGAGCGCAATCTGGTCATCGCCAGTGCTTCGGAAGAGCAGGCAGCGGTGGCGCGCGAGGTGGATCGCAATCTGATGAATATTCGCGATCTGGCGATGCAGACTTCGGCGGGGGCCAATCAGACCAGTGCCGCGAGTCAGGAGTTGTCGCGGCTGGCGGTGGACCTGAACAACATGGTCGCCAAATTCTCGGTCTGAATACATCCCTGTAGGAGCTGTCGAGTGAAACGAGGCTGCGATCTGTTGATGTTGATTTTAAAGATCAGGATCAAAAGATCGCAGCGTGCCGCAGCTCCCGCAGGGGCACAAAAAAGCCCCGCATTTGCGGGGCTCTTTGTTCTTGCGCGGATCAGCTGCCCTTAACGGTTTTGCCGTTGACCGTGCCGTCCTGGAGCATGATGTTGTACTCCTTGCCGTCGGTTTCAACCTGTTGCAGGCGAACCAGCAGGTAATCCCAACCCTTGGCGAACCAGAGGACGGTGATGCGCTTGCTTTGTGTCGGGTCGCGTACGCGCTCGACCTTGATTGCGTCGATCTTGCCAGCCTTGGTCTCGACTTTTTCCGAACCCAGCACGCGGAAGTCATAGGTATCGACTTCGCCATCATCGACCACTTGATAGCTCATGGTCTTTTTGCCGGCTGCCACATCATGTTGCAGGGCCAGCTGGTAAGTGGATTTGTCGACCATGCCACGGTTCAGCGGGATCTTCACCGCGTCGCCACGGTCGGTGCCGGTGACCATCTTGCTGTTCCAGTCGAAATCCAGATCAGCCTTCTTGGCTTTGCCCAGACCGCCACGTTCGAAGTGGTAGGACTGCGGCAGCAGGGTGTCTTTGTCCAGGGTCAGGGTGCTTTCTTCAGTCAGGCTGGCGATCATCATCGAGGCCTTGAAGCTGAGCTTCCAGACGCCGTTGGCTTCCTTGACCAGGCTGCGCTCGGCGGTGCCGCTCATGGGCAACTGCTTCCAGTCGGCGGTGTAGCTGGCGGAGAACGGTTGAAGGTCCGCTGCCTGCGCGAATGGCAGGGCGAGCAGAGCGCAAGCGAAGAGCAGGGCGCGACGCATAATATCTCCTAGTTTCGAATCAAGTGGCCGCTGGCCGCGAGTAACTGGCCATCCAGTAAAGCACCTTGCTCACCGAGTGCCAGTCTGCCTTCGGCGAACCAGCGTACTGCCATCGGATAGATCAGGTGTTCCTGAACGTGAACTCGCTGCGCGAGACTGTGCGGCGTGTCGTGCAACTCTACCGGTAATACTGCCTGTACGACCAGTGGTCCGCCATCGAGTTCCTCGGTGACGAAGTGCACGGAGCAGCCGTGCTCGGTGTCGCCGGCTTCCAGCGCGCGCTGATGAGTGTGTAACCCTTTGTATTTGGGCAGCAGCGACGGGTGGATATTGAGCAGGCGCCCTTGGTAGTGACGAACGAAATCAGCGCTGAGAATGCGCATGAAGCCGGCCAGCACCACAAGTTTCGGATTGAATTCGTCGATCAGTTCGATCAGAGCAGCATCGAAGGCCTCGCGACCTTCGAATGCCTTGTGATCCAGCGAGCGGGTAGCGATACCCGCGTCACTGGCGCGTTGCAGGCCGTACGCGTCGGCGCGGTTGGAAATCACCGCAGCGATGCGAACCGGGCTGTCGCCGGTCCGCGTGCTGTCGATCAAAGCCTGCAAGTTACTGCCGGTGCCGGACAACAGCACCACGACATCACAGGTTGCGGACATTAATGAGCCTTAAGGTTCTGCAGATCAACCTGAGCTGCACCTTCGGCGGCCGCAGCGATCTTGCCGATGACCCAAGGCTGTTCGCCAGCATCACGCAGAGTGTTCAGGGTTACTTCAACGTGCTCCTGAGCCACGCAGATGACCATGCCGACGCCGCAGTTCAGTACGCGGTGCATCTCGGTTTCGTCAACGTTGCCTTTCTCTTGCAGCCAGTCGAATACGGCAGGGCGAGTCCAGCTAGCCACGTCAACCACGGCCTGAGCGCCTTTTGGCAGTACGCGCGGGATGTTGTCGAGCAGGCCGCCACCGGTGATGTGGGCCATGGCTTTGACGGCGCCGGTGTCTTTGATCAGCTTGAGCAGCGGCTTCACGTAGATGCGGGTCGGGGCCATCAGCAGGTCGGTCAGCGGTTTGCCGTCGAGCTGGATGTTTTCGATGTCGGCGCCGGACACTTCGATGATCTTGCGGATCAGCGAGTAGCCGTTCGAGTGCGGGCCGGACGATGGCAGCGCGATCAGCGCGTCACCGGTGGCGACTTTCGAGCCGTCGATGATTTCAGCTTTTTCCACGACGCCGACGCAGAAGCCGGCCAGGTCGTAGTCTTCGCCTTCGTACATGCCAGGCATTTCAGCGGTTTCGCCGCCCACCAGCGAGCAACCCGACAGTTCGCAGCCAGCGCCGATGCCGGTGACCACTTGGGTCGCGGTCTCGACATTGAGTTTGCCGGTGGCGTAGTAGTCGAGGAAGAACAGTGGCTCGGCGCCGCACACCACGAGGTCGTTGACGCACATGGCAACCAGGTCGATGCCGATGCTGTCGTGCTTGTTCAGGTTCAGCGCCAGACGCAGCTTGGTGCCGACGCCGTCGGTGCCGGAAACCAGCACAGGCTGCTTGTAGCCGGCCGGGATTTCGCAGAGGGCGCCGAAACCGCCCAGGCCGCCCATGACTTCCGGGCGCGCAGTGCGCTTGGCGACGCTCTTGATGCGTTCGACCAATGCTTCACCGGCGTCGATGTCTACACCGGCGTCCTTGTAGCTCAGGGAGGGTTGCTTGCTCATGATCCAGGCCTTTAGGGGAGGGGATTCAGGGGTAACGACCGAGTTCAGCGGGAACTTCGAAATCGAGAGGGCAATGGCCTCACGCGAGTTTCGAGGTGCCCGGCTGTCGCCGGTCTGCGAAGGCGCGCGATTTTATCAGGCTTGAGGGGCAGCGGCCATCCTCGCACCGACGGGCAGGGCCATATCAGCGGAAATTTTTTGCAATTGAGCGGCGTGGGTGCCTGTATAAGGTGTGGCAATTAACCGTCTATCGTTATCACTGTGCAAAAACTTACCGTTGCCGTGTGAATGTTTTGCAACGGCCGAGTGTCACAGCCTTGCTCAACCGGTTCACGCGGCCTGTTCCAGCCGCTCCTGTCGACGGGAATTCTCCATGCGTTTGTGTAAATTGTTGTTTGTGGGTTGTTTGTCTCTGGTCAGCCTGGCGAGTCACGCCGAAAACCTCAAAGGCCTTTATCAAGTACGCGAGCCGGTCAACGGTCAGGCGCCGGAAGAGCGCGATCGCGCCACTCAGGCGGCGCTGGATACGCTGATTCTGCGCCTGACCGGCGACCCGAAAGCCCCGCAGAACCCGGGGCTGGCGGCGATTCGCAAGGATCCGCAGCAAATCATCAGTCAATTCGGTTTCGATGCCGGGCCGCCGGAGGTGTTGAAGGTCGATTTCGATCCGTCGACCACCGAGCAGGCGTTGCGTCGTGCCGGGCTGTCGATGTGGGGCGCCAGTCGGCCGTCGATCCTCAGTTGGTGGCTGAATGACTCGACTGAAGGCTCAAGCCTGGTCGGCGATGGTCAGGCGGCAGCCGCTCCGTTACGTGCCGCTGCGCAACACCGTGGCTTGCCGTTGCGTTTGCCGTTGGCGGATTTGAGTGAACAACTGGTCGCCACAGCGCCGGCGCTGGAAGGCACTGATCCGGCACCCTTGCGCGGCGCGTCCGAGCGCTATAACGCCGATGCCTTGTTGGCGGTGCATGCGCGCGAAGAGGGCGGGCAATGGCAGGCCAAATGGCATTTGTGGCTCGGTGACCAAAAAGAAGCCGGCAGCGTGCAGGGCGCCGATCAGGCTGCCGTGGCGGATGCGGTGATGCTGGCAGTGGCTGAGCGCCTGGCGCCGCGTTTTGTCGCCAGGCCCGGTGCTACGGGGCAACAGACGCTGGAAGTGCAGGGCATGAATCTTGAGCATTACGCGACGCTGTTGCGGTTACTCGAACCGTTCGGCGTGCGTCTGCAAAGTGTCGATGGCGATCGCATCGTGTATCGGGTCAATGGCAGCGCCGATCAAATGCGCGCGCAGTTGTCGCTGGCGAAGTTGCAGGAGCTGCCGCCTGAGGCGCCAGCTCCGGTAGCAGCGCCACAGCCTGCGGTTGCAGGTGCGGCACCGGTCGCGGCTGCGGCCCCGACACCGGCGACACCGTCCTTGCGGTTTCGCTGGTAAGTCTTTCCTTATATAGAAGCAACAGGAGTGGTACATGGCCGATACGCGGCGTTGGTTCTGGCTCGGTGGGGTAATCCTGCTTTGCGCGTTTGTCTGGTTGCTGCACCCGATCCTCACGCCGTTCCTGGTGGCGTTGCTGCTGGCTTATCTGTTCGATCCGCTGGTGGATCGACTGGAAAGGCTCGGTCTGTCGCGCACCTGGGGCGTGATCGCGGTATTTGCCTTGTTCACCCTGATCGTCACGGCGCTGTTGCTGGTGCTGGTACCGATGCTCGCGAAGCAGTTGCTGCGTTTGTACGAACTGGCGCCGCAAATGCTCGATTGGCTGCAGCACACCGCACTGCCGTGGGCGCAGGCGAAGCTGGGGTTGTCGGATGGCTTCTGGAAGTTCGACAAGGTCAAGGCGGCGATCAGTGAGCACATGGGCCAGACCACCGACATCGTCAGTGTGGTGCTGAGCCAGGCCACGGCGTCGAGCCTGGCGCTGATCGGCTGGTTGGCGAATCTGGTGTTGATCCCGGTAGTAAGTTTCTACTTGCTGCGCGATTGGGACGTGATGATGGCGAAGATCCGCAGCCTGCTGCCGCGTGATCGCGAAGAACGCGTGGTCGCCCTGGCCGGTGAGTGTCATGAAGTGCTGGGGGCGTTCGTTCGCGGGCAGTTGCTGGTGATGCTGGCGTTGGGTGTGATTTATGCGGCCGGTCTGATGATCGTTGGTCTCGAGCTGGGTCTGTTGATCGGCTTGATCGCCGGTCTGGCGGCGATCGTGCCGTACATGGGGTTTGTGATCGGCATCGGCGCGGCACTGGTTGCCGGGCTGTTCCAGTTCGGTGGCGATCTTTATCCAATGTTCGGCATCGTTGCGGTATTCATGGTCGGTCAGGCGCTGGAAGGTATGGTCCTGACGCCATTGCTGGTGGGCGACCGCATCGGTCTGCACCCGGTGGCGGTGATCTTCGCGATTCTGGCGGGCGGCGAGTTGTTCGGCTTCACCGGTGTCCTGCTGGCGCTGCCGGTGGCGGCGGTCATCATGGTGCTGGTGCGCCATGTGCACGACTTGTACAAGGACTCCGAGATTTATAGTGGCGTCGACGAACCGGAGTTGTAATGGCGAGGGCGACCCGGCGAATAGTCGGGTTGGCCCGGCTCATGCAGGCATTTGCTGCCCGGATGTGCCAAAGAATCTGTCATGAAACCAGTGTGTTAACGCAAACCTTTGATTTTGCTTGGACTCTGTCGCATTGTGCGCTCAGCTTCACGGGTATAAACTTCGCCAACTTTACACAGAGGCCACTAACGGTTCCTTGAGAACTGTTCAGTCAGCATGAAACCGATTCAGCTGCCCCTAGGTGTGCGTCTGCGTGACGACGCCACCTTCATCAACTACTACCCAGGCGCCAATGCCGCTGCACTCGGCTATGTCGAGCGCCTTTGCGAAGCCGACGCCGGCTGGACCGAAAGCCTGATCTATCTGTGGGGCAAACACGGCGTAGGGCGCACGCATCTGTTGCAGGCGGCTTGCTTGCGTTTCGAGCAGATGGGTGAGCCGGCGGTTTACCTGCCATTGGCCGAGTTGATGGATCGCGGCGTCGAAATCCTCGATAACCTTGAACAGTACGAACTGGTTTGCCTGGATGACTTGCAGGTGATTGCCGGCAAGGCTGACTGGGAAGAGGCGATGTTTCATCTGTTCAACCGCCTGCGTGACAGCGGTCGCCGCTTGCTGATTGCCGCCTCGACTTCGCCGCGTGAACTGCCGGTGAAACTGGCTGACTTGAAATCCCGCCTGACCATGGCGCTGATTTTCCAGATGCGCCCGCTTTCCGATGAAGACAAATTGCGAGCCTTGCAATTGCGCGCATCACGTCGTGGTCTGCACCTGACCGATGAAGTCGGACATTTTATTTTGACTCGCGGCACTCGCAGCATGAGTGCGCTGTTCGATCTGCTTGAACAGCTCGATCAGGCCTCTTTACAGGCGCAGCGCAAGCTGACAATTCCCTTCCTCAAAGAAACCCTCGGCTGGTAGTCATCCCTTTTATTCCGGGGCTTTCAGCGGGTTTCGGCATATTTCAGGCGCCAGAAAACCCGCTTTCCTGCACGCTGTGCAGGCCGCGTATCGATTCAAATGGGCTTAAGCGCTTAGATGTAAACGAGAAACCGAGAAGTCACAAAAAGATCGATTGAATTTGCAAATGAGGTCGATAGCGGGCATAGTCTCGGCTTCTTTACAACTATCAGCCACGGTCGTGCCCATGCTAAAGCGCTTCGCACCCCTCGTGCCTCTCGCACTCGTCACCCTGTTGTTTGGTTGCGCTGCTCATTTTCCAGTTCAAGAGCAGTCTCAACAGGTTAAAAATTCCGCCACGGCCCAGTCTTCCGTTATTTACCAGGAAGAGCTGGATACCGAAAAAGAACTCAACGAATTCAATGGCAGCAAGCCTTATCAGCTTCCTGTTCTGGCCGACAGCATCCTCGAACGCGGCATGTCCCTGATCGGTACCCGTTATCGTTTCGGCGGTACCTCCGAAGCCGGTTTCGATTGCAGTGGTTTCATCGGTTACCTGTTTCGCGAAGAAGCCGGCATGAACCTGCCACGCTCCACCCGCGAAATGATCAATGTGGATGCGCCGCTGGTTTCGCGCAGCAACCTTGAGCCGGGCGACCTGTTGTTCTTCGCCACCAATGGTCGTCGCGGTCGTGTCAGTCACGCCGGGATCTACCTGGGTGACAACCAGTTCATTCACTCCAGCAGTCGTCGCAGCGGCGGTGTTCGCATCGACAGCCTGGGTGACAGCTACTGGAGCAAGACTTTCATCGAAGCCAAGCGTGCACTCGCAAACGCTCCGACCGTAGTCACGGCTCGCAAGTAATTCCCCCTGTTGTCGCTGCGCTCGCGGCGACAATCAGGCTGTCGGCAACGGAGTAGACCTATACTTTACAAGGTGAAGTTAAAGTCTTACTTGAAGTTTGTCGTATAGCCGCTAGAATCCTGAATCTATATTGATGGCAAACCGCCTGCGTGCTCCGCAGGCGGTTTTGTTTTCTGTCCATCCGGCAGAGAAAGCCGCAGCCAGATCAGGATGTTCTGCTTATGACGATGTCGGCCCGCCTCACATTGATGCTCTGCGCAGCGCTGCTCAGCGCCTGCGCCAGTCGCACACCGCCGCCTGCGCCGGTTGCCCGCGCGCCTATGGTATTTGGCCCCTCGCAATCCTTTTCACCCGCCGCTGAAGACGTACTGTTTCGCGCGCTGGGCCTGGTCGGCACGCCTTATCGCTGGGGCGGTAACACGCCGGATTCGGGATTTGATTGCAGTGGCCTGATCGGTTTTGTCTACCGCGATGCGGCGGGCATCAACCTGCCGCGCTCGACGCGTGAGTTGATCGTCATGCAGGCACCGAATGTCGGCAAGGAAGGCTTGCAGACGGGCGATCTGATCTTCTTCGCCACCAATGGCGGCTCGCAGGTCAGTCATGCAGGGATTTATGTTGGCGAAGGGCGCTTTGTGCATGCGCCGGCGACGGGCGGCACGGTCAAGCTTGATAGCCTGTCGAAGGCGTATTGGCAGAAGGCTTATCTGAGTGCCAAGCGAGTATTGCAGCCGGAGCATCTGGCGCATAACCCGTAGTAAAAATCGCAGCCATTCTAATGTGGGAGCGAGCCTGCTCGCGAAAGCGGTGTATCAGCCAACTCAATGGAGGCTGACACTATGCATTCGCAAGCAGGCTCGCTCCCACAGTTGTTTCAGGTCACATTCAACATCACTTGGTGGCCGACACCCGCCACACTTTATTGCCAACATCGTCCGCCACCAGCAAACCACCTTGCTGATCGATCACCACGCCCACCGGCCGGCCCAGCGCGTTCTCGTCCTTGTCGAGGAACCCGGTCAGCACATCCACCGGTGTGCCATTCGGTTTGCCGCCAGTAAACGGCACGAAAATCACTTTGTAACCGCTGTGCGGTTTACGGTTCCACGAGCCATGCTGGCCGATGAAGGCGCCTTCCTTGAATTGTGCCGGCAAGGTATTACCCTCGGCGAATGTCAGGCCGAGAGAAGCGGTATGCGGGCCAATCGCGTAATCCGGGGCGATCGCCTTGGCCACCAGATCCAGATTCTGTGGCGACACGCGCACATCGACATGTTGGCCGTAATAGCTGAACGGCCAGCCATAGAAAGCCCCGTCCTTGACTGAGGTGATGTAGTCCGGCACCAGGTCGCTGCCGATTTCGTCACGTTCATTGACCGCCGTCCACAGCGCGCCGCTGGTGGGTTCCCACGCCAGGCCGTTGGGGTTGCGGATGCCTGAAGCAAAGATCCGGTGATTGCCGGTCGCCCGATCGACTTCCCAGATCGCCGCGCGACCTTCTTCTTTATCCAGGCCGTTCTCGCCGACGTTGCTGTTCGAACCAACCGTCACGTACAGCTTGCTGCCGTCCTTGCTGGCGATAACGTTTTTGGTCCAGTGATGGTTGATCGTGCCGCCGGGCAGGTCGGTAACCTTGATCGGTTGCGACTTGATCTCGGTCGCGCCGTTTTCATAGTGAAAGCGCAGCAAGCGATCGGTATCGGCGACATACAGATCATTGCCGACCAGGGTCATGCCGAATGGTGAATTGAGGTTTTGCAAAAACACTGTGCGCGTCTCGGCCACGCCATCGTGGTCGGCATCGCGCAGCAGGGTGATGCGGTTCGGGCTTGGCACGCCGGCGCCGGCCTTGCCCATGACCTTCTTCATGACCCAGCCACGAATACCGCTGCTGTCGTCAGGTTTCGGCGGGGCATTGGTTTCCGCAACCAGCACGTCGCCGTTGGGCAACACATAGAGCCAGCGCGGGTGATCAAGATCTTCGGCAAAGGCCGCGACTTGGGTGCCGGCCGCCGCTGTCGGTTTGCCGCCCTGGGGCCAGCCGATTGCCGGGGCGATGTTCACCGTCGGGATCAGAGTCTTGTTCGGTTCGGGCAGTTTCGGTGACGGGCCGGTGCCGTCGGAGACTTGCAGGCTGGAGGATTCACCGCAGGCGGCGAGCCCTCCGGCGAGGGCGATGACGAAAACGAGCTGGGGCTTGCGCATTGCTGATCTTCCCTATGAATGCATTCCTAATCATAGAGGAGGACGCAAGCCCGATGGTTCAACTGCTCAGCCGCGGGCTTCCTTGAACAGCACGGCGATGCCCGGGTGATAATTGCCGGCCTCGCTGCGCAACTTGCGGTAGGCGTAGGGGAAATACCAGGCGACGGCGCAGGTATGTTCCTTTTGCAGATCGTCGACCATGTCCTGCAGCTCTTCGGGGCTGGCGCTGTGCTGGGCTTTTTGCGGGGCGACGAACAGGCAGCCGAGTTTCAGGTCACTGGCGAAGCTGATGCGTTTGGCGTCGCTGGTGATGTCCAGCAAGGCTTGGGTCAGGTTGAGATTGTTCACTCGAGGCCAGCGCTGGGTGGCCTGAATGTAGGCACGATCTTCGGCGCCGGCGATAAACAGATCGGCGCGGGCATTGCGCTCGCCTTCTTCGTTCTGTTTGCGCGTGGCGGTGTCGGTGAGGGTGACCAGCTCGGCCATCCATGCCGCTGCCGAGAGCAATCCGAGATTGGCTTTCTCGTCATGCCAGTAAGGCGTGTCGCTGTCGCCGCGCACGGCGTTGTAGCGGTCGATACAGTCAAACCAGCGTTCAAGCATCGGGCGCAGGAATTCCAGGCGCGGGTTGCTGATGATCATGCCTTGCATCGTAATCATCCTTATTGTTGTGATGGGCTTTTTCGAGAAAAGCATGGCTCTTTGATATCATTTGTATCAGTGTGGCACAAGATTGGCGCCAGTTAATTGATCGGCGGCAGTTATTCGCCCGCCGGCCCCCTCTTTAATTGACGCTCCACCCCCAACCCTCTAACCTTCGCGGCTTGTTTCAGGTGCTCTGTGACCGACGTCGACAGAGTGAAACAGGGAAGCCGGTGAGGGTTGTCTTCAAGCGAAGACTGGCCACGATCCCGGCGCTGCCCCCGCAACGGTAAATGAGTGAACACTGCGTCGAATGCCACTGCTCAACAGCGGGAAGGCGCGCAGTCAGGCCAACGCCGCTCATGAGCCCGGAGACCGGCCTGATCCATCCAGCGGCATCACGGTGGGCGATGCCAGGCTTTTTGCCGTCTATTCTTGTGCCTGCCCGCCGTTATCCAGCCCCAACGGAGAGCTCCCCCATGACTGATTCCCCCGAGCGCGACGAACGCCATCTGGCGCGTATGCAGCGCAAAAAAGCCGTGATCGACGAACGCATCGCCAACTCGCCCGACGAGTGCGGCCTGGTGCTGGTGCTGACCGGCAATGGCAAAGGCAAAAGCAGTTCGGCGTTCGGCATGCTTGCGCGCGCCATGGGCCACGGCATGCAGTGCGGCGTGGTGCAGTTCATCAAGGGCCGCAACAGCACTGGCGAAGAATTGTTTTTCCGCCGCTTCCCCGAACAAGTGCGCTTCCACGTGATGGGCGAGGGCTTCACCTGGGAAACCCAGGACCGTCAGCGCGACATCGCTGCTGCCGAAGCCGCTTGGGCAGTCTCCCGCGAGCTGTTGCGTGATCCGTCGATCGGTCTGGTGGTGCTCGATGAATTGAACATCGCCCTCAAGCACGGCTACCTCGATCTCGATCAAGTGCTCAGCGATTTGCAGGCGCGGCCGCCGATGCAGCACGTGATCGTCACCGGTCGTGCGGCCAAGCCGGAAATGATCGAGATGGGCGACACCGTCACCGAAATGGGCATGCTCAAACACGCCTTCCAGGCCGGCATCAAAGCGCAGAAAGGCGTCGAACTTTGAATCAACCACGTCACTGCCCGGCGGTGCTCATCGCCGCGCCGGCTTCCGGTCAGGGCAAGACCACCGTTACCGCCGCGCTCGCCCGTTTGCATCGCAATCAGGGGCGCAAGGTGCGCGTGTTCAAATGCGGCCCGGACTTCCTCGACCCGATGATTCTCGAGCGTGCCAGCGGTGCGCCGGTGTATCAACTGGACATGTGGATGGTCGGCGAGCAGGAAAGTCGTCGTCTGTTGTGGGAAGCCGCCGCCGAGGCGGATCTGATTCTGATCGAAGGCGTGATGGGCCTGTTTGACGGCACGCCGTCGAGTGCCGATCTGGCGCGGCATTTTGGTGTGCCGGTGCTCGGTGTGATCGACGGCACAGCGATGGCGCAGACCTTTGGTGCGCTGGCGTTGGGCCTGGCGAAGTACCAACCGGATCTGCCATTTGCCGGGGTTTTGGCCAACCGGGTCGGCACGTTGCGTCACGCGCAATTGCTCGAAGGCAGCCTTACAGAAGGTCTGCGCTGGTACGGCGCATTGTCGCGCGAGACCGGCATCGAACTGCCGAGCCGTCATCTCGGCCTGGTGCAGGCCAGCGAGTTGAATGACCTCGATGTGCGACTCGACGCCGCCGCAGCAGCGCTCGCCAGCAGCTGCGAGGTAGCGCTGCCACCGGCCGTGGAATTTGCCGCGCCGGACGTTATCGCCGTCGAGCCTTTGCTGAAAAATGTGCGCATTGCCGTTGCGCGTGATGAGGCGTTTGCCTTCACCTATGGCGCGAGTCTCGATCTGCTGCGCGCGATGGGTGCCGAGTTGAGCTTTTTCTCGCCGATCCGCGATAGGCAACTGCCTGAGGCGGACAGTCTGTATCTGCCGGGCGGTTATCCGGAATTGCATCACGTGGCGTTGTCGCAGAACACTGCGATGCTCGAGGCGATCCGTGCGCATCATGCGGCGGGTAAACCGTTGCTCGCTGAGTGCGGCGGGATGCTGTATCTGCTCGATTCGCTGACTGATGTTGAAGGCAAGCGGGCTGAGCTGGTCGGATTGCTGACCGGTGATGCAGTGATGCAGAAACGTCTGGCGGCGTTGGCGTTGCAGGCGGTGGATCTGCCGGAGGGGGCGTTGCGTGGGCACACTTATCATCATTCGCTGACGACTACCGAGCTGACCCCGATTGCCCGAGGGTTGAGCCCGAATGGCGGGCGTGGGGCTGAGGCGGTTTATCGTGAGGGGCGGATGACGGCTTCTTATGTGCACTTTTACTTTCCGTCGAATCCTGTGGCTGTCGCTGCGTTGTTTGCGCCGTGCCTTGAGGACGCTATCGCGAGCAGGCTCACTCCTACAGTGGGCGATGTTGTGGCTGACGAAATGCGATCCCCTGTAGGAGCGAGCCTGCTCGCGAAAGGGCCATGACCGACAACGCATTCTCTGAGGCGGAGCGCCAAGCCGTCTATCGAGCCATTGCCGAGCGCCGCGACATGCGCCACTTCACCGGCGGGACGGTCGAGCCTGAGTTGCTGCGGCGTCTCCTTGAGGCCGCCCACCAGGCCCCAAGCGTCGGCCTGATGCAGCCCTGGCGCTTCATTCGCATCAGCGACCGAAACCTGCGCGGCCGGATCCAGAACCTCGTCGAAGAAGAACGCATCCGCACAGCCGAAGCCCTCGGCGAGCGCAGTGACGAGTTCATGAAACTCAAGGTCGAAGGCATCAATGACTGCGCCGAAGTGCTGGTCGCGGCGCTGATGGATGATCGCGAGAAGCACATCTTCGGGCGCCGCACGTTGCCGGAAATGGACATGGCTTCGTTGTCCTGCGCGATTCAAAACCTCTGGCTGGCCTCGCGTGCCGAAGGGTTGGGCATGGGCTGGGTCTCGCTGTTCGAGCCGCAGGCACTCGCCGATTTACTGAAATTGCCGCAAGGCGCTAAACCTCTGGCCGTTTTGTGCCTGGGCCCGGTCAAGGAATTCTATCCGGCGCCGATGCTGGTACTCGAAGGGTGGGCGCAGGCGCGTCCGCTCAATGAGTTGCTGTATGAAAATTATTGGGGAGTGAGTCAATGAGTGTGGCGTTGTTGAGTGTCGCCGCGGTTGCGCTGGATGCGTTGCTCGGTGAACCGAAACGCTGGCATCCGCTGGTGGCGTTCGGCAATTTTGCCGGGCGCATCGAGCAACGTTTCAACGCCGGTGGTCGCGGCTGGCGCAGCCATGGCGTCACCGCGTGGGTGATCGCCGTGCTGCCGCTGACGTTACTCGCCACGGCATTTTCCTGGGCGCCGTACGTGGGCTGGGTGGTCGAGATTCTCGCGTTGTATTGCGCGCTCGGCATGCGCAGCCTCGGTGAACATGTCGCCCCGGTCGCTGCTGCGTTGCGCGCGGATGATCTCAACGAAGCGCGCAAGCGCGTCGGCTATCTGGTCAGCCGTCAGACCGATGAACTTGACAGCACCGCCGTCGCCCGCGCCGCCACGGAGTCGGTGCTGGAGAACGGCAGCGATGCGGTGTTCGCCGCGCTGTTCTGGTTTGTCGTCGCTGGTGCGCCGGGCGTGGTGCTCTATCGCTTGAGCAATACCCTCGACGCGATGTGGGGCTATCGCAACGAACGCTTTGAACGCTTCGGTTGGGCAGCAGCGAAAATTGACGACGTCCTCAACTATATTCCTGCGCGTCTGGTGGCGTTGACCTACGCACTGCTGGGCAAAACCCGACTCGCCTTGCAGTGTTGGCGGAGGCAGGCGCCACTTTGGGACAGCCCCAACGCCGGCCCGGTGATGGCGTCTGGCGCCGGTGCGCTGGGTGTCGAACTGGGTGGCCCGGCGATCTATCACGGCGAACTGCATGAGCGCCCGCAGCTCGGCGAAGGGTCGCCAGCCGATGCCGATTCCATTGATCGCGGCTGGCAATTGGTCCAGCGCGGCGTATGGTTATGGCTGCTGATTCTCTGCGTGGGGGCTGAATTCTATGCTTGAGCACGGTGGCCGGCTGCGCAAAGCGGCGCTCGACTACGGTATTGCCGAAGCTGACTGGCTCGACCTGTCCAGCGGTCTCGCGCCGTGGCCGTTCCCGATCCCGGAAATCCCGCTGCGTGCCTGGGCGCGCTTGCCGGAAACCGATGACGGTCTGGAGCAGGCGGCGTGCGATTACTACGGCGCCGCACAAGTGCTGCCGGTGGCTGGCTCGCAAATGGCCATTCAATTGCTGCCGCGTTTGCGTCGCACCGGCAAGGTTGGCGTTTTATCGCCGTGCTATGCCGAACACGCCGAAGCCTGGCGTCGCAGCGGTTACATCGTGCGCGAAGTGCTGGAGCAGGAAGTCGAGTTCTTTCTCGACAGTCTCGACGTGTTGGTGGTGGTCAATCCTAATAACCCGACCGGCCTCAGTCTGACCCCGGCGCGGCTGCTCGACTGGCATGCGCGACTGGCGCAGCGCGGTGGCTGGCTGGTGGTCGATGAAGCGTTCATGGACAACACGCCGCAGCTGAGCCTGGCGCCGTATGCGCATCAGGTCGGGCTGGTCGTCTTGCGTTCGTTTGGCAAGTTCTTTGGTCTGGCCGGCGTGCGTCTGGGCTTTGTGCTGGCCGAGCGTAAATTGCTGCGTTTGCTCGCCGAACAAGTCGGGCCGTGGGCCGTCAGCGGGCCGACGCGCGTGCTTGGCCAGGTGTGTCTGCAAGACACCGAAGGCCATACGCGTCAGCGCATCCGCAGCGATGAGGCGAGTGAGCGGTTGGCCCTGATGCTCGCGCGCTATGGCTTCAAACCGCAGGGTGGTTGCGCGCTGTTCCAGTGGCTGATCACCGAGCATGCGCAGGCGCTGCACGAGTTCATGGCGCGGCGCGGCATCCTCCTGCGCATCTTCACCCACAACAGCAGTTTGCGTTTTGGTCTGCCCGCTGACGTCGCCGAAGAGGCGCGTCTCGAACAGGCTTTGCTGGCTTTCACCAAGGACAACGCATGACAACCCTGATGGTGCAGGGCACCACTTCCGACGCCGGTAAAAGCACGCTGGTGACGGCGTTGTGCCGTTGGGCAACGCGCCAAGGTGTCGCGGTCGTCCCGTTCAAACCGCAGAACATGGCGCTCAACAGCGCGGTGACGGCAGACGGTGGCGAGATCGGTCGCGCGCAAGCGGTGCAGGCGCAAGCGGCGCATCTCGAACCGCACACCGACATGAATCCGGTATTGCTCAAACCGAACAGCGACACCGGCGCGCAAGTGATCATCCATGGCCGCGCCGTCACCAGCATGAACGCCGTCGCCTATCACGACTACAAAGCCATCGCGATGCAAGCGGTGCTGGCCTCCCACGAACGGCTCAGCGCTGCTTATCCGCTGGTAATGGTCGAAGGTGCGGGCTCGCCGGCGGAGATCAATCTGCGTGCCGGCGACATCGCCAACATGGGTTTTGCCGAGGCGGTAGATTGCCCGGTGCTGCTGATTGCCGACATCAATCGCGGCGGGGTTTTCGCCCATCTGGTCGGCACGCTGGAGTTGCTCTCGCCGAGCGAGCAGGCGCGGGTCAAAGGTTTCATCATCAACCGTTTTCGCGGTGACATCGCTTTGCTGCAACCGGGTCTCGACTGGCTGGAACAGCGCACCGGCAAACCGGTGATCGGCGTGTTGCCCTACGTGATGGACCTGCATCTGGAAGCCGAGGACGGCATCGATCAGCGCCAGACCGACAAGGCCGAACAAGTGCTGAAGGTGGTGGTGCCGGTACTGCCGCGAATCAGCAACCACACCGACTTCGATCCACTGCGTTTGCACCCGCAGGTCGACCTGCAATTTGTCGGCCCGGGGCAGGCGATTCCGGCGGCTGACCTGATCATTCTGCCCGGCTCGAAAAGCGTGCGCAGCGACCTCGCGTATCTACGTGCGAATGGCTGGGATACGGCAATCAGTCGGCATTTGCGTTACGGCGGCAAAGTGCTGGGGATCTGCGGCGGTCTGCAAATGCTCGGTCAGCAGGTGCATGATCCTTTGGGCCTCGAAGGTGCGCCGGGTTCCAGTGCCGGCCTGGCTTTGCTGGCGTTCGAAACGACGCTGGAAGCCGAGAAGCAATTGCGCAATGTGCGCGGGCGGCTGGCGCTGGAAGATGCCGAGGTCAGCGGTTATGAAATCCATGCCGGGGTGACCAGCGGAGCAGCGTTGGAGCATGCGGCAGTGCATCTGGATGACGGTCGTTGCGACGGTGCACAGAGTGCTGATGGACAAGTGTTTGGCACCTACCTGCATGGCCTGTTTGAATCGCCGGCGGCGAGTGCCGCTTTGTTGCGCTGGGCCGGATTGTGCGATGTGCAGGCGGTGGATTACCACGGCTTGCGCGAGCGCGATATCGAGCGGTTGGCGGATCTGGTGGAGAAGCATCTGGATACCGAGCTGTTGCGCCGGCTCTGTGGGATTTGAGGTGGGTTCCATAGCCTCATCGCGAGCAGGCTCACTCCTACAGTTGACCGCGTTCCCTTGCAGGAGTGAGCCTGTTCGCGATAGCGCCATTCGTCTCAACCCATAATTTTCAGGATGTCCCCATGCTCCAACTGATCCTCGGCGGCGCCCGCTCCGGCAAAAGTCGTCTGGCCGAAAATCTCGCCAGCGACAGTAATCTTGCGGTCACCTACATCGCCACCAGCCAACCACTCGATGGCGAGATGAGCGACCGTGTCGCCCATCACCGCGCCCGTCGCCCAGCCGAATGGACGCTCATCGAAGAACCATTGGAACTGGCCCGCGTCCTGCGCGAACACGCCAGCGCCGAGCGTTGCCTGCTGGTCGATTGTCTGACGCTGTGGCTGACCAACCTGCTGATGCTCGATGACGCCGAGCGTCTCGCCGCCGAGCGTGAATCCCTGCTCGAATGCCTGGCCGCGCTGCCGGGTGAAATCATTTTTGTCAGCAACGAGACCGGAATGGGTGTCGTGCCGCTGGGCGAATTGACTCGCCGCTACGTCGATGAAGCCGGTTGGCTGCATCAAGCTCTGGCCGAGCGCTGTCAGCGTGTGGTGCTGACGGTTGCCGGCTTGCCCCTGACTTTGAAAGGACCTGCGTTATGACTCAATCGTGGTGGCTGAACTCGTGCCAACCGCTGCATGCCGAGGTGCTTGCACAAGCGGCGGCGCGGCAGCAGCAACTGACCAAACCGGCCGGCTCGCTGGGTCGCCTGGAATCGGTGGCGGTGCAACTGGCCGGGCTGCAAGGGCAGGTCAAACCGACGTTGGCGCAGGTCTGGATCGCGATTTTTGCCGGCGATCACGGGGTGGTCGCCGAAGGGGTTTCGGCGTTCCCGCAGGAAGTCACCGGGCAGATGCTGCTGAACTTTGTCAGCGGCGGGGCAGCGATCAGTGTGCTCGCGCGTCAACTGGGTGCGCAGCTCGAAGTGGTCGATCTAGGCACCGTGACGCCGTCGCTGAATCTGCCGGGTGTGCGTCACTTGAACATTGGCCCGGGCACGGCGAATCTCGTGTTGGGCGCGGCGATGACTCAGGCTCAGGGCGAACTTGCTTTGCAGGCTGGGCGTGACAGCGTGCTGCGCGCGAAAGCGGCTGGCGCTCAGTTGTTCATCGGCGGCGAAATGGGTATCGGCAATACCACCGCGGCCAGTGCGCTGGCCTGCGCCTTGCTCGATTGTCCGGTGATGCATCTGACCGGCCCGGGCACAGGTTTGAACGCGGAAGGCGTCAGCCACAAAGCGCAAGTCATCGAGCGCGCATTGGCCTTGCACGCGGCGCAACGTGGTGATGCGTTGCAGACGTTGTTCAACCTTGGCGGTTTCGAAATCGCGGCGCTGGTCGGTGCCTATCTGGCCTGCGCGCAGGAAGGCGTTGCGGTGTTGGTCGACGGCTTTATCTGCACGGTCGCCGCGCTGGTCGCGGTGCGTCTCAATCCTGCGTGTCGCGAGTGGCTGTTGTTCGGGCATCGTGGCGCCGAGCCGGGCCATCGTCACGTACTCGAAGCGCTCGGTGCTGAGCCGTTGCTGGAGCTTGGCCTGCGTCTGGGCGAGGGCAGTGGTGCGGCGTTGGCGGTGCCATTGTTGCGTCTGGCGTGCGACCTGCACGGGCAAATGGCGACGTTCGCCGAAGCGGCAGTTGCGGATCGTCCGGCATGACATTGCATCTGGATCTGCTGCGCCACGGTGAGACTGAACTCGGTGGCGGATTGCGCGGCAGTCTCGACGATGCGCTCACCGAGAACGGCTGGGCGCAGATGCGTGCAGCGGTGGTCGAGGGCGGGCCTTGGGATCGTCTGGTCAGCTCGCCGTTGCAGCGTTGCGCGCGGTTTGCCGCTGAGCTGGGTGAGCAGCTGAATTTGCCGGTGCAGCTCGACAAGGATCTGCAAGAGCTGCATTTCGGCGCGTGGGAAGGGCAGAGCGCGGCGGCGTTGATGGCGACCGATGCCGAGGCGTTGGGCCTGTTCTGGGCCGATCCGTATGCGTTTACACCGCCGCAGGGTGAGCCGGTCAGTGATTTTTCCGCGCGGGTGCTGGAGGCAGTTGCACGGTTGCACAGCGCCTACGCCGGTCAGCGCATTTTGCTGATCAGTCACGGCGGTGTGATGCGTTTGTTGCTGGCGCAAGCGCGTGGGTTGCCGCGTGAGCAATTGCTCAATGTCGAGGTCGGGCATGGCGCGTTGTTTGCGCTGACGGTCGAGGTCGATGGTTCACTCAAGGAAGGTCGCTGACATGTTGCCGCTGTGGATCGCCCTGCAATTTCTCAGCAGCTTGCCGATTCGGTTGCCGGGCATGCCTGAGCCGGAACAGCTAGGGCGCTCGCTGCTGTTTTATCCGCTGGTGGGTTTGCTGTTTGGGGTGATCCTCTGGGCGTTGAATCTGCTGCTTGCCGGCGCGCCGTTGTTGCTGCATGCAGCACTGCTGTTGACGGTGTGGGTGTTACTCAGCGGCGCGTTGCACCTCGATGGCCTGGCCGACAGCGCCGATGCCTGGCTCGGCGGTTTCGGTGATCGCGAGCGCACGCTGACGATCATGAAGGATCCGCGCAGCGGGCCGATTGCGGTGGTCACGCTGGTGCTGGTGTTGCTGCTGAAGTTTGCCGCGCTGCTGGCGTTGATCGAGCAAGGGCATGGGATTGTCCTGCTCATCGTGCCGTTGCTGGGGCGGGCGGCTTTGTTGGGGTTGTTTCTGACCACGCCGTATGTGCGCGCCGGCGGGTTGGGGCAGGCGCTGGCGGATCATCTGCCGCGCAAGGCCGGGTGGTGGGTGCTGGGCTTGAGTGGGCTGGCTTGCGTGTTGATCGCCGGGTTCAGTGCAGTCGTTGCGTTGGTGGTTTCGATCGGTGTGTTTGTCTGGCTGCGGCGGGTGATGATGCGGCGACTGGGTGGGACGACCGGCGATACGGCAGGGGCGTTGCTGGAATTGCTGGAGATGGTGGTGTTGGTTGGTGTTGTGCTGATTTAGAATCAAAAGATCGCAGCCTTCGGCAGTTCCTACATCGGTTCGCGTAAACCTGTAGGAGCTGCCGAAGGCTGCGATCTTTTTCATCTGTAACTTGATTTAACACAGTCGCGGGTATATACACGCATCATGCTTCCATCTCAGTGTTTGTGCACTAACCTGCGTCGCGCCGCTCGTGGCGTCAGCAGGCATTACGACGGCGCTCTCGACGGCTTCGGGATCAACGTTGCCCAGTATTCTCTGCTGTGCAATCTACAGCGTCTGGATCAGCCGAGCATTTCCGAACTTGCTGAGGCCATGGGCCTGGATCGCAGTACCCTCGGGCGCAATCTGCGCGTGCTGGAAGGCGAAGGGCTGGTGGCGCTGGCCGAGGGCGAAGACATGCGTAACCGCATCGTCCGGCTCACCGAAACCGGTGCACAACGCTTGGCAGATGCGCTGCCGGCCTGGGAAGCGGCGCAGCAGCGATTGATTGATCGACTGGGTGCCGAGAAGCGTGAAACCTTGCTCAAATTGCTGGATGAACTGGCCTGAGGCCGGTTTTTTCCAAACTCAAGCGGGTATATACCCGCAAGCGGAGAACAATAATGACATCGATGTGGCGTACGTGCGGTTGGGTGTTGGTCGGAAGTGCGCTGATCCTCGCGTTGTCATTGGGCGTGCGGCACGGTTTCGGTTTATTCCTGTCACCGATGAGCGCGCAATTCGGCTGGGGCCGCGAGGTGTTCGCTTTCGCCATCGCCCTGCAGAACCTGATCTGGGGCCTGGCGCAGCCGTTCACCGGCGCACTGGCTGACCGTTTCGGCGCCGCGAAAGTGGTGCTCGTTGGTGGGGTGCTCTATGCGGCAGGTCTGGTGTGCATGGGGCTGTCTGATTCGGCGGTGACGCTGTCATTGAGCGCCGGTTTGCTGATCGGTATTGGCTTGTCCGGGACGTCGTTCTCGGTAATCCTCGGCGTGGTCGGGCGCGCGGTGCCGCCAGAGAAACGCAGCATGGGCATGGGCATTGCCAGCGCTGCCGGCTCGTTCGGTCAATTCGCCATGTTGCCGGGCACGCTGGGGCTGATCGGCTGGCTCGGCTGGTCAGCGGCGTTGTTGGTGTTGGGTTTGCTGGTGGCGCTGATCGTGCCGTTGGTGAGCATGCTCAAGGACAAACCGCTGCCGGTGCTCGGCCATGAACAAACTCTGACCGAGGCGCTGCGTGAGGCTTGCTCGCATTCGGGTTTCTGGTTGCTGGCGTTCGGCTTTTTCGTCTGCGGTTTTCAGGTGGTATTCATTGGTGTGCATCTGCCGGCGTATCTGGTCGATCAGCATCTGCCGGCTTCCGTCGGCACTACGGTGCTGGCGCTGATCGGCCTGTTCAACATCTTCGGCACTTACACCGCTGGCTGGCTCGGCGGGCGCATGTCGAAACCGCGTTTGCTCACTGCGCTGTATCTGTTGCGCGCGGTGGTGATCGTGCTGTTCCTGTGGCTACCGGTGACGACCACCTCGGCTTATCTGTTCGGCATGGCCATGGGCTTTTTGTGGCTGTCGACGGTGCCGTTGACCAACGGTACGGTGGCGACCTTGTTTGGCGTGCGTAATCTGTCCATGCTCGGCGGTATCGTGTTCCTGTTCCATCAGCTGGGTTCGTTCCTCGGCGGCTGGTTGGGCGGGGTGGTTTACGACCGTACCGGGAGTTATGACTTGATCTGGCAAGTGGCAGTCCTTCTCAGCCTGTTGGCGGCCGCTTTGAACTGGCCGGTGCGCGAACGTCCGGTCGCCCGCCTGCAAGCCGCTGCGAGCGCCGCATGAGTCGATTCTGGCCGCGTTTCGTCCTCGCCGCACTCGGCGCCGCATTGCTGGCGCTGGTGTGGTGGGGCTGGCATCAGGGTGGTCTGGCGTTGATGCAGTTGGGCATGAGCATTTGCTAGAAGCAGGCGTGGCGAGTAACGTCGAAGCCTGACGACTGCTCAAGGAAGTTCGACATGCTGATGCGCTGGTGTGCTGTTCCCGCGTTGCTGATGGCGCTGACTGGCCTGGCCCAGGCCGCCGATTGCCCGGAATTGTTGCAAGGCTCGCTGCCAAAATTGCGGGCCAAGGAATCCATCGATCTGTGTCAGCAGTACGCCGACAAGCCCTTGGTGGTGGTGAATACCGCGAGCTTTTGCGGGTTTGCCCCGCAGTTCGAAGGGCTTGAAGCGCTGCATAAGCGCTACGAGTCGCAAGGGCTGCAAATGCTCGGCGTGCCTTCCAATGACTTCAAGCAAGAGTCCAAGGACAGCGCCGAGACCGCCAAGGTCTGCTATGCCAACTATGGCGTGACATTCGCCATGACCGAGCCGCAGAAAGTCCGTGGTGACGACGCCACCCACCTGTTTCAAGTGCTCGCCGCGCAGAGCAGCGCGCCGAAGTGGAATTTCTACAAATACGTGGTCGATCGCCAAGGTAAAGTCATCGCCAATTTTTCCAGCCTGACCAAGCCTGACGATCCGGAATTCATCGCCGCGATCGAAAAAGCCATCGCCTCGAAACCCCTCAAGCCATGACCCGATCCGTGTAGGAGCTGCGGCACGCTGCGATCTTTTGATCCTGTTTTTAAAATCAAAAGATCGCAGCGTGCCGCAGCTCCTACACGGATTTCAGGTACAAAAAAGCCCCGCTCTCTTTGCAGAGGCGGGGCTTTTTTGTGGGCGAGGGATCAGCCTCGCCGTGCAGCATCAGAAGCGGTAGGTCGCGCCGACACCGAAACCGTTTGCCGAGTTTTCATACTTGGCGTCGTAGGTCTGGCCACGATCGTTTTCGTTGTGGATCTTCACCGACTCTTCCTTCAGGTACGAGTAAGCGACGTCGATGGTCAGGTCTTCGGTCGGGCTCCAGCCGGCACCGATGCTGAAGATCGTACGGTCGCCAGTCGGGATACGTGGCGAACGGTCGACGTTGTTGGTCGGCGACTGGTCGAAAGTCAGACCGGTACGCAGTACCCATTCCTTGTTCAACTGATACGAAGTACCCACGGCGTAAGCCCAGGAGTCGTGCCAGTTCTGGTCTTCGGTGATCTCGCCGAACTGACCGGCCAGCAGCGGCTGCACGCCCGAGTTCTCGACGGTGATTTTCTTCAGCTGGCTCCAACGGGTGAAGGTCGAACCGGCATAGACGTTCCACTGGTCGTTGATTGCCTGGGTCACAGAGAAGTCCAGGGATTCAGGCGTAGTGATCTTCAACGAAGCGTCGTACTTCTGGCTGGAACCCAGACCGACTGCGGCCAGTGCGCCGTAGTTGACCTTGGTGTTGCCTTCGAGCTTGTAGTCGACTTTCGAGTGATAGGTCAGGCCCAGACGGGTAGTGTCGGTGGCTTGAACCAGCACGCCGATGTTGTAGCCCAGCGCGGTGTCGTCACCCTTGATCTTGACCTTGCCGTCCGGTGCTGCCTGAGTGATCGACAGGTTCGATTCCAGGGTACCGTCGATGCGGTTGATGGTCGGGCCGAAACCGATCGACACGACGTCGTTGAACTTGTAGCTCACGGTTGGCTGGAAGGTGATCACTTGTACTTCGGACTTGCTGCCGAAGTAACGGCCGGCAAAGCCGTTTTCGTAATCGGTAATCAGACCGAACGGCACGTAAACGCCGAGACCGAAGGCCCAGTGATCATCGATCGGTTTGACGTAGAAGCCCATAGGTACGGAGGTGAAGGGCACCATGTCGCCTTTGTTGCTGCCGCCGTTAGGGCTGGAGCTGGCGTCGCTGATATCGGTTTTTGCGTCGAGGAATGCAACACCGCCAGTGACTTGTTCACGCGTGATGCGCGACATGCCGGCAGGGTTGCCATAAACAGTGCTTGCGTCGTCGGCAGAAGAAGATCGCCCGGCGTAACCCGTCCCCATCCCGCTAATGCTGTGTTCGTTGATGGCAAAGCCAGCTGCGAAAATCTGCGTGGATGCCATGGTAACGGCGAGGCTAAGGGTGGTTTTGAGCATGACTTTTTTCATTATTAGAACTCCTGGTGATCACCGGGGCGAAAATTACCAACATTTTCGTCCCAGCGCTATAGTCCGTATGGCTTGAGTTAGAGCGGTTTTGTAGGACAATCCGACCAGATTCGCGACCTGTTGGAAGATCTTCTGAAACGGGTGAGTCAGCAAGCGACCTGATTCAACGGTGAAACACAGGTTTGCCAGGCGTAAGTGAAGTCACGCAGGCGACCCTGAGGCTGAAAAGTCTGGCGCCAGATTCGCGCCATGCCGAGCAAATCGGTCGGGGCGGGGAGGGTGGGGTTTTGCTCTTCTACCAGCAGCCAGGCAATGGCAGTGGCGTAACGCAGATTTACGGTCAATTCCAGGTGTGGGCCACTCAGAAAAGCATGCTGGCTGGCCAGGCCGCGAACCAGGCTGGCGCGTTCCGGATCAAGCGCCAGGTAATCATCCCAAAGGGCTTGATGGCGATGCTCGGCAATGCGGTAGAGGCCGTGGCCACGGCGGTCATGCAGAGCGGAACCGAGGGCGGACTGGCTGGCGGCGATGCCCAGCAACAGGGATTCGGCGGTTGCACAGTGACGTCCCAGATAAATCAGTGTGGGACGGATCACGTAGCGGCACAGTTCGCTGGCAGCGATACCCATAACACCCTCGGTTCTTGTTATTGATGGCGAGTCCTGAAGGGGCCTTGGCAGCGGTGGATCGGTTCAGACTCGCCGCAAGCGGATCACGCCGCTTGAGTTGAAGTGTAGTGTCATATTCACAACGTAAAGGCCTGTTTTTAAAATATTTCCGGCTTCGAGTTATAACCGTTATATCGGAAGGTGCTTAGGCGGCCAGGGCTAAAAGTGAAACATCGGGCAATAAAAAGCCCCGCATTTTGTGCGAGGCTTTTGCTTTTGCAGCCTTTTCGGCTTTCAGGCAACCAGTGCCTGACGGGTACGGTCGATCACAGCCTGCAGCGGTTCGGCGCTGGAGTATTGATCCGGGTACAGACGCTCGCTGTGGCGGGCGATACCGTGCTCGTTGACCAGGGTGAAGCTGAAGCAGCCTTTGCGAGCGGCCATGATCAGGCAGTTCATTGGAGCAAAAGCATTGGTTAGGGTGCGAATGGCATCCTGAGTATGGATTTGAGTAGACATAGTTATTAGGTGTTCCTACAAATGACACGGATAAGAACCGTGCAACGTTAAAACGTTCCAGTGACGACGATCACCATTGATCGAACGAAGAACCCGACTGGAACAAAGCAGCCAGTTTGAAGCGCTGATAAGTTGGCGCGCTTGGGCTGGCAGGTAGGTACTTAGGAGGGCAGGCAACACATCAAGGGCAAAGGTTCTGGGCCCGGGGTGAAGATCCTGATCAATTTGCAGGTTGGTTCGGTCAGAGTAAGTGGTCTTCGCAACACCCTTTGCATCATTCAAAGGCAGTGTCGTCGCAAGATTTACCTGGAAACCATCGAGGGGTCGCTCCCGCTTGTTCGGTAGGGGCTTCTTGGAAGAAGGCTGACCGTGGGGATGTGTTCGACCGGAATTGACTTTCAGCTTGGTACTAACGCCGCGGATACTAACGGATCGACTTGAGCAATGCAAACCCGAAGTGAAAAAACATTGCACACGCCGATGCAATCTGCTTTTGCCTGCGCGGCAATGCCCCTTGTTGGCTCACATTTCGACCGTTGGTCGGTGAAGAAAAATTCATCAAAGGCCTCGCCAGAGCGCTTTATCCCCAGTCCGAGTGCCGCAACGACCCGAAAAAGCGCAGCGTTATAACCGGGTAACAGGTACTTGTGCACATTAGTTGCGCGCACTGTCACGGCGCTGTCATATCAATCCTGACCCCGATGGCTGCCTGTATCAAAAGTTTAAGTCAATGAAAAAAAAGGCTTTTTTTTGTTGGTGAAAAAATCGTCAGTTTGACTGCGAGCCCCATTCCACAAGGCTTTGCGAGGGTTGCAGCAAGGTTGTCCACTGAGTTATCCACAGCTTCTGTGGATTGTCCCGAGCGCTTGCTCTAGGACGGGCGTGCCGGGTTGTTGTTCGACTTTACCTGTAAGAAAAAGAGAGTAGAGTGGCGCGCCTTCCGATCTGTCCCACAGTGTTTTATGAAGTTTCGCTCAGTATCAGACTCTGTTACCCCAGAACTCCCTCGTGTTACCTCCCCCAAGCGATTTTCCGTGCGTGTAGCCGAATGGCTGCTCGACAGTCCGCGCCTGGTCGACAGCCTCAATGCCAAGCATCTCGCCGGGCGTTTGTTGAAGCAACCAGCGCGCGAAGGCGTGGTCGTCGCGCAGAGCCGTCTCGGTCAGTTGATGTGCCGTGAGTGCGGGAATGCCCGGGATCGCCGCATCGGCCACGACCTGCTGCGTCAGGCTGCCCGTGCTGGCGACCTTCGCGCACAGCAGGAACTGGGGCTCATCGAAGACTGAGCTGTGCAAGTTCTGACACCTTGGTTAACCTTCAGGCTTTATCGGATCGGCGGGAATGGCTATGGCGATGGACTTGACCAGCGTATTGCTCGGTCTCGCAGCGGCAGGGTTGCCGTTGCTGGCACTGGCCTGGCAGCTGCAACGCCGGACGAGTAACGGTCAGGCCGAGGTCGCCTTGCTCGAAGAGCGCCTGGCCATGGCGCAACTGGCGCAGGACGGCCTCAACGCTCAGCTTGAAGCCAGCCGCGACGAGATTGCCGATCTTGGCCAGGCCAACGCCGCCAAGCAGGCTGACCTCGCGGCCTTGCGCCGGGAAGTCGAACTGCTGCAAATCGAGCGTGACGATGCCCGCGACGCCTCCCACGCCTGGAACCTCGAACGTGCCAACAAGGAGGCCGAACTGCGCCGCCTCGACGCACAGGCTGCCTCGTTGAATGCCGAACTGCGCGAGCAACAGGAAAGTCATCAGCAACGCCTCGATGATCTACAGGGCTCGCGTGATGAGCTGCGTGCGCAGTTCGCTGAACTGGCCGGAAAGATCTTCGATGAACGTGAGCAACGTTTTGCCGAAACCAGCCAGCAACGTCTCGGCCAGTTGCTCGATCCATTGAAAGAACGCATTCAGTCCTTCGAAAAACGCGTGGAAGAAAGCTATCAGGCCGAAGCTCGCGAGCGCTTCTCACTGGCCAAGGAGCTGGAGCGTTTGCAGGCGCTGAACCTGCGCCTGAGCGATGAAGCAACCAACCTGACGCGCGCGCTGAAAGGCCAGAAGACCCAGGGCAACTGGGGCGAGCTGATTCTCGAACGAGTGCTTGAGCACGCCGGTCTGGAGAAGGGCCGCGAGTACCAGACCCAGGTCAATCTGAAGGGGCCGGACGGCGAACGCTTCCAGCCTGACGTGGTTATCTATCTGCCGGGCGACAAGCAGGTAGTGGTCGATTCCAAGGTCAGCCTCACCGCGTATCAGCAATACGTGGCCGCCGACGACGACGCGCTCGGGCAGATCGCGATCAAGCAGCATGTGCTGTCGCTGCGCAACCACGTCAAAGGCTTGGCCGGCAAGGATTACAAACGTCTGGAAGGGCTGCACAGCCTCGATTTCGTCTTGCTGTTCGTGCCGATCGAAGCGGCATTTTCTGCCGCCTTGCAGGCCGAACCGACACTGTTCCAGGAAGCCTTCGATCGCAACATCGTGATCGTCAGTCCGACCACCTTGCTGGCGACCTTGCGCGTCATCGACAGCCTGTGGAAGCAGGAGCGCCAAAGCCAGAACGCCCGGGAAATTGCCGAACGCGCCGGTTGGCTGTACGACAAGTTCGTGCTGTTCATTCAGGACCTGGACGAGGTCGGCAATCGCCTGCAACAGTTGGACAAGGCCTACAGTTCCGCGCGCAACAAACTCACTGAAGGGCGCGGCAACCTGGTCAGCCGCAGCGAACAGCTGAAACTGCTCGGCGCGCGGGCGAGCAAGAGCTTGCCGGCGGATCTGCTGGAGCGGGCGATGACTGATGTCGACGGGTTGGTGGAGTTGCCTGAATAAAGATCAAAAGATCGCAGCCTGCGGCAGCTCCTACATGGGATCCAGGTAGGAGCTGCCGCAGGCTGCGATCTTTTGCTTCTAAAGCGGCACATACCGACTCAACAATGCCCGCAACGCCGCCGGTTTCACCGGTTTCGCCAGATAATCCAGCCCCGCCGCATGCACCTGCGCGACAGTCTCCGGTCGCCCATCCGCACTGATCACCACACCCGGTACCGGCTCGCCGAGACTCGTGCGCAACCACGCCATCAGCTCGGTGCCGGTGTCGCCGTGATCCAGGTGATAGTCGACCAGCGCCAACTGCGGGCGCACGCCATCGCTGAGCAATGCCGCGCATTCTTCGCGATTGCGCGCCGTCCATACCTGGCAACCCCAACGACTCAACAAACTGTTCATGCCAATCAAAATGCTGTCTTCATTGTCGATGCACAGCACCCGCGCGCCGCTGTGCAACTTGCCATTCAACTCGACTGTGGCACTCGCCGGCACGGCTTGCGTTGACGCCAATGGCACGCTGACGCTGAACACACTGCCGCGCCCCGGCCATGAACGCACACGCAGCGTGTGGCCGAGCACGCGACACAGACCATCGGCAATCGCCAGGCCCAGCCCGAGACCTTTCTCGGCACGGGTCTGATGACTGTCGAGACGTTTGAATTCTTCGAAAATCACTTGCAGCTTGTCTTCCGGAATACCCGGCCCGCGATCCCACACTTCCAGCGACAATTCTCCCCCGCGTCGCCGTACGCCGAGCAGCACCGGGCCTTTGGCGTAGCGGAATGCGTTGGTCAGGAAGTTCTGCAAAATCCGCCGGAGCAATTTGCTGTCGCTGTCGATGCGCATATGGCTGCTACGCACGCGAAAGTTCAAGCCTTGCTCCTGCGCCAGCGCTTTGAATTCGGCGCCGAGAATGTCGAACAGCTCATTGAGCGCAAACGGCTTGCGATCCGGGTTGATCTTGCCGTTTTCCAGGCGCGAGATGTCCAGCAGATCGCTTATCAGGTCTTCTGCCGAACGCAGCGAACTGTCGAGGTGTTGCACCAGTTTCTGCGCTTCGCTGCTCAAGCCATCGTCCTGATGGGAGAGGGCAGCGGAGAACAGCCGGGCAGCGTTCAGCGGTTGCATCAAGTCATGACTGACTGCCGCGAGGAAGCGGGTTTTAGATTGGTTCGCGGCCTCGGCAGTGCCCTTGGCTTCGGTCAGCGCGACGTTAAGTTGCGACAGCTCCTGCGTGCGTTCGCTGACGCGTTGCTCGAGGCCTTCGTTGGCTTCAGTCAGTGCCTGTTCGGCCTCGCGGAACGCGGTGATGTCAGTGAAACTCATGACGAAACCGCCGCCGGGCATCGGGTTGCCGATCAACTCGATCACCCGGCCGTTGGGGAACAGCCGTTCCGAGGTGTGCGCACGGCCCTGGCGCATCCAGTGCAGGCGGCGAGCGACGTGAACTTCCGCTTCGCCTGGGCCGCACAAACCGCGTTCGGCGTTGTAGCGGATGATGTCGGCAATCGGCCGGCCAACGCTGATCAACCCATCGGGATAATTGAACAGCTCGAGATAACGCCGGTTCCACGCCACCAGTTTCAGCGACTGGTCGACCACGCTGATGCCTTGGGTGATGTTCTCGATCGCGCCTTGCAGCAAGGCGCGATTGAATTGCAGCACTTCCGAGGCTTCGTCGGCGATGCGCACGACGTCCTCCAACTGCATTTCCCGACCTTCGATGGCGGCTTTCACCACCGCGCGGGTCGACGACGCGCCAAGCACACCGGCGAGCAAGCGTTCGGTGTGGGCGATCCATTCGCCGTCAGCGTTCTGGTTCGGGTTGAAGCCTTTGCCTTGGCGATAAGCGAAACGAATGAAGCTCTGGCGCGCGCGTTCTTCACCGACAAAACGTGCCGCCAGTTGCAGCAGATCGTCGATCTGTACCGCGAGCATCGAGCGAGCACTAGGCCGCGCGCTGATCTCCTGACCGATGAAGCGCCCGGCCTGCCAGTGCTCGGACACCCGCGTACGCGACAACACCGAGACCCACGCAAACAGCGTGAAGTTACCCGCCAGCGACAGCACCACACCTTGGGTCAGCGGGGTGATCGGCAGGTTCAGCGGATTGCTGTGCAGCCATGCGAGGCCAGGGAAACTGCTCAGCGACCAGCCAAGGCTGTGCGCGGCGATCGGCAGAATCAGCGTGTAAAACCACAGGAACGTACCGGCAGCGAGACCGGCAAACACGCCACGGCGGTTGGCCTGTTTCCAGTACAGCGCGCCGAGCATTGCCGGTGCCAATTGGGTGACCGCCGCAAAGGCGATCTGGCCGATGGTCGCCAGGCTGGCCGTCGAGCCGAGCAAGCGGTAGCTGACATACGCCAGCAGCAGAATCACCACGATGCTCACGCGGCGCACCGAGAGCATCCACTGGCGGAACACTTCGAACGGGCGCTCGGCATTGTTGCGCCGCAGCAGCCACGGCAACAGCATGTCGTTGGAGACCATGGTCGACAACGCGACGCTGGCGACGATCACCATGCCGGTGGCCGCCGATGCACCGCCGATAAACGCCAGCATCGCCAGCGCCGGATGCGCTTGCGCGAGCGGCAGGCTGATCACGAACGAGTCAGGCAACACATCGCTGGGCAGCAACATCTGACCGGCCAAAGCGATCGGCACGACAAACAGCGCGGCCAACGCCAGATACGCCGGAAACACCCATTTGGCCAGACGCAGGTCCTGCGGATCGATGTTCTCCACCACGGTGACGTGGAATTGCCGGGGCAGGCAGATGATCGCCATCATCGCCACGCCGGTCTGCACCACCATCGACGGCCAATTGATGGTTTCTTTCCAGTATTCCTCAAGGCGCGGCGCGAGCATCGCTTGATTGAACAGATCGTCGAAACCGTCATACAGGCCATAGGTGACGAAGGCGCCGACGGCGAGAAACGCGAACAGTTTGACCAGCGACTCAAAGGCAATCGCCAGCACCATGCCACGGTGGTGCTCGGTGGCGTCGAGGTTGCGCGTACCGAAGACAATGGTGAACAGCGCCAGCACCAGCGACACGATCAGCGCGGTGTCTTGGGCGCGCGTGCCCATGGCGTCGGCACCGGCGCCGATCAACAGGTTCACCCCGAGGACGATGCCTTTGAGTTGCAAGGCGATGTAGGGGAGGACGCCGACCAGACAGATCAGCGCGACGACCACGGCCAGCGATTGCGATTTGCCGTAGCGTGCGGCGATGAAGTCAGCGATGGAGGTGATGTTCTCCTGTTTGCTGATCATCACCATTTTTTGCAGGACCCACGGCGCACCCACCAACAGCAGGATCGGCCCGAGGTAAATCGGCAGGAATGACCACAGTTGTTCAGCCGCTTGGCCGACCGCACCGAAGAACGTCCAGCTGGTGCAGTAAACCGCCAGCGACAGGCTGTACACCCAGGCACGCATGCGCGGCGGCAACGGCGTGCTGCGACGGTCGCCGTAGAAGGCGATGGCGAACATGATGGCCATATAGGCCAGGGCGACGGCGGCGATCAGCCCGCTGGACAACGACATGCAACACTCCCGACAGAAGACTTCCCGGCACTCCTGCCCGGGCGGACAGTCTCGCATGCGCGGGGCGGTTAGTCAGTGTCGACCAAGGTCGTGGCGTGGCGGGGTGTCGCAGCTGTGAAACCGGTTGGTTCTGCGTTGAACCGTAGGAGCTGCGGCACGCTGCGATCTTTTGATCTTTTGATCTTTTGATCTTTTGATCTTTTGGTCTTTGAAATCAAGATCAAAAGATCGCAGCGTGCCGCAGCTCCTACATGGGATCGGCGTCAGTGCTGATTCAGTGCGATATCGATCAGATAGTGCAGTTCTTCCACTTCAAGTGCCGACGCCGCAAACAGAATCCGGAACACCACCGGCGCCACCACCAGGTTGATCAGCCGATCGACACTCGGCGCGGTTTCATCCGGATGCCGCGCAATGATCGTCTGCAACTGCGCAGCAATGATCGTCACGCAGTACCCCGGCGTAGCGCTCGCCTGCACGTCGCGCATCATGTTGCGCCCGGGCTCGGAGCTCATTTCGTCGAGATACTGTTCCGCCCACGCGCGGATATCGCTGCGCAGGCTGCCGGTTTGCGCCGGCTCGCTGTCGGGGCGCATGCGCGCGAGGGCGACGTCGGCCAGCAATGCCGCGAGATCACCCCAGCGCCGATAAATCGTCGATGGTGTAACCCCCGCGCGCGCGGCAATTTGCGGCACGGTCACGGTTGAGCGCTCCTGCTCATGCAGAAGCGCGCGGACGGCCGAATGAATCGACTCTTGCACCCTGGCACTGCGACCGCCCGGGCGTAAACCTTCCTTAATAGCCATGCGCCAGACCTTAACACAAAGAATTTGCTTTAAGCGCAAGGCGGTAGCACACTCCGCAAAAGCAAAAAATTAGCTTTTGCGGAGTGTGCCCATGACCAGCCTTGCGTCCAACCGATCCAGCCTGTGGTTTCTGGCGATCACCTTACTCAGCTTTCTCGCCGCGTCCACCGCGCCGACGCCGTTGTATCACCTGTATCAGGATCAACTGCACTTCTCGGCAGCGGTGCTGACCCTGATTTTCGGCGTCTATGCCTTGAGTCTGCTGGCGGCGCTATTAACCGTGGGCTCGCTGTCCGACCACGTCGGGCGCAAACCAGTGATCTTCAGCGCCGTTGTGCTCAATGCGCTGGCGATGTTGCTGTTCATCTACGCCGACAGTGTCGCCTGGCTGATCAGCGCTCGCGTGCTGCAAGGTTTCGCCACCGGCATGGCCACGGCGGTGTTGAGTGCGACGCTGCTCGACACTGATCGGCAGCAAGGGCCGTTGATCAACAGCGTCGCCCCTTTGCTGGGAATGGCGCTGGGTGGCATGGGTTGCGGATTGCTCGCCGAATTTGCTCCGGCGCCGTTGCAGTTGACCTATTGGTTGTTGCTTGGATTGTTTGTGTTGCAGGGGATTTACGTTTGGCGCTTGCCGGAGAGTGTCTCGCCGCAATCCGGGGCCTGGGCGTCGTTAAAGCCAACGCTGCATGTGCCGACTCAAGCGCGCTCAACCTTGTGGCAAGTGCTGCCGCTGAACACGGCGACCTGGGCGCTCGGCGGTTTTTACGCTTCGCTGGCACCGTCATTGGTGCGCACGGCCACCGGTTCGACGTCCAACCTGATCGGCGGCGCGACCGTGGCGGCGTTGACCGTGACCGGTGCGCTGATGATCTTCACCCTGCGCAATCGCAGTGCCCGCCAAGCATTGCGGCTGGGCGCGAGTTTGTTGCCGATCGGCCTGGTACTGATTCTGCTCGGCGTGCACAGCGCCAGCCTTTCGCTGTTTTTCCTCGGCACACTGGTCGCCGGTTGCGGCTTCGGTGCAGGTTTCCTCGGCGCCGTGCGCAGCCTGGTGCCACTGGCCTTGGCGCATGAGCGGGCGGGTCTGATGTCGGCGTATTACGTGCTCAGTTATCTGGCGTTCTGCCTGCCGGCGTTGCTCGCCGGTTACCTGGCTCGCACCTACGGTTTACTGGCGACCACCGATGGTTACGGCGCCGTGCTGATCGTTTTGGCGGTGGTTGCGTTGTTGCTCAGCCTGCGCGCCAAAGCCGTCAAGGTGTGCAGCGCTTCATGAGTTTCGGTTAGCCTTGCTTCGCCATTCTTCTCACGGATCGACTCATGAAGATTATTCGCAGCAAGAGCTTCACCGCCGACCGCGCCTGGGGCGCGTTGGACATCGCCAACATGAACGGCATCACCACGCGCCTGCACTGGACCGATCAGCCGTACAAATGGCACGTCAACGATGGCGAGGAAGTGTTTGTCGTGCTCGATGGTCAGGTGCAAATGCATTACCGCGAAAACGGCGAAGAAAAACAGGTGCAGCTCGACGTTGGCGACATCTTCTATGCCTCGGTCGGCACCGAGCATGTTGCCCATCCACAAGGTGCGGCGCGGATTCTGGTGATCGAAAGCGAAGGCAGCGTTTGAACGTATATCTACAGAACAGATAACAGTTAGAGATATTACCCGTTATATAGATATTCGATTCGGTTCTACCATGGACTCAACCTCACCCGAGGACAGGAGTTCATGATGACTTGCCCCAACAGCGCCAAACCCGGCATCAAGCCGTTCAGCCAACTTCAGCATCCGCGTGAAGTGATCCGCCAATTCACGCCGAACTGGTTCGCCGCGACCATGGGTACCGGCGTGCTGGCCCTGGCACTGGCGCAACTGCCGTTGGCCATTCCCGGCATGCACGCCGTGGCTGAAGGGCTGTGGCTGTTCAACATCCTGTTGTTTGCAGTGTTTACCGTGGCCTATGCGGCACGCTGGATTCTGTTCTTCGACGAAGCGCGGCGAATTTTCGGGCATTCCACTGTGTCGATGTTCTTCGGCACCATCCCCATGGGACTGGCGACCATCATCAACGGCTTTTTGCTGTTCGGTCTGTCGCGCTGGGGGGACGGTGTCATTCATCTCGCCGAAGTGTTGTGGTGGATTGATGTGGCGATGTCGTTGGCTTGCGGCGTGCTGATTCCCTACATGATGTTTACCCGTCAGGAACACAGCATCGATCAGATGACCGCCGTCTGGCTGTTGCCGGTGGTGGCGGCGGAAGTGGCGGCGGCCAGCGGTGGCTTGCTCGCACCGCACCTGACGGACGTCCATTCGCAACTGGTGGTGCTGACGACAAGCTACGTGCTTTGGGCGTTTTCCCTACCTGTGGCGTTCAGCATTCTGACGATTCTGTTGCTGCGTATGGCCTTGCACAAGCTGCCGCATGAAAACATGGCCGCGTCGAGCTGGCTGGCGCTCGGCCCGATCGGTACCGGTGCGCTGGGCATGTTGCTGCTGGGCGGTGATGCACCGGCGATATTTGCTGCGAACGGTTTGCCGGGCATTGGCGAAATCGCCTCGGGTCTGGGCCTGGTGGCCGGCATTACCCTGTGGGGGTTCGGTCTGTGGTGGATGCTGATGGCGTTGCTGATCACCGTGCGCTACCTGCGTGACGGCATTCCGTTCAACCTCGGCTGGTGGGGCTTCACGTTCCCGTTAGGCGTGTATTCTCTGGCGACCCTGAAGCTGGCGAGCGTTCTCAACCTGACGTTTTTCAGTGTTTTCGGCACGGCGCTGGTGACCTTGCTCGCAGTGATGTGGCTGATCGTCGGCAAACGAACCCTGCAAGGCGCGTGGCGCGGCGAACTGTTTGTCTCGCCGTGCATTGCAGGTTTGAAGAAATAACCTGAAAAGTTTAGGTAAGGTGTGGCCTGGATCGCGGTTCGAGATTCCAATAGCAAGTACCCAGGCCTCTCTACCTATTCAAAAAATCAGGAAAACACGGAAGATGAGTCACCCCTCACAGTTCAACCTGCTGCGCACCCGGCGCTTTTTGCCGTTCTTCATTACCCAGTCGCTCGGCGCGTTCAACGACAACGTGTTCAAGCAATCGCTGATCCTGGCCATTCTTTATCGGCTGACCATCGAAGGTGACCGGTCTATCTGGGTCAACCTGTGCGCACTGTTATTTATCCTGCCGTTCTTCCTGTTCTCGGCGCTGGCCGGGCAGTTCGGGGAAAAATTCGCCAAGGACGCGCTGATCCGGCTGATCAAGCTCGGGGAAATCGCGATCATGGCTGTAGGAGCCGTCGGTTTTCTGTTCGATCATCTATCACTGATGCTGGTGGCGCTGTTTGCCATGGGTACGCACTCGGCGTTGTTCGGGCCGGTGAAGTATTCGATCCTGCCGCAGGCATTGCGCGAGGATGAACTGGTCGGCGGCAACGGTCTGGTGGAGATGGGCACGTTTCTGGCGATTCTCGCCGGCACCATCGGCGCCGGGGTGATCATGTCCTCGAGTCATTACGCGCCGCTGGTCTCGACCGCGATTGTCGGCATTGCGGTGCTGGGTTATCTGGCCAGCCGCAGCATTCCTCGTGCCGCCGCCGCGTCGCCGGAAATGCGCCTGGACTGGAACATCTTCAGCCAGTCCTGGGCGACGCTGAAACTCGGTCTGGGCCAGACTCCGGCGGTGTCGCGTTCGATTGTCGGCAACTCGTGGTTCTGGTTCGTCGGGGCGATCTACCTGACGCAGATTCCGGCCTACGCCAAGGAATGGATGCACGGCGATGAGACCGTGGTCACCCTGATCCTGACGGTGTTCTCGGTCGGTATCGCGCTCGGTTCGATGCTGTGCGAGAAGCTTTCCGGGCGTAAGGTCGAGATCGGTCTGGTGCCGTTTGGCTCGTTTGGTCTGACCGTGTTTGGCTTGCTGTTGTGGTGGCATTCCGGTGGAATTCCCGAGAGTGTCACCGGGCATAGCTGGATTGAGGTGCTGGGCTTCGTGCACACCTGGGCGGTGCTGATCGACATCCTTGGCCTCGGCATTTTCGGTGGTTTCTATATTGTGCCGCTGTACGCGCTGATCCAGTCGCGCACCGCCGAAAAAGAGCGGGCACGAGTGATCGCGGCCAACAACATTCTCAACGCGCTGTTTATGGTGGTCTCGGCGATTGTTTCGATCGTGTTGCTGAGTGTGGTCAAGCTGTCGATCCCGCAACTGTTCCTCGTGGTTTCGCTGCTGAACATTGGCGTTAACGCCTACATCTTCAAGATCGTTCCCGAGTTCAGCATGCGTTTCATGATCTGGCTGCTCAGCCATTCCATGTACCGCGTCGAACATCGCAACCTTGACGCGATTCCTGACGAAGGCGCGGCACTGCTGGTGTGCAACCACGTGTCGTTCGTCGACGCCTTGCTGATTGGCGGCGCGGTGCGTAGGCCGATTCGTTTTGTCATGTACTACAAGATCTACAACCTGCCGGTGCTGAACTTTATCTTCCGCACGGCGGGGACGATTCCTATCGCGGGACGCCAGGAAGACATCCAGATCTACGAAAAGGCCTTCACGCGGATTGCTCAATACCTGAAGGACGGTGAGCTGGTGTGCATCTTCCCGGAAGGCAAGTTGACCGCTGATGGCGAGATGAACGAGTTCAAGGGCGGGCTGACGCGGATTCTCGAAGAGACCCCGGTGCCGGTGATTCCGCTGGCGTTGCAGGGGTTGTGGGGGAGTTTTTTCAGTCGCGATCCGAGCAAGGGCTTGTTTCACCGGTTGTGGTCGCGGGTGACGTTGGTGGCGGGATCTGCGGTGGATGTTGGCGCGGCTGAGCCGGCGAAGTTGCAGGCGTTGGTTGGCGAATTGCGTGGGGCAGTCAGATAGTCGACGACTGTGTGGGCCTCATCGCGAGCAGGCTCACTCCTACATTTTAAACGCGTTCCCCTGTAGGAGTGAGCCTGCTCGCGATAGCGGTAGAGGCCTAGGCGCTGACCTTGAGGCCGATCAACCCGGTGATGATCAACGCCACGCTGGCCAATCGAATCAACGCCATCGACTCGCCAAACAAAATGATCCCGGCAATCACCGTGCCCACGGCACCGACGCCGGTCCAGATCGCGTACGCCGTGCCCAGCGGCAATTCCTTCATCGCCAGGCCGAGCAGGCCAAGGCTGATGGCCATGGCCGCAATGGTCAAAACGGTAGGTAACGGGCGGGTGAAGCCGTCGGTGTATTTCAGGCCGACGGCCCAGCCGACTTCGAACAGGCCGGCGAAAAACAGAATGATCCAGGACATGAGAGACCTCCATCGATTGACGGGGTCGTCCCCAGATTAATGACTCGATCGAGCCGCAGGGTCGTCCCCGCGTTGCGCAATAGTGTGACGAGCATTAATCCGCGGATCAAGTTTGCAGGTCAGTCGGTGGTTTGTTGCGCCAAGGCCTCACGGTCTTCCTTCTCGCTCATGCGGCGGAAATAGGTCGAGAGCAGCGCCCCGGAAATATTGTGCCAAACACTGAACAACGCACTCGGTACCGCCGCCAGTGGCGAGAAGTGTGCGCTGGCCAATGCGGCGCCCAATCCCGAGTTCTGCATGCCGACTTCCAGTGCCAGTGATTTGCGTTGCGCCAGCGGCAGCTTGAACAGCCGACCGGTGAAGTAACCCAGCAAGTACCCGAAGCTGTTGTGCAGCATCACCACGGCCATGATCAACAGGCCGGATTCGGCGATTTTCGCCTGACTGGCGGCGACCACGGCAGTGACGATAATCACGATGCTGACCACCGACACCAGCGGCAACACATCCACGGCATGACGAACCTTGTCACCGAGCAGGCGTGGGCAACCACGCCGAGAATGATCGGCAACAACACCACTTGCAGGATCGACCAGAACAGCTCCATGAACGACACCGGCAACCACGCCGAAGCCAAGAGCCAGATCAGCGCCGGAGTCAGCAGTGGCGCGAGGAGGGTGGTGACGGCGGCGATGGCGACCGACAGCGCCAGATCGCCGCGCGCCAGCCAGGTCATCACATTGGAAGAGGTGCCGCTCGGGCAGCAGCCAACCAGAATCACCCCGACGGCGATTTCCGCCGGCAGATGAAACACCTGGCAAAGCAACCACGCCACGCCGGGCATGATCACGAAATGGGCAACCACGCCCAGCGCCACACGCCATGGATGGCGCGCGACAGCAGCGAAGTCGTCGAGTTTGAGGGTCAGGCCCATGCCGAACATCACCAGGCCAAGCAGCGGCACGATGGCGCCTTTGAGGCCGAGGAACCACGCTGGTTGCATGAACGCCAATACGGCGAAAATCAGAACCCAGTAAGCGAAGGTATTGCCGACAAAGCGGCTGAGTGCAGCCAGTGCGCGCATGGCTTGGTCCTTATTATTAAATCAACACCACAAAACAAATGTAGGAGTGAGCCTGCTCGCGATGGCGGTCGTTCAGTCAACAGTGGTGTTGAATGTCAGTCCCTCATCGCGAGCAGGCTCACTCCTACAGTTTGGACATCACAAGGGTTTAGATCCCCTGCGGAGTCTCTTCCCCACCCAACGCTTCAACCAGCGCCGGCAGGAAGTCGCCGAACGTCAGCATCATCAGGGTGAAGCTGGCATCCAGTTGCCCCAGAGCCTCATCACCGCCGTCCTGTTCCGCCTGATCCTGCAACAGATCTTCGAACTTCAGACGCTTGACGGTCATCTTGTCGTCGAGCATGAACGACAACTTGTCCTGCCAGGCCAGCGACAACTGCGTGACGACTTTGCCAGTGCTCAGGTGCAGCTGGATTTCTTCGCTGGTCAGGTCCTGACGCTTGCAACGGACGATGCCGCCGTCTTCGTGGGTGTCGCGCAGTTCGCACTCGTCCAGTACATAGAAGTCGTCAGCAGCTTTTTGCGTGGTGACCCATTCGGTCATGGTCGCGGTTGGCGACATTTTCACGGTCAGTGGACGGACGGGCAGGGTGCCGATCACTTCACGCAGGGTCGACAGCAGGTCTTCGGCGCGTTTCGGGCTGGCCGAGTTGACCAGGATCAGACCCTGTTTCGGCGCGATGGCGGCGAAGGTCGACGAGCGACGGATGAAGGCGCGCGGGAGGAAGGCCTGGATGATTTCATCCTTGATCTGATCGCGTTCCTTCTTATAGACCTTGCGCATCTGCTCGGCTTCGATCTCTTCGACCTTTTCCTTGACCGCGTCACGCACGACGCTGCCCGGCAGAATGCGTTCTTCTTTACGCGCGGAAATCAGCAGGAAGTCACCGCTGACGTGCACCAGTGGAGCATCTTCGCCTTTGCCGAACGGCGCGACGAAACCGTAGGTGGTCAACTCCTGGCTTGCACATGGACGCGCCAGTTTGGTGGCCAGTGCAGTTTCCAGCGCCTCGGCATCGACAGGCAGGTCTTGGGTCAGGCGATAGATAAGCAGGTTTTTGAACCACATGGGGTGAGTCTCTCCTTTATACAAAGGGGGGCATTATTGTCTTCGCCGCTTGATAGGCCAACCCTTCTCTAAGCCTTTGGAAGGCCTGAGAAAATTATTTAAAAAAGTGCTTGCCAGAGGTTGGGTCGCTCCGTAGAATGCGCGCCACACCGAAGCGAAGGGTGATTAGCTCAGCTGGGAGAGCGTCTGCCTTACAAGCAGAATGTCGGCGGTT
>NZ_JBIVGT010000021.1:35688-39706 GCF_044748825.1 Pseudomonas sp. NPDC089741 | reverse complement strand
ATCCCGTCATCACCCACCATTCGTTTCAAGTGTTTAGCGCAGCGGTAGTTCAGTCGGTTAGAATACCGGCCTGTCACGCCGGGGGTCGCGGGTTCGAGTCCCGTCCGCTGCGCCATATTAGGTAACCTGGACCACTGAACGCCAGGTCACCACGGAAAAACCCGCTGAAGCGGGTTTTTTTCTGCCTCAAGGTTTGAACAGTTGTACCTGCGGGATGTGTCGTTTTACCGGTTTTCGGATTTATTTGAAAAAAACTTCAATTAAATCAACACTTTACGAAAATTTGTGGCATAATGCGTCCCGTAACGAAGCGAAGGGTGATTAGCTCAGCTGGGAGAGCGTCTGCCTTACAAGCAGAATGTCGGCGGTTCGATCCCGTCATCACCCACCATTCGTTTCAAGCGTTTCGCGCAGCGGTAGTTCAGTCGGTTAGAATACCGGCCTGTCACGCCGGGGGTCGCGGGTTCGAGTCCCGTCCGCTGCGCCATATTCGGAATCTGGAACACTGAACGCCAGAGTCCACAGAAAGCCCGCCTTGTGCGGGCTTTTTGCTGTCTGCGATTCAACAAAATCACCAAACCCCTGTAGGAGCTGCGGCACGCTGCGATCCTTTGATCTTGCTCTCCGAAGATCAGAAGATCAGAAGATCAAAAGATCGCAGCCTCGTTGCACTCGACAGCTCCTACAGGGGGGCAACGCAGTTACTGGCTGGCATTCTGGCGATGGCGGTAGTCGCTCACCGCCTCATACACCGCTTTGCGCAAGCGGTTGATCCCGCCAATCGGTCGATGCGCCTCGATTCCGAACCACGGATTGAACGACAGGTTGTCGCACGCAAGATTCAACGCCGGCGTATCGAAGTCCTGTGGTGGCAGGGTGATCCGCGCCACGGTTTCAAAGGGTGAGTCCTGCTCGCGCCATTCAATACTGGTGTCTTCGATCGGCATGTAGGTGTTCGCATCCTGGCGCTGGATCTGCAGGACGAAACACGCCGGCACCCGATCCGTCGACAATTGCTGATTCAGCGCACTGCGCAGGAAGTTCGGCAGCTCATGATTCTGCTTGGGCAGGTTGTAAAGCGGACAGTTGTCGGGATCCGGCATCACTCGAAACTTCGCATTGGCCTCGCCAAATTTGTAGGGCGATACCGAAAAGTAGGTCGTCCCGGTCGGGCTGTCCGGCGGCGGTGACAGGGTTGCCAGCGCAATGAACAAATGGCGAATCTGCCAGGTGCGTGGATCCCAGCCCGGAAAAAACGCCATGACCTTTTTGCCGTCAGCCTGAGCCGCGACATTCTGGCGGTACTCGGCGACATCGCTGACGAAGAAGTTCGGATGGCTGAACATCACGAAATCCTGTTCGCGGCGCTCCTGACGGTCCCCCAGCAGCTGTTTGCCCGGCACATCGAGCAATTTGATCGCCATGCCCCGCGCATCACGAATGCTGTCGAATTGCGGGTAAGCATTGCCATTCGAGAGACGAATCATCGCCTGCCAGGCTTTCCCCGGCTCGCTGAATACCCCTTGGCGCAGTGATTGCGCCAGTTCCGGCAGCACGCGCACTTCAGCCTTCACACAGCCATGCGCCTTGGCATGCGCATCGCGCAGATACCGCGTGGGTTCGCGGTGTTGATCGACGATGCGCACAGCCGTCTGGATCACGTCCTGAGTCATCGCCGCTTCACCGGGTGGAATCTGCTCCAGCGTCGACACCGGCCCACGATGCTGCCAGGCAAACCACGCGGTGGCGATGGCCCAGCCGAGCAGGCCGATTACGAGCAGGAGCAGCAGGACTTTGCCGAGCAATCGTCCCAGCCACAACCAGAGTCGGGCAAGCATCGGCAGTTCTTTCTTGAAGGTGGGCAGGATCATGGCAATTGCGCCTCCAGTGGGCCGCCGAGGACTTTCAGGTATTCCAGCAACGCCCAGCGTTCCTCGGGTTGCAACAGTCGCCCGATGACGCCATTGCCCTGTGCGCCAGCACGAAACTCATGACCGCTGTTGTGGTTGCCGCTGATGCGCGTGTCGAACAGAAAGCCATTGGCGAAGGCTTCGGTGCGATAACCCAGATGCCGTGGATCGTATTCGAAGGTGCCTTTATAGAACGTGCTCGCGCGCTCATCCTGCGGCGACAGCAACTGATAAATGCTCGGCACCGAACCGTTGTGCAGAAACGGCGCGGTGGCCCAGACGCCAGCCAGTGGCCGTGCCTTATAAGAGACTTTTTCGCGCACGCCGATCGGCAGGCCAAAGCCATCGAGGTCGGGCTTTTCTTCCGGCGTGACATTGGCTTCGCGATAGGCGCGGTTTTCGACGAATGCGGTGACGTAAGCCAGTCCCTTGGCGACCGACAACTGGCTCAGATCCAGCGGTTCCTTGGGTGTCGGGTGCAGTTTGACGTCCATCTTTTCCAGTTCTTGCAGATCCCATTGCAGCGGCGTCAGGTCGAAACGATGGCTGGCAATGTTGTTGGCAGCGTTGGGATCGGTGCCGATCACATCGACTGGCAACATGTGCAAATGCTGCACCCAGCGCTCACCTTCACGGGTCTGGCGCGGGACGTGGCAGCCAGCGCAGTTCTCGCTGAACAGCGCACGGCCCTTGGCAGCCAGAGGCTTGTCGACGGCACCAAACAGGTCTTCCGGCCAGGCCGGCGGCTGAAGTTTTTGCAGGGTTTGCTCGATCTTGTGCAAATCGCGCACACGAACGCTGGAGGCGTAGCGCTCATCGCCTTGCAGGGGCTGACCATTGGCGTCGAAGAAATTCAGGGTAGCGCCGACGCCGAGCGCCTCACCGATATTGCGCGCCATCGGCTGCTGCGCCGAACCGTTCCATTGCACCCAGTCAAACGTCCACATGTCCCACAATTGCGGGTAATCCACCGGCGCGTCGGCCACCCGATAGTTGGCGGGAGAAATGGCATCGCCGAAGGTGGCATTGGCGATTCGCCCGAATGCATCGGCGCGCCCCGGACCTTCTTCGGTCGGGTAGAGGCCGCGATGGGTGTCGTTCCAGGCGACTTTGAGGAAGGTGTCCAACGAGCCTTTGAAGTCCTTGCGCAGTTGCGCCTGGCGCGCGTCGTACTCATCACCCAGTACGTTGCGGGCGAAACGTTCGAATTTCCAAGGGTTTAAGTATGTCGAGGTCAGACTGGCGACCAATGCTTGTCCGAAACTGCCACCGCGTAATGTAGGAACGCTGGACGGCAAGACATGCTGCGCCGTGCCGCCATCAATGCGCACAGCCTGGCCTTTGAAATGCAATTCGCCGGTGTGGCAAGCGGCGCAAGTTATGTCCAGATATTGCTCGGAACTGCCGGGATTCTGATGCCGGGCAAAACCTGGCGGCAGATTGGCCGGGTTATTCGGCGTGGCCCGCTGCTGCGGATCGATCAAAAAACCAAACCGGGCGAGGTACTCGGGGGCGGCGAAACGCTGCTCCGAAAAGGGTAGCTCCAATGCCTGGAACCATTCGTAACGCAGGCCTTTGACCTGGGTGCCTTGGGGCGTGAAGTAATAGGTTTGCCGCTGTTCTTCACTCCATTGATTCAGGTAATGCACCTGTTGTACGGGGGTGTAGAAGGGCAATTTCGGGTTGGCGACGTAATAGACAACCACCGCCAGGATGAGTCCCAGCAGCACCACGATCAGGGTCAGAACACGGAATAAGAGGCGCAAGATAAACATCCTTGTCGATTTGTTGCGCTGTTATGCCTGAGCCAGACCCGATGCGGCAAGTGGCCATTACGCCAGATGCTGTGGGAACCGGAGTCTGTTGTTCTCCGGTGCAGATGACAGAAGCTTCATCATGGCTTTAGCCAAATGCGTTTTAATCCCTGAACTTATCGGAAGATTCCTGCTCTCATGCCGGTAGCCATTGGTCGTGGCGGCCTGATAAGCTCGCGGCTTTACTCGATTGCCCTTTCGGCGCATGAACAAGGAAATAGCATGAAACAGCAGCGGGTGGCGGCGGCGGTTGGGCTGGTTAGCCGGGTGGGCGCGGGGTGTGGGGCGGGGGGC
>NZ_JBIVGT010000021.1:0-35678 GCF_044748825.1 Pseudomonas sp. NPDC089741 | reverse complement strand
CGCTTCCTACGGTATCGGCCAGAACCTGGGCAAGAGCCTTGCTCAGGAAGGCATGGATGATCTGGACTCCAAAGCGGTAGCCCAGGGCATCGAAGATGCCGTCGGCAAGAAAGAACAGAAGCTGAAAGACGAAGAACTGGTCGAAGCCTTCGCTGCGCTGCAAAAGCGTGCTGAAGAGCGCATGGCCAAGATGAGCGAGGAGTCGGCCTCTGCCGGCAAGAAATTCCTCGAAGAAAACGGCAAGAAAGCCGGTGTGACTACCACGGCTTCCGGCCTGCAGTACGAAGTGGTCAAGAAAGCCGACGGCCCACAGCCTAAGCCTACCGACGTGGTGACTGTTCACTACACCGGCAAGCTGACCAACGGCACCGTATTCGACAGCTCCGTCGAGCGCGGCAGCCCGATCGATCTGCCGGTGAGCGGCGTGATTCCGGGTTGGGTTGAAGGTCTGCAACTGATGCACGTTGGCGAGAAGTACAAACTGTACATCCCTAGCGATCTGGCTTACGGCGCACAGTCGCCAAGCCCGGCAATCCCGGCCAACTCGGTTCTGGTCTTTGACCTGGAACTGCTGGCCATCAAGGATCCAGCCAAAGAAGACGCCGCTGCCGCCAAGTAATCGGCCTCGGTTTCAACAACAACGCCTCGCTTATGCGGGGCGTTGTTGCATCTGCACCTTGGCAAGGGTAAACAGAGCGAACCGATGCCGGTCAGGGGAGTCATAGCTTTGAGGCTGCAGCGCTAGACGCCCTGAGCCGCCAAGTCAATGAAATATTGGGGTTTTTTATGTGAGTAAAAAACGCCCGATCTGAGCGCAGCCCTTATAAAACGGGGCTCTCAGCGCTGAAATGCAGCTCTGTTCACAAGGTTATCCACAATTTGTGTGGATAACATTTCAACGGGAGGAATAGATGAAAGCTCCGTGGAATTTCGCTCGATTCCTGCCCCTGGCTGGCCGACTGCTCGCCCGTGGACGATTACCGACGTTGCTGTTCGCCGTGGCCAGCAAAGGTGCCGCGCAAGGCAATCGCCTCGGCAAACTCAAGGATGACCTGCGTTTGCTCCAGGCCCTGTGCCTGGCTTACTGGCGTGGTGATTACCGCGCGATCAGTGGCAAAGCCATTGTCTCGGTAGTGGCGGGCTTGATGTACTTCCTCAGTCCGGTCGATGCCATTCCGGATTTCATCCCGGTATTCGGCATGCTCGACGACATCGCTGTCCTCGCCTGGGTAATGAAAACCCTCGACGATGAGCTCAACGCTTTCCGTGTTTGGCGAAATCGCCAGCAACCGGAAAAACTCGCCGTGGTTGAACGCCTGCCCGATTCCCCTGAGCAACTTCAACTTCAAGGCCCGAAAAAGCCCTGATTCATTCAGCACTGCAACAGATAGATACCCCCCGCGACCTTAGCCGCTGTTAGGATTACACTTCTAGGGAAAAGTGCCGACTCGCTAAGTGTTGTTGTCCTACGGGGTAGTCATGGATATTCAGATAATTGCACGCGATGGCGAACCCGAATACGCGGTTCTGCCTTGGGCTCAATATCAGGCTCTACTGAAAGCAGCAGGTATCAACGAAACACCGTCGCGACAGGCTCCAGCGCCCCTCGCGGCAACGCCAGACCCGATTCTTCCAGGTCTGGATCAACTACGCAGTTTGCGCGAAGGGAAGGGCATCGCCATCGAGGCGCTGGCCCGCACGGTAGGCATCAGCCCGTCTTATCTGGCCTTGATCGAAAGTGGCGAGCGTCAGCCCGACGCCGCGATTCGCCGCAGTCTGGCCTGGGAATTGACGGTGCCAGGTTGGAGGGACGAATCGTGAGCGTACGCATCAGTCGTCAACATTGGGACGGATTGCTCGGAGAACTCGATCAGGCGCGCCGTCAGCGCCATCTGCTGACGTATCGGGCGCTGCTCGAACGCCTGCAATTGCCGACGCCGGCAATGCAGACGTTGACCGCGGCGCTGGAACATCTGGCCGCGCTGGACGCCAAGGCCGAACAACCGTTGCGCAGCTCGCTGGTCATCAGCCAGGGCGCCAGTCGCCTGCCACGCACCGGTTTTTTTGAATGCGTCGAACGTCTCGGGCGGTTTTCCGGGCCCTCTGATGGCGTTGCTGCCGCTTCCTGGCATGCGTCGGAAGTGGTCCGTGTCTTTGAGTACGAGTACCCGGAATCGGCGGAGGCCTGAGTGTTCTTACGACTCAAGGCGCGGGCCAGTTACTGGCTGGCCCGCAGGCTGTTTCACTGGTCATGGTTTGTCCGCCAGCCGCGTGGCTGGCGCTGGCTCGAAGGGCAGTTTGCGCGCATGGCCAACCTGGGCGATGTCGGTGCGCAAAGCTTCTACGGGCACATCCTGACCTTTCGCGGTGTGGGCCTGGGGGCACGCGAGGAAGGTGTGCGATTGCTGCGCCTGGCCGCTTTGGCGGGTGATGGCAAAGCGGCCTATCAGGTTGGCGTGATCAGTCTCGCAGGTACGCCGAGCAAGGCGCCTGACCCTGATGAAGCTGCGCGCTGGTGGGGGATGGCGGCCAAGGCCGGGCACCCATTGGCCGAGCTCAAACTGAAAGAACTGAACTCGCGCGGCGTTGAGTAGCAAACGTTCTGCACACTGAATATCTACTGTCCGTTTCATAAACGTGGCGTGAGGGAAACCTCACGCCACGTTTGCGTTTTCGCCTGCCTGTTTTTTATGTGAGTAGCTTTTACGGATTAGTCCTACAGCCATCGCCTACTTGCCTGACTTCTTTCCTGAGTGATCCCCCGCACAGTTCCCGCGCCTAATTTTTGCGCGAGGGAATGCTCATGTTTGACCCGCTTACTCAGTCCACTCCGCGCACCCGCGTGCGCTGATGGCCGCCGTCTCCCGTATCGAGCAGGAACTCGACAGCTTTCCCGACTCCCTCAACCTGTACCGCGAACAGCTCAAGCATTGGGCCAGTCGTGCGGCGGACAAGGTCAGCCATGCGGCGGATCTGCCATCGCTGATGGGCATGGAGCGGATCATTCGCTTCGGTGACAGCAGTACCGCTGTCAGCAGCGGCGACAACGATTTTTTCTCCGGCGTCGTCCAGTGTCCGCAGACAGGCTCGATGCTGATCGAGAGCAAGTTCGAGTCGGTCTACGACATTCCGCTGGGCAACATCGTGGTCGATGTGATTGCCATGGACAGCGGCGAAACCACTCCCATCACTCTGGATGCGCAAGGCAAAGGCTCATTCACAGGAACCGCCGGCAAGTTCTATCGCGTGCTGGTGCACAACAAAGTCACCAGCGGTCAGGTCGATGATTTGTTCACTGCCTATGACGGCCTGACAGCAGAGCTGAATGGCTGGCTGCGTAGCGAGTGGCAGGGTTTCAAGCCGCAGTGGTCGCAGTCGGTGGCGACTGCGGCTGGCAACGGCATGTTGGCCGGGAGCTGGGCAGCCATCGAAGGCGTGTGGGACAGCCTTGGTCTGCTTTCGGACATTCTCAAGGACCCAGGGGCTTTTGCCGAGCGATTGGGCGAGGGTGCCACGCAGTTGATGGCGCTCGCTGCGACGGCGCCCGACGTCATGGAAAAGCTGCAATTGCTGGTCAGCGACGAAGCGGCTCTCTGTTTACTGCTACGCACTGCAAGCCTCTGGCTGGAGATGTTGCCGCCCAGCGAGATCGCCGGGAAAACCGCTGAGGCGGCGTCGATGGTGATCGTCCAGGTGCTGATCGACGTGTTGATCGGCGTGGTTCTGACGTTCGTCGGGGCGGGCGCAGGGATCGCTTATCTGACGCTGCGCCTGGCAGATCGCGCAGCGCAATTGCTGTCAGCGGTGAAGCGCTTGGTGAAGGCGATGTTTGGCATCGTCGAGGGGTTCATCAAATACGTTGATCAATACAAATCGGTCGCCGCCCGTGGCATCGCCGCCGGCGTGAAAAAGGGTCGAATGCAGCTCCGTTGGGATGCCCAACGCAATGCCTCGCTAAAGAAAGAGGAAAACCACGACGACGCCTCTGACCAAGCTAAAAACCCCAACGGTGACAGCGCCGATTGCGCGCTACTGACCTGCACCAACGGCTGTCCGGTGTCGATGGTCACCGGCGAGGAGTTGCTGACCCTGACCGATGCGGTGCTCGATGGCCGGCTGCCGTTCGAGTTCAGCCGTTTGTATCGCAGCAGCGCGGTGGAAATCGACGTTGGCCTGGGCTTTGGCTGGAGCCATTCGCTGGCGCATCGGTTGGTGTTCGAAGGCGACTTCGTCGTCTGGATCGATCATGAGAACCGGCGAACGCGGTTTCCGTTGCCGAATGTTGCTCGCCCGGCGATTCACAACAGTTTGTCGCGGGCGGCAATCTTTCTCGGGGATGAGCCGGAGGAACTGATTCTTGCGCTGGCCGGGGACGCGGCGCGGTTCTATCACTTTCGCGCGGGTCGGCTGACGGCGATCAGTGATGTTTATGGCAATCGTCTGACGGTCCATCGCGATCGGTCTGACAGGATTCAGCGACTGGATAACGGCGCAGGTCGCGCGCTGTTGCTGCGCTATGACCGGGCGCAGTTGATTGCGCTGGATTACCAGAGTTTTCAGGGCGGCGAATGGACGACTGAGCAAAACCTCGTCAGCTATTGCTACGACGCCCGTCAGCGTTTGTTGGCCGCGAGCAATGCGGTCGGCGACAGCGAGCGTTACGACTACGACGACGCCAACGTCATTCTGCAACGGCAACTGGCCGGCGGCGCGAGTTTCTTCTGGGCGTGGGAGCGCGCGGGGACATCGGCGCGTTGCGTGCGGCACTGGGCGTCGTTTTCGCAGATGGACACGCGCTATGTCTGGGACGACAACGGCAGCGTCGCGGTGCATTACGTCGATGGCACCGAAGAGGTTTACGTCCACGACGACCGCGCGCGCTTGCTGCGCAAGGTCGAAGCCGACGGCGGCGAGCAGCTCAAGGCCTATGACGCGGCCGGACGTTTGATCGCCGAGCAGGATGCTTTAGGCGCTGTTACCGAATACCGCTACGACGAGATCGGACGGCTGATTGCGCTGCTTCCTGCGCAAGATGAGCCAACGTCCTACGAGTATCGCAACGGTTTCCTCTACCGGCGTTCACGTGGCGATGCGGTGTGGATTTATCGGCGCAATGCCGAGGGCGATGTCACCGAAGCGGTCGATCCTGACGGCAAGGTCACCCATTACTACTACGACGTTCGCGGGCAATTGCTGTCGATCCGCTATCCGGACAGCAGCCGGCATCGACTGGCGTGGAATGAGCTTGGCCAACTCATTGAAGAAACCCTGCCTGACGGTGGTGTGCGGCGCTTTTCCTACGATGCGTTGGGGCGGCGGACTACCACGGTTGATGAACACGGTGCGCTGACGCGTCAGCAGTGGGATGCGGCGGGGCGACTGGTTCAGACGACGTTGGCGGGCGGCGCCACTCGGGCTTACAGCTACGGCGCTTACGGTCAGGTGACAGCCGAGCGCGACGAACTCGGGCGCGTTACCCGGTTTGAATATGACGACGATTTGCACCTGGTCTCGCGAAAGATCAACCCCGACGGCACGCGGGTGCAGTACCGCTACGACCATGCGCAACTGCTGCTCACCGAGATTGAAAACGAATCCGGCGAGAAGTATCGACTGGACTACACGCCGACGGGACTGATCCGCCAGGAAACTGGCTTCGACGGGCGGCGCACGGCGTATGCCTATGACCTCAATGGGCATCTGCTGGAGAAGATCGAGTTTGGTGATGACGGCTCGCGGTTAGTCACCGCTTATGCACGCGATAGCGCCGGGCGCCTGCTGGTCAAAACCCTGCCCGACGGTATCAAGGTCTCCTATCAATACGACTGCCTCGGTCGTTTGATCGCTGTCGATGACGGCCAGAAGCATCCGCTGGCTTTCGAATATGACCGTCAGGATCGACTGATCACCGAGCATCAGGGCTGGGGCACGTTGCGCTACAGCTACGATGCCTGCGGTCAGCTCAAACGCCTGCGCCTGCCGGACAACAGCAAACTCGAGTATCACCACGCCAAGGGCGGCGCGCTGACCGGCATCGACCTCAACGGTGCGCAACTGACCACGCACGTCTTTCAGTCCGGCCGTGAACAACAACGCCAGCAAGGTCTGCTGCTCAGCGAATATGCCTACGACGATCAGGGAAGATTATTGGCCCATGCCGTAGGACATTCGCACGATGCGCTGTATCGCCGCGACTATGCCTACAGCGCCAACGGCAACCTGGAACACATCGCCGACACCCGCCACGGCCAACGCACCTACGGCTACGACAACCTCGACCGCTTGATCCGCGTCCGCCACTCGCGCGACGAACTGCCGGAGTCCTTCGCTCACGACCCGGCCGGCAACCTGTTGATGCAGGACCGCCCCGGCCCGAGCCAGATCAAGGGCAACCGTCTGCTGATGCAGGGCGACCGCCATTACGACTACGACGCCTTCGGCAACCTGATCCGCGAACGCCGTGGCACCGCGCAAAAACTCGTCAGCGAATACCGCTACGACAGCCAGCACCGCCTGATCGGCCTGACCCGTCCGGACGGCCAAACCGCCTCGTACAGGTACGACGCCTTCGGCCGACGCATCAGCAAAACCGTCAACGGCGTCACCACGGAATTCTTCTGGCAGGGCGACAACCTCGTCGCCGAAAGCAGCCAAAACGAATACCGCAGCTACGTCTACGAACCCGGCACCTTCCGCCCGCTGGCCCTGCTCGACGGCAAAGGCCCGAAAAAGGCCTGCCCGTTTTATTACCAACTCGACCATTTGGGAACACCGCTGGAGCTGACCGATTACAGCGGCGAGATTGTCTGGTCAGCGCAGTACGACGCGTACGGCAAGGTCGCTGCGCTGAGCCTGGCGGCGGCGGAATACCTCGATCAGCCGCTGCGGTTTCAGGGGCAGTATTTCGACGCGGAGAGTGGGCTGCATTACAACCGGCACCGGTATTACGACCCGCGGTTGGGACGGTATCTGACGCCGGATCCCATCAAGTTGGCTGGGGGGTTGAATCAGTACCAGTACGTGCCGAATCCGACGGGGTGGGTGGATCCGTTGGGGTTAACGTCCAACTGTCCGCCGCCGAAACAACCATGTCGTCCGATGCGGTATGAAGCTGGTCGTGCAGTCGTCGACGAGGGTGCCCCTCCACTGCCAAAGATGACAGCCCAAGAGCGGAGGGGGAGGATTGATGACTTGGCTGAGGAAAACGCATACCGACGTTTGCATGAAATGGAGAATCCACAAATTGGAGAGCATTTTTTAGAAAAACACGGCGCCCAAACAACTATACAATCTCAATTTGAAAGAATTTCGTCAGCGAAAAACCCAACGACTGGTGTCGTAGAAACCTATATCGGTGGATCAAAAGACGGCGAGCCAAAAATTCCAAGTGCGGCTACTCATTTTCTCAGTCATAGGGATCAGTTGAACGCTATCTACAGAGCGAAACTAATACTTCGTCAGACCAATCTTCAGATATCGAAAAGACCCATGGATATGGGAAAGATAATTGGGGAGGGTTATACGAAAGACGGAGTTTATGGGCAGCAAAGGAAAGCTGTCGTTATTCACAAAGCAAATGGTAGTACCGTAACTTCTTACGCGGATTTCGATTGATGAAAAATTTATATGAAATTGTAGATATAAAAAATCTACTGTTTGTGTTCGATATCGAGAATGCTCCTGATGTCGAGCGAGAACGATTGATCGTCGAAAAAAACGTAAACGATTCTCGGCAGTTAATAGAGTTATTCGATACTTTGTTAAAACCTGAATTTTATGAATACACCGATGCCGAGCAAGAGTCTCTCATTAATACACTCGATCATTTTTTGAAGGTGGATGACAATTTTGATCGTGTGTTTAATCGAATGACGACATATTTTGATGATGACGTTACGGATAGGCCTGGTTTCATGAAGGTTTTGCTGGAGTGTTTGACTAAGTATCGAAATGGAAAAGACTCGGGCTATTAAATGTGAGATGAGAGAACCGGCACCTTCGCGAGCAAGCCCGCTCCCACAGGGGTTTGAGTCGTTTGAGGAAATCAACGTTGCCCGATTAGCTGCGCTAGATGGAGTTCGGGTGCAGTAAGACTATCAATCACATGCACGCTATACCCCGGAATATTCTTCGCATGGTGCTTCGCCTGCGAAGCCATCTCCGCCAGCTGACTCGCATCAAGTTGTGCGCAAGCTTCGGGGTGCAGGTGAACAACGCCGATGGACAGTGACAGCAGCGGAAACTCCTGGCGCATCCCCTGACGATTCGGCGCGATAAAGCATCCAGCCTCAAGGTGTTCAGGCCGATAAAAGCGGCGACATTGGCTCTGGAAATCGTCAAGAAGCTGGTTGAGGCGTTTTCGCCAATCTTCGGGGCCTAGGACGAGGAGGAAATCGTCGCCGCCGATATGCCCCACAAAGTCGCGCGACGGATCGACGCGTTCGTTGAGGCATTGCGCCAGACACAGCAACACTTCATCGCCGCGACCGTAGCCGTAGATGTCGTTGAAAGGCTTGAAGCTGTCGATGTCGACATAACAAATCACCGACTCGCGCGCCTGTTGCAGCAACCGGGTCAGGCATTGCTGAATCGGCACATTGCCCGGCAACAAGGTCAGTGGATTGGCGTAACGCGCCTGCTGGATTTTCAGTTCGGTGATCAGTTTGAGCACGTCAATCACTCGGCCCAGACCGAGATAGCCGCCGTTGAGGGTGATGATGAAGTCTTCTTCGATACGCTGCCGGGCGCGGCTGGTGATCAGGCGGCTGACCTGTTGCAGCGATTGGCTCATTTCCACGGCGAGGAAATCGTCGTTCATCAGGCGGCTGATCGGTTTGCGGGCGAACAGGTCGGTGGCGAACGGTTTGAGCAACGCATCGGACAGCGAGTGCCGATGGACGATGCCGCAGGGCTGGCCTTGTTCGTCGAGCACGGCCAGAGAGTTGAGGTTGGCCTGGCGGCGGAAGGCTTCCAGCACGGTGGCGGTCGGTGTATCGCGATGGACCGCCGGTTGGTCGTTGAGCAGGGCACTGAGGTCGCTGCCTTCGTCGTTCAGCGCAACGTTGCTGCTGTCGTGTTTGGGCATCAAGGCGCGGGCGTCGCGGGGAGGATGTTCCTGTGGGCGACCGAGCAAATAACCCTGCACCAGGTCGACACCCATCTCGGTCAACACTGCGAGCTCTTCAGGTAACTCAATACCCTCAGCGATGACCTGCGCCCGTGAAGCTTTGGCGATTTGCAGGATTGAGCCGACGAACTCGCGTTTCAGCGCGTCCTGATGAATACCGTCGATGAAGTGCCGATCGATCTTCACGTAATCCGGGCGCAGTTCCGACCATAAACGCAGGCTTGAATAACCGGCGCCAAGATCATCCAGCGCAATCGAAAAGCCCATCGCCCGGTAGTGATGCAGCGCGGTTTGCAGCAACTGGAAATCGTCGATCGGCGTTTGTTCAGTCAGTTCGATAACTACCTGGCTCGGCGGGATGCCGAAGTCCTGCAGCAGCTGCAGTGTACGTCCGGGCTGGTGCGCAGCTTCGAGCAAGGATTCAGGAGAGACGTTGAGAAACAGTTTGCCCGGCAATTGCTGCTCGTTGAAACGGCGGCAGGCGCTTTGTCGGCAGGCGATTTCCAGTTCACTCAGGCGTCCGGCCTGACGCGCGACGGCAAACAAGGCAATCGGTGAGTGCAGAGGGCTGTTGGACGGGCCGCGAGTGAGGGCTTCGTAACCGAGAATGCGTCGCTCGGAGAGGCAAATGATCGGCTGGAACAGGCTGTGCAATCCGCTTTGAGTCAGGATCGAGCTCAAGGCACCCAGCTGTTCGGTCGTGGTCATGGCAATCTCTGGCGATAAAAAAAGGACTGGGAGCGCTCTCGGTGAAGAGAGTGGCTCCCAGTCCTTTATTGCACGACAGAATGATGACTGTTTGATGACGATCCGGGGATCGTCAGCATTAAATTGCCATCACGTTACTTCTTGGCCACCTGATTGCTCAGCTTCAGGTAATCCAGCAACACGCGCCCGGTTTCGCTCAGGTAGGCGTCGTCTTCTGGTTTGACCTTGTCCGGCTCGGCGGCGGTAAGCGCGTCGTCGTCTTCTTTCTTCAGCTCTTTGAGCGGCTCTTCGCCTTTGGCTTTGCGACGGATATTTTCCATCGCCAGTTGCTTGGCGTCGATGTCAGTGTGCTGGGCGCGACGCTCGGCTTCGTTGAGGCTGACGGTTTTTTCTTCCATCAGCTTTTGCGCGAGTGCCAGCTTGTCACGAATGAACACGAACTCGGCGTCTTTGGCCGTGCGCGCATCATGCTCTGACTTGAGCTGAGCCAGGTACGGTTTGAACGGATCGGCAGCCGGTTTGATCGCCGCGCGGATGGTGTCCCACGGCATGGCTTCCGGCAGTGCGCTCTCACCGATTTCCTTGGTGTCGATCAGCGACGGGTAGTCGATGTCCGGCAGTACGCCCTGGTGCTGGGTGCTCTGACCGGAAACCCGGTAGAACTTCGCCAGGGTCAGTTTCAGTTCGCCATGGTTCAGCGGTTGAATGGTCTGCACGGTGCCTTTACCGAAGGTCTGGCCACCGATGATCAGCGCGCGGTGGTAGTCCTGCATGGCGCCGGCGAAGATCTCCGAAGCCGAGGCGGACAAGCGGTTGACCAGGAGCGCCATCGGGCCTTTGTAGAACGCACCCGGGTTTTCATCTTCGAGCACGTCGACGCGGCCATCGGCATTACGCACGAGTACGGTCGGGCCTTTGTCGATGAACAGGCTGGTCAGCTCGGTGGCTTCCTGCAGGGAGCCGCCACCGTTGTTACGCAGGTCGATGACTACGCCGTCGACTTTGTCTTTCTGCAGCTCGGTCAGCAGTTTCTTGACGTCGCGGGTGGTGCTCTTGTAGTCCGGATCACCGGCACGGAATGCCTTGAAGTCGAGGTAGAAGGCCGGGATCTCGATGACGCCGAGCTTGTAGTCCTTGCCGTCCTGTTTCAGGTTGAGGATGGACTTCTTCACGGCCTGATCTTCAAGCTTCACCGCTTCACGAGTGATCGGCACGATCTTGGTGGTCTGGTCGTTCGGCGCATTGCTCGCCGGAATCACTTCCAGACGCACCACGGTGCCTTTCGGGCCACGAATCAGCTTGACCACTTCGTCCAGACGCCAGCCGACGACGTCGACCATCTCTTTGTTGCCTTGGGCAACGCCGATGATCTTGTCGGCCGGGGCGACCTGCTTGGTCTTGTCGGCCGGGCCTGCCGGCACCAGACGCACGACTTTGACCTGGTCGTTGTCGCTCTGCAACACGGCACCGATGCCCTCGAGGGACAGGCTCATGTTGATGTCGAAGTTTTCCGCGTTATCCGGCGACAGATAATTGGTGTGCGGATCGTACGACATGGCGAAAGTGTTGATGTACGCCTGGAAGATATCTTCCGGACGGGTCTGGTCCAGGCGCGCCAGCTGGTTCTTGTAGCGCTTGGTCAGGGTTTCCTGGATCTGCTTGGGCTCTTTGCCGGCGATCTTCTGGCGCAGGACTTCGTCCTTGACGCGTTTGCGCCACAGGTCGTCGAGTTCAGCAGTGGACTTGAGCCAAGGGGCATCCTTGCGATCGATCAGCAAGGTCTCCTTGCTGTTGAAGTCCATCTTGTCGACGCCTTTGTCCAGCTCGGCAATGGCGAAGTCCAGACGCGCCTTGACGCGATCCAGATAGCGCTTGTAGATGGTGAAGCCGGCGTTGAGGTCGCCGCTTTTGAGGAAGTCGTCGAACTGGGTCTTCCACTTGTCGAATTCGGCGATGTCGCTGGCCATGAAATAGCTGCGCGACGGATCCAGCAGCTTGATGTAGCTGTCGTAGATGATCACCGAGCGCGCATCGTCGAGCGGCGGCTTGCTGTAGTGGTGACGCTTGAGCAACTCGACGACGTTCAGGCTGGCGATGACTTCATCGCGATCAGGCTGCAACTTGTCCCAGCTGTTGGCTGCGAATGTACTGCCCGATACCGGCAACAGGCCGATACCGATGAAAAGAGCGAGGGCGGTGCTGGGGAGCAAATGCTTCATGCTGATTCGACGCGGGGACAATTGATAACGCATATTAGGCCGTCTTTGAAGTCGCCGGTCTACGAGAGCCGGTCGCATAATGCAAAAAGCCCGGCGCTACAGCTTCGGGCTCAGTCCAGACTCACTATGGAGGCACTGTGAAGGCATTGCAAGGCGTTGAAGGTCAAGTGGCATGGGTTGAGGAGCCGAGTCCTACATGCGATGTAGGACAAGTTCGCATCCGAGTGGCGGCAGCCGGCCTCAATCGCGCCGATTTATTACAGAAGGCAGGGCTTTATCCGCCACCGCCTGGTGCCAGCCAGGTGCTCGGTCTGGAGTGCTCCGGGGTGATCAGCGAGGTCGGTGCGGGCAGTTCGTGGCAGGTCGGTGATCGGGTTTGCGCCTTGCTGGCCGGGGGTGGCATGGCCGAAGAGGTGGTGGTCGACGGACGGCATGTGCTGCCGGTTCCTGAAGGTGTTTCGCTGATCGAGGCGGCCGCATTACCTGAGGTTTACGCAACAGTCTGGCTGAATGTGTTTCAACTTGCGGCGCTCAAACCGGGTGAGAAAGTTCTCTTGCACGCCGGAGCAAGTGGAATCGGTTCAGCCGCCATTCAGTTGTGCAAGGCGTTTGGCAATCCCTGCTGGGTCAGCGTCGGTTCCGCCGAGCGTCTGGCTTACTGCGAGGCGCTGGGTGCGCAGGGCGGGGTGGTGCGCACCGATGATCTCGAAGGCTTGCGTGACCTGGGGCCGTTTGATGTGATCCTCGATCCGGTCGGTGGCAATTATTCGGCGCTGAATCTGAAACTGATCGCGTTGGACGGACGTTGGGTGCTGATCGGCTTGATGGGCGGCCGCGAGGCGAAACTGGATCTGGCGCAGGTGTTGGGCAAGCGCGTGCAGTTGCTCGGTTCGACGTTGCGCAGTCGTGACGATCAGTTCAAGGCGGATCTGTTGAGTGATCTCGGTCAGCAGGTGTGGCCGTTGTTTGCAGAGGGGCGGTTGAGTCCGCAGTTGGCCAAGGCGTTTGCCGTGAAGGATGCCGAGGCGGCGTTTGCGGAGTTGGCGAGTAATACGGTGGCGGGCAAACTGGTGTTGGTGATTGACGAAAGTTTGAGCTGTTAGAAGGGCTGGATCAAAAGATCGCAGCCTTCGGCAGCTCCTACAGGGGGAAATGTAGGAGCTGCCGTTTGCTTTTATTTCCAGAGATGAATAGGCCAGCCGGCTTTTTCGGCGTGCTCAAGCAGCACTGGATCCGGGTTGACCACGTGCGGGAAATCCACCTTCAGCAACAACGGCAGATCATTGCGCGAGTCGGAATAGAAACTCGCGCCTTCCAGGTTCTCCTCCTCCGCATCCAGCCATTCCAGCAACCGGGTGATCTTGCCTTCGCGGTAGGTCAGCGTGCCAACGGTGTGGCCGCTGTAAACGCCATGGGCGACTTCCAGTTCGATACCGAGAATCTCATCGATGCCCAAACGGTCGGCAATTGGTTTGACGAGGTGCGTGCCCGACGCCGAAATCACCAGAATCCGGTCGCCGGCCTTGCGATGCGCGGCGATGGTTTTCGTCGCGTCGCTGAAAATGATCGGCTCAATGAAGTCTTCCACCCAAGGGCCGACCAAGTGCTCGACTTCTTCCGCAGTACGCCCGATCAGCGGTTCGAGGCTGAACTCCATGTACTCTTCCATGCGCAATTTGCCATGGCTGTAGGCGTCCATCAGTTCGTTGTTCTTGCGCATGAACGACTCGGGATCGACCCAGCCCAAACGCCCCATCTGCTCGCTCCAGAGGGTGGCGCAGTCGCCGTGGATCAACGTTTCGTCCAGATCAAAAATTGCCAGGGCCATCAGTTCTCTCCGAGAACAGCTGCGAGCTACAAGCTTCGAGCTGCAAAAATTGGAATCAGCTGCGCCGCAGTCTACAACTTGAAGCTTGTAGCTCGAAGCTTGCAGCCGCTTTTAAGCTACTTCGCACAGGGCCGTCGGATCGATGGAAAGCGCCAGGCGCTGACCGTCGGGATGCAGATCGGCCGCCGAGCGGTTGAGTACATCCACCACCAGTTCGACGCCGCGCGCTTCGACGCGATAGCGGATGACGTTGCCGAGCAGGCTGTGGCTGCGGATCTGCGCATCGAGTTCGCCGTTCAAGCTCAGCTCGATGGCTTCCGGGCGAATGGCGATGCGGTGATTGATCGGGCGCTGCAACAATTTCGAAGCGTCATCGGCATCGAGCAGGTTGTAGTTGCCAATGAAGCCTGCGGCGAACACATCGACCGGTGCGGTGTAGAGGGTTTCGGCGTCGCCACTCTGGACGATTTTTCCCTGATTCATCAGGAAAATTCGATCAGACATGGTCAGCGCTTCTTCCTGATCGTGAGTAACGAAAATCGTCGTCAGGCCAAGTTCGCGCTGGATCTGACGGATCTGTTCGCGCAGGTGTTTGCGAATCCGTGCATCGAGTGCCGAGAGCGGTTCATCCAGCAGCAACAAGCGTGGACGCGTGACCAGCGAACGGGCGAGGGCCACACGCTGACATTGACCTCCGGACAGCTGATGCGGATAGCGGCTGGCAAAGTCGTTCAACTCCACCAGTTTCAACACTTCAGCAACGCGCTTATGACTGTCGTCGGCGTTGACCTTTTGCATGCGCAAACCGAACGCAACGTTCTGCTCGACGGTCATGTTGGGAAACAGCGCGTAGCTCTGGAACACCATGCCGATCCCGCGTTTCTGCGGGCTTAAGGGCACGATGTCGACGCCATCCAGCAGAATCTTGCCGCCATCCACCGACGTCAGGCCGGCAATGCAACGCAGAAGAGTGGACTTGCCGCAGCCGGACGGGCCGAGCAGGGTGACGAATTCGCCCTTGTTGATTTCGCAGTCGATGTCGCTGAACACGGTAGTGCCGGCGTAGCTTTTCTGCAGGTGTTGGACGCTGACATAGCTCATTCGCTTTTGTCCTTGTTCAAGATGTTGGCGATCCAGGTCAGGACCAGCACGAAAAAGAAATACGAGATGACCAGCGCACTGGTGAAGTGACCGCTGCTATTGCGCATGTTGTTCAGGTAAACCTGCAAGGTTTCGTAGCGCGTGCCGACCAGAATGTTGGCAAACACGAACTCCCCGAACAGGAACGAGAACGACAGCAGCAAGGCGACCATCAGGCCTTTGCGCAGGTTGGGCAGTACCACCAGAATCGCTGCCTGAAAGGTGCTGGCGCCGAGCAGTTGCGCAGCGTCCATCAGGTCGCGCAGGTTGATCGCTTGCAGGTTGTTGGTGATCGCCCGGTACATGAACGGCAGGGCCACGGTGAAGTAGCAGCCGATCAGAATCCACGGCGTGCCGACCATCGCCATCGGCCCGGAACCGTAGAGCTGTAACAGACCTACCGATGACACCACCGGCGGCACCGCGAAGGGCAGCAGGATCAGGATGTTCATCAGCGCATCGAGTTTCGGAAAGTGGTAATGCACGACGAACAGCAGCGGCAGAATCAGCACCACCGACAGCACCAGCGCGCCCACGCACACCAATAACGACTGGCCGAAGGCGTGGAGGAAACGTGGATCGCTCCACAACTGGATGTACCACTTGAAGGTGAAGCCGCTGGGCAGGATGGTCGCCGACCAACTGCTGGCGATCGAGTAGACCAGCGTGCCTGCCAGCGGCAGCAAGAGGATCGCGAATAGCAGATAAACCACGACGCGGTGGTAGAGGCCGGCCGGGCCGGATTCAGCGCGAGACATGGTAGCTCCTCTTCAGCAGCAGTTGATGCACGACAGTGACGATGGTCATCAGCGCCACCAGCACCACAGCCAGGGCGCTGGCCAGATTCGGGTCTAGGGAAATATCACCGGAAACCATTGCCGCGATGCGAATCGGCAGGACGTTGAAGTTGCCCGTCGTCAGTGCATACACCGTGGCGTAGGCGCCGAGGGCGTTGGCCAGCAGGATCACGAAAGTGCCGAGCAGCGCCGGGGTCAGCACCGGCAAACCGATGTGCCGCCAGAACTGCCAGCCATTGGCACCGAGCAACGCGGCGGACTCGCGCCAGTCTTCACGCAAGGCGTCGAACGCCGGGTACAGCAGCAGCACGCCAAGCGGAATCTGGAAGTAGGTGTAAAGGATGATCAACCCGGTTTTCGAGTACAGGTTGAAGTCCTGAATGATCCCCGACTGCTTCAACATGATGGTGATGCTGCCGTTGAAACCGAGCAGGATGATGAAGGCGAACGCCAGCGGCACACCGGCGAAGTTGCTGGTCATGTTGGCGAAGGCGTTGACGAAGTTGCGCAGCTTCGAATCGACCCGGCGCAGGGAATACGCACCGAGTACGGCAATGATGATGCCGAATACGCTCGACCAGAAACTGATCTCCAGGCTGTACTGGATCGCCTGCAAATAGAATTTCGAGCTGAAGATTTTCGTGAAGTTTTCGACGCCCCAACCGAACTCTTCCGATTGCAGACTGTTGATCATCACCCAGACCAGCGGGGCGATTTCGAAGACGATAAAGAACAGTGCGAAGGGCACCAGGCACAACGCCGCCAGCCATTTGCCGCGAGTCATGGCATTCACTTGAGCAGCTCCCGGCACACTGGTTTGTCGTGGGGCACACCGAGCAGTTCGCAGACCGTGCCGCAGATTTCCGTCTGCTTGGGCGCGGCGTCAGCGCTGAGGCTGAACGCGTCGCCAAGAACGAACAGCGGCACCTGGCGTTCTTCCGGCAACAGGCCGTTGTGCGAGCGGTCGTTGTTCATGCCGTGGTCGGCGGTCACCAGTACCTGATAGCCAGCGTCGAGCCAGCTCTGCAAATAGTCGGCGAGGATGATGTCCGCCGAGCGCGCGCTGTTGCGGTACTGCGACGAATCGAGCCCGTGCTTGTGCCCGGCATCGTCGATGTTCATCGGATGGATCAGCAGGAAATCCGGATCGTGGCGAAGACGGAGGTTTTCCGCGTCGGCGAACAGGTGCGAATCCGGGTAGTGGTCGTTCCAATAGAAGTGTCCGTGCTGGATCGGCAGCGACAGATTGTCGGTGTGACGGTCGCGCGCGGCGACGAATGGCGAGCGGTTGTACAGCTCGCTGACCCAGTGATACGCCGCCGCCGCGGTCTTCAAACCGGCATCGCGGGCGTAGTGATAAATGCTGCGCTGATTGGACAGGCGCGAGACGTTGTTGTGGACGATGCCGCTGTCGATCGGCGGCACGCCGGTGAGGATGCATTCATAAAGCGGTCGGGACAGGGCCGGCAGTTCGCACTCCAACTGATAGAGCGCGGCGCGTCCTGCGCCAACATAAGCCTGCAGATGCCCCATGGCGTGGCGCGCGACCTCGTAGTTGAGGCCGTCGAGCACGACAAGGATGACGTTGTGCTTCATAGGGGCGTTGACTCCGAAAACCAAACTTGAACCGGTCAATGTAGGAGCTGCCGCAGGCTGCGATCTTTTGATATTGCTTTAAAGGGCAAGATCAAAAGATCGCAGCCTGCGGCAGCTCCTACAGATGAAGGATTACTTCATCTCTACGATGACTTCTTCGTTCCACTTCTGCGGCAGGGCCTTGGAGGTTTTTTCCCACGCATCGGCGTCTTTGATCGGGGTGACTTTCTTGTACTGTTCGTTCGGCAGCAGCTTGGCCTTTACGTCTTCCGGCAGTTGCAGGTGCTCGGCGCGGATCGGACGGGCGTTACCTCGGGCGAGGTTGGTCTGGCCGGCGTCGCTGAAGATGTATTCGCGGGTCAGCTTGGCGGCGTTCGGATTTTTCGCGTACTTGTTGATGATCGTGGTGTAGCCGGAAATCACCGAACCGTCGGACGGGATCAGCACCACGTAATCATCCGGGTTGGCCATCTTGGCTTTGTAGCTCAAGCCGTTGAAGTCCCAGACCACGCCGACTTCGATCTCGCCTTTTTCCATGGTGGCGATGGTCGGGTTGGCCATCGACAGACGACCTTGTTTAGCGATGTCGGCGAACAGGGTCAGGGCCGGCTGGATGTTTTTCTCGTCGCCACCGTTAGCCAGGGCTGCGGCGAGTACGCCGTTGGCAGCTTGCGCGGCGGTGCTCACGTCACCGATCGAGACTTTGTATTTGCCACCCTTGAGGTCAGCCCATTTGGTCGGTACTTCGGAACCGTGCAGCAGCTTCTTGTTGACGATGAACGCGATGGTGCCGGTGTAGGCCAGTGCCCAGTTGCCGTCTTTGTCCTTGGCCCAGTCCGGAACCTGATCCCAGGTGCTTGGCTTGTAGGGTTGCACTACGCCTTGCTTGACCGCGATCGGGCCGAAGGCGGCACCGACGTCGCCGATGTCAGCGGTGGCGTTGTCTTTCTCGGCGGCGAACTTGGCGATTTCCTGGGCCGAGCTCATGTCGGTGTCGATGTGTTTCAGGCCGTAGGTTTTGGCAAGGTCTTCCCAGGTGCCTTTCCAGTTGGCCCAGTCATCGGGCATGCCGACACTGTTGACGGCGCCTTCCGCTTTCGCAGCGGCTTCGAGGGTTTTCAAATCGGTGCCAGCCGCCATGGCGGAGGTGCACATTGCAATGGTCGAGCCTAACAGTGTTGCCAGGAAAAGCTGTTTCATTCCGAAGCTCCTTGGTCGTGTTCAACGCTGCGATTGCGGTGGTTGTTGGTCTAGGTCAGCAATACCTGAGCCAATTTAAGGGGGCTGGATGACACTTTGATGTCGGTGGCCTTGCGCCAGGCCTTTTATATGGACGATATCGGCAGGTGCCCGATAAGCGTAGACCATGCGCAAAGGCCCGGAGAGCAGGGACTTGGCCGATGTATTGCAAGCCGTGTGGATGACCGTTCGGTAGTTTTGTCATCTGACGGTCATCTGTACTGCCTAGGCTTGCAACACCGCGAAACGGTTTGATCGCCGTGCGGTTTTGCCCCGAAACAGTGCTGGTCTAGTCCAGATAGGTAACGTTGATGCGTGATGAGGCAACAAAAGCGGTGACAGCCATTGGCCAGGTGTTGCAGGAGCAGCTCGACCACGGCTTGTTGGCGGCGGGCAGTAAATTGCCGGCTGAACGCAAGCTCAGTGAGTTGTTTGGCACCACGCGGATTACTGTGCGTGAGGCGTTGTTGCAGTTGGAGGCACAGGGGCAGATTTATCGTGAGGAGCGGCGCGGCTGGTTCGTTTCGCCGCCGCGTCTGGCCTATAACCTGATGCAGCGCAGTCACTTTCACGCGATGGTCAGTGCGCAGGGACGTGAGCCTTCGACCGAGGTGATTTCGGCGCGGTTGCAGCCGGCGTCAGCGGCGGTGTGTGCGTGGTTGCAGTTGCCGGCGCTGTCCAGCGTGATTCAGATTTGCCGGTCGCGGCGCATTGACGGGCGGCTGGTGTTGTATGTGGAGCACTATTTGAATCCGCAGTTTTTTCCGGGGATTCTTGAGTTTGATTTGAATCAGTCGATTACCGAGTTGTATGCGCGGCATTACGATTTGCACTATGGGCGGGTGCGCTTTGAGATTGTGCCTACGTCATTGTCTGTGGATGCGGCGGCGGCTTTAAGGGTGTCGGTGGGGAGCCCGGGGTTACGGATTGCTCGGGTTAATTATGATCAGCATAAGCGGTTGATTGATTGTGATCTGGAGTTTTGGCGGCATGATGCGATTCACGTTGGGGTTGATGTTGCTTGAGCTTTGACCTTGGCGGCCTGTGGGCCGACCAGGCTATTGGGTTCTGTGTGAATATCCGTTTCTGCGGGTGTCGCCGCTGGCGGTTTCGCTCTTACAGCGAGTCACTTTTGCAGACGCCCAAAAGTAACCAAAACGCTGGGCCCCGGCGTTCGGCCCGCTCGCTAAAGCTCGGGGTTCCTTCGCTCCGGGATTGATCCGGGGGGCATCGCCTACGGTTTGCTTCGCTGCACCTCCTCTCGATGTGTTCGACTTCGTCGAACGGTCGCTGCGCTCCCACCCCCGGATCAATCCCGGAACGAAGCCTGCCGAAGGGGCCAGCACGGCAAGATCAAGAGCGGTACTCGAGCTTGCGCTCATTGTGTTGAGTGGGGCGGCTTTGCCGCATGGGGTGTTCGCAAGCGATGGCGGCCTGACAGCAGACCTGTTTCTGGCGGCTGCACACGGTCCAAATGTGGGAGCGAGCCTGCTCGCGAAAGCGCCCCCACAGTCATCTCAACACTACTTGCCAGCCTCCGCATGGGCATACAGATAATCCGTCGCCAATGAAGCCATTGTCCTCACCCCGACCACCAGCGCCGACTCATCCACAAAGAACCCCGGATTGTGATTCGGCGCTGCCTTGCTCATGTCCTGGTCCCTCGGGGTCACGCCGAGAAACACAAACAATCCCGGTACTTCCTTGGCATAGAACGAGAAGTCTTCCGCGCCGCCCACCAGCGGTGCATTCACCACATCGTCCTTGGCCGCCCACTTCAACGTCGGCAGCATTTTTTCGGTGAGCGCTGGGTTGTTAATCGTCGGGTCATATTTTTCGATGATGGTCACGTCTGCTTTTGCACCGCCACTTTCGGCGATTTTTTCCACGGTCTGGCGTACGTCGGCATGCAGTTTCTGGCGGATGCCGTAGTCGTAGGAGCGGATCGTGCCGGTCATGTCCACGGATTCGGGAATGATGTTGTAGCGTGTGCCGCCGTTGATGGTGCCGATGCTGACCACTGACGGGTACGAGGAGATATCGGTGCGGCGGCTGACTACAGTTTGCAGACCGACGATGGTTTGCGCGCCGACGGTGATCGGGTCGATGCCGTCCCATGGGCGGCCGGCGTGGGTTTGTTTGCCGAGGATTTTGATGCGCAGGTCGTCGGAGCTGGCGAGAGTGGCGCCTGGGCGGTAGGCGATCTGGCCGGCGGGGACGCCGGCCCAGACGTGCAGGCCGAAGACCACATCGGGTTTCGGTGACTTCATCACGCCTTCCTCGACCATCATTTTTGCGCCCCAGGTATTTTTGCCGTCGGGGATGAAGTCGCTTGGGCCTTCTTCGGCGGGCTGGAAGTAGAACACCACGGTGCCGGGCAGGGTGTCGCGCATGCCCGTAAGAATCTTCGCCGTGCTCAGCAGGATTGCGGTGTGCGCATCGTGGCCGCAGGCGTGCATGACGTCGACTTCCTTGTCGAGATAAGTGCTTTTGGCTTTCGAGGCGAAGGGCAGGTCGGAAACTTCCTTGACCGGCAGCGCGTCCATGTCGGCGCGCAGGGCCACGGTCGGGCCGGGCAGGGCGCCTTTGAGGACGGCGACCACGCCGGTGCGGGCGACGCCGGTCTTGACGTCCAGGCCCATCGCTTTGAGTTGTTTGGCGACCAACTCGGCGGTGCGTTTTTCCGTGTTGCCGAGTTCCGGGTGGGCATGGATATCGCGGCGGGTTTCGAGGAGTTCGGGCTCAAGCTTTTGCGCTTGTTCGGCGATTTGCGTGCGGGTGCTGTCCAGGGTGGCCGCGCCGGCGTGGCTGGCGAAAAGGCCGAATAGAACGGCTTGGGCAATGCGCGTCAGTTGCATCGGTTACTCCTTGATTATTGTTGTCGGGCTTCCCTGCCTGTGACTGCAACCGCGCGCCTGAGTGCTATTCCTTCGGCTGACCGCCACCAGCAGTGATCACTTGCACGCTCATGCGCGGCGTTGCCAGATCGAGTCCGGCTTCGTCGAGATGGCGTTTGAGCGAAAGGTTGAAGGCGCGGGAAACTTCCCATTGCTTGATCGGCGCGGTCTTGAACCGGGCGCGCAATATCGCGCTGCCGGACTCGAAACTTTCGACACCCTGAATCTCCAGTGGCGACCAGATGTTGCGCCGTTGCAGCGGGTCTGTGCGCATCTTCTGGCCGACATCGCGCATCAGTTTGATCGCGTCGTCGATTTCCATGTTGTACGGCACCGCGACGCGGAAGATCGCGTAGCCGAATTCCCGTGAGTAGTTCTTGATGCTTTTGATTTCGCTGAACGGAATGGTGTGGACGATGCCGTCGATGTCGCGCAGGCGTACGGTGCGGATGGTCAGGCCTTCGACGGTGCCGAGGTGGCCGCCGACGTCGACGTAATCGTCGATGGCCAGCGAGTCTTCGATGATGATGAACAGGCCGGTGATCAGATCGGCGACCAGTGATTGTGCGCCGAAACCGATGGCCAGACCGATCACGCCAGCACCGGCGAGCAGTGGCGTGACGTTCATGCCCATGTTCGCCAGTGCGACGATCAGCGCAATGATGAAGATCGCCACGAACAGCACGTTGCGGATCAACGGCATCATCGTTTGCGCGCGCGCGTTGGCCAGGCCTTTGCGCGAGCGAGTGAGGGCGTGATGCACGGCGGTGTCGGCGAGGATCCAGATCAGCCAGGAGAAAATCAGCGTGCCGATCAGGCTGAACAGTTTGACGCTGACATCATGGCCGTCGCCCTCGGCGAAACCGATCAGCGATTTGCCCCATACGCGCAGGCCCAGTTCGATGAACGCCAGCCACACCAGCAGATGCGCGAGGGTATAGAAGAAGTTTTTCAGGCGCTCCGAGTACAGGGCGTGGCGCCGTGGCCCGCGTTGCGGTTTCAGTGAATGGCGACGCACAAGGCCGTTGATCACCATGCACAACACCAGCAACACGGTGCAGATCAGCGACTGGCGCAGCGCGGTACTGGTGTCGCCGGCGGAGACGAACGTCGCGAACAGCGAGATGCCGACCAGCACCAGCGCCGGCACGTACCAGAACGTTCCGAGGATATCGATGGTGTCGCTGAGCGCACGCCGGGTCAGGCGTCGAGATAATGGCTGGTTGCGAATCAGGTGCGCGATCGGGCGGCGGAAGCGCAGGATGAACAGCCCGGTCGAGAGTGCCGCGAGAATGTTGGCGATGGTCGCTGCCGTGTGGGCCAGATGCACGCCGAGGCTTTCGATCAGGCGCGGGTCGTTCAGGGCTTCACCGAATGCTGCGAAGCTGCCGATCAGCCACAGCGGCCGGAACGCTTGATGACGCAGAATGTACAGCGCGCGATGGCGATGCGGGCCGTCGAGCAGCGAGAAGGCAATCACGCAGATTGCCGAGAAGCAGGTACCGACCACCAGCGCATAGGCCAGCACCATCGCCAGGCTTTTGCCCAGCGAAGATGGCAAGGCGTAGGACATGTAAACGGTCATCACCAGGGCGATCAGCCAAGGCCCGAGCTTGCGCAACGCAAAGCGCAGCATGTCGAGGGCCTTGGGGTGTTGCGGCAGTTCTTCGGTCAGGCCGAAGCGCATGCGCACGCGATGGCCGAGCCAGATCAATGCGGCGGCAAGCAGACTCCAGACCATCAGGATCATGGCGAAACCGAAGATGATCGGCAGCCATTCGTTGGCCGGCAGCATCATGCCGCTGAGTTCTTCCTTGGCCAGGTCGAACTCGTTGCCCCAGCGATTCAGTGGGCTGTCATCACCGGTAAACTGTTTTTCGAAGTTGGCCAAGGTGCCGCCGATCAGGCCCAGCACGCCTTCTTCCGGTGCGATCTGGGCTTTTTTCGTGGCGTCGCGCAGCTTCTTCAGATCGGTGAGCAACTGTGCGCGTTGCTTGTCGTTTTCCAGCGACTTGATGACTTCGTCGAGGGACTGGCCGAGGGGCTCCTGGGCTTCGGGCTGGGCCTTGCTGGTGTTGAGCAGGCCCGGCAAGCCGACCGCGTGGGCGGGCGCCAGCGGCAGCAGCGTCATCAAGCAGACAAGGAACAGACTGGGCAAAGCAAAAAGACGAGCGAACACTAGGCGGTCAACCTCGCAAGGGGCGGATTCGCTGGAGTGTACGAGGCCCACCCGATCAATGTGAGCCGTCGCGGATTATTCGTTGAGTTTGGCGAGGATCTTGTAGATCACGGTGGCGAGGATCGTCAGCATGCCGATCCACATGGCAAAGACGCCGGCATTCTTGTCACGGAAGTTGAAGCCGATGGCCAGCAGGATCATCCCGGTGAGGATCGGTACGAGCATGGCGTGAAACGAAGACATCGAGATCATGGAGACTGCCTTGTCGAAATGAATGATGTAAGTCTAGGTGGCTTTACCCCTGTAGGAGCTGCCGCAGGCTGCGATCTTTTGATGTTGTTTTTCAAGATCAAAAGATCGCAGCCTGCGGCAGCTCCTACAGCGGGTTACGGTAGATCGTGGCAGGCGTAGAACGCGCTCAGCACTTTCACCAGGTGCGCCAGGTCGTGGCTGCCGCAGAGTTCGCGGATCGAGTGCATGGCGAACGTCGGCAGGCCGATATCGACCGTGCGCACACCGAGGTGGCTGGCGGTGATCGGGCCGATGGTCGAGCCGCAGCCCATGTCGCTGCGCACCACGAAGCTTTGCACCGGCACTTCTTCGGCCATGCACAGATGGCGGAAGAACCCGGCAGTTTCACTGTTGGTGGCGTAGCGCTGGTTGCTGTTGACCTTGATCACCGGGCCGGCGTTGAGTTTCGGGCCGTGGTTGGCGTCGTGTTTTTCCGCGTAGTTCGGGTGCACGCCGTGAGCGTTGTCGGCCGAGACCAGCAGGGATTTCTGAATGGTGCGGACGAATTCGTCGCCTTCCGGCAACAAGCGGCGCAGGGTCTGTTCGAGCATCGGGCCATCGGCACCGCAGGCCGAGCAGGAGCCGACTTCTTCGTGGTCGTTGCAGACCAGCACGCAGGTTTCATCGGTTTCGGCGGTGAGCAAGGCCTGCAGGCCGGCGTAGCACGACAGCAGGTTGTCGAGGCGTGCGCCGGCAATGAAGTCGCCATTCAAACCGATGACCGCAGCACTTTGCGTGTCGTAGAAACTCAGCTCGTAATCGAGCACCACGTCGGCGTTCAAACCGTGTTCGCGGGCCAGTTGATCGGTGAGCACGGCGCGGAAATCGACGCGCTCGTCACCGGCAAATTGCGCGAGGATCGGCGGCAGTTCGGTCTGCGCGTTGATCGCCCAGCCCTGGTTGGCTTCACGGTTGAGGTGAATGGCCAGGTTGGGAATGATCGCGATCGGTGCCTTGAAGTCGATCAACTGGCTTTCGACCTTGCCATCGCGGCGGAAGGTCACGCGGCCGGCCAGCGACAGATCGCGGTCGAACCACGGCGCGAGCAAGGCGCCGCCGTAGACTTCAACGCCCAGTTGCCAGAAACCCTGACGCTGCAGCTCCGGTTGCGGCTTGACCCTCAGGCATGGGCTGTCGGTGTGCGCGCCGACCAGGCGGATGCCGCTGTGCAATGGCGAGTGGCGGCCCATTTTGATCGCGACGATCGAGGAGTCGTTACGGGTGACGTAGTAGCGACCGTTGGCCTCGGTGGTCCATGGCTCGCGTTCGTCGAGGCGCACAAAACCGGCAGCCTCCAGACGCTGAACAAGGCTGGCAGTGGCGTGGAACGGGGTAGGGGAGGCCTTGAGGAAGTCGATCAGGCCTTGGTTCAACTCTTCGCGCATAAGAAGCTCCAGACAGCAATGGCCGGGAGTTTAACGCATCGGCCGGGGAATTGAATCTGCACCGGCCCCCTGTAGGCGCTGCCGAAGGCTTCGATCTTTTGATCTTGTTTTTGATATTTGAAATACCCGATCAAAAGATCGCAGCCTTCGGCAGCTACATAGGGGATGTGTCAGAACGGTGCCGGGCACTCGAAGCGCAAGCGTTCGCCGGTTTGCGGGTGGGTGAAGCTCAACATGCTGGCGTGCAGGCACAGACGTGGCCAGGCGGCCAAAGCCTGCTCGTGGGCGTACAGACCGTCGCCGAGCAGCGGATGACCGATCGACAGCATGTGCACGCGCAATTGATGCGAACGGCCGGTGATTGGCGTCAGCTCAACGCGACACCAATCGCCGCAACGCTCGAGCACGCGCCAGAAGGTCAGCGCATGTTTGCCGAATTCGTGATCGACCACGTGCCGCGGCTTGGTCGGCGGATCGTAGCGCAGCGGCAAATCGATGCTGCCACTGTCCAGTTCCGGTTGACCCCAAGCCAGAGCGGTGTAGGCCTTTTCGGTTTCACGGTCGTGAAACTGCCGCGACAGTTCACGGTGAGTGTCGGCGTCACGGGCGAGCAGAATGATGCCGGAGGTTTCCCAGTCCAGGCGATGGACGATGCGCGCTTCCGGGTAGCCGTTTTCCTGCAGGCGGGTAATCAGGCAATCCTTGTTGTCGTCGGCGCGACCGGGCACCGAGAGCAGCAACGTCGGTTTGTTCACCACGAGTACGGCGGCGTCCTGATGGATGATGCGGATGTTGGACAGCGGCATTAAAACAGCCTCGTAACAAATGCCAACGGCGGCTCGGGGACCACATTCCCTGTAGGAGCTGCGGCACGCTGCGATCTTTTGATCTTTTTAACAACAAGAGCAAAAGATCGCAGCGTGCCGCAGCTCCTACAAAGGCTTGTTGGCCCCGAGCCGCCGTGGCGACTGCCGGATCGACTCAGCGATCGGGCAGGGTGATATTGAGTTCCAGAATCGAGCAACTGCCCTGGCTTTCCAGTGCAACATGTACGTCGTCGTTGCCGATGTTGACGTACTTGCGGATCACGTCGACCAGTTCCTTCTGCAAGGCTGGCAAGTAATCCGGCGTGCTGCGCTGGCCGCGCTCATGCGCCACGATGATCTGTAGACGCTCTTTCGCGACCGAGGCAGTACTTGGCTTTTTGTTGGCACGAAAGAAGTCAAAAAGGTTCATTACCTACCTCCAAACAGGCGCTCGAAGAATCCCTTCTTCGTAACATCGAGAAAACGATGCTCTTTTTCTTTGCCCAGCAAGCGATCAACCGCGTCGCTGTACGCTTGACCGGCGTCGCTCTGGTCGTCGAGGATCACCGGGACGCCCGAGTTGGAGGCCTTGAGCACTGCCTGGGATTCCGGAATCACGCCCAGCAGGGTGACGGCCAGGATTTCCTTCACGTCTTCCACGCCCAGCATCTCGCCATCGCTGACGCGCTGCGGGTTGTAACGGGTCAGCAGCAAGTGTTCCTTGATCGGCTCTTCGCCTTTTTCGGCACGACGGGACTTGCTGGCCAACAGGCCCAGCATGCGGTCGGAGTCACGTACCGAGGACACTTCCGGGTTGGTCACGATGATCGCTTCGTCGGCGAAGTACATGGCCAGGTGTGCACCTTTCTCGATGCCCGCCGGGGAGTCGCAAACCACGAAGTCAAAGTCCTCCTTGAGTTGCATCAGGACTTTTTCCACGCCTTCGACAGTCAGCGCGTCTTTGTCGCGGGTCTGACTGGCGGCCAGTACGTAGAGGTTTTCCAGACGCTTGTCTTTGATCAGCGCTTGTTGCAGGTTGGCTTCGCCGTTGACCACGTTGACGAAGTCATACACCACGCGGCGCTCGCAACCCATGATCAGGTCAAGGTTACGCAAGCCCACGTCGAAGTCGACGATCACTGTTTTGTGGCCGCGCAGAGCGAGGCCGGTACCGATAGCGGCGCTGGTGGTGGTCTTACCCACACCACCCTTGCCGGATGTAACCACGAGAATCTTGGCCAAGGTGTTTCACCCCTAAGGAAGAAGGACTTTTTAGCCCCTGAAAAACATCTCTTGAAAACTACTGCAGTCGGACAGCCTTGGCTGGAATTTGGCTTTTGGCCTTTTTCCTACTTCGTTTGAGCCGTTTTCGCTACGTTTTAGAGATGCTTGGAAAATGCGGCAGTATCCGTTAAAGCCGAATGATGTTCAACACGTCGCCCGACAGGCTGACCTGTACGCCCGAGCCCCACATCGGGTCGCGGCGCAAATCTTCGGAGACCTTGTAATGACCGGCGATGGAGATCAGTTCAGCGCTCAATTGCTGACAGAAAATCCGTGCCTTGGTGTCGCCCTTCACGCCGGCCAGCGCACGACCACGCATCGGGCCGTATACATGGATGTTGCCATCGGCGAGAAGTTCCGCCCCCGGACTGACCGAGGACACCACCACCAGATCGCCACCCTGGGCGTATATCTGTTGGCCACCACGTACTGGCGTGGTGATGACGCGGGTCTGTTTGATGGTCGGTTCTGGTGGCTTTTCCGGCTTCTTTTTGACTTCGGCTTCGGGCATCTCCAGCGGCCGCTCACGGGCGCCAGACGGCGGCAGCACCGGGATGTCGATGGCGATCGCGGCGGCGATGTCTTCGATGCGACTGGCGCGGATGGCCAAGGTGCGCAGGCCGTGTTGACGGCAGACGCGCATCAGCCCCGGCAGATCGACCGCGCCTTCGCCCGGCGGCAGTTTGTCGAGGGCCAGAACCAGCGGCGCGTTGCTGAAGAAGTTCGGCGCCTGCGCAACTTTGGCGGCCAATTGCCGATCGAGGCTGTCGAGGTCGTTACGGGCCAGTTCCAGCACGGTAATGGCCAGCATGCTGCCCTTCAACTGGAACACGGGATCTTGGTCTAACGGTTCGGTTTTGCTCATGTCGGCATACAACGGCTTGTCACTAAAAGTGCCGAGACTTATAACGAGAACGCCCGCAGGCCGCAAGCCGGGTCGAACGATGTAGAATGCGCGGCCACTGTATTTACGGAAGCTTTAATGGATCGCCCGCGTTTTCGAAAAGCATTTTTATCGCCGCGCTTCTGGCCGCTCTGGTGCGGCTTGGGGCTTTTGTGGCTGATCGTGCAACTGCCGTATCCGGCGTTGTTGACCATCGGTCGAGTTTTGGGCGCATTGATGTATCGCCTCGCCGGCGACCGGCGGCGCATCGCCAAGCGCAATCTTGAGCTGTGCTTCCCGGAAAAATCCGCCGCCGAGCGCAAGCGCTTGCTCAAAGAAAATTTCGCCTCGACCGGCATCGCCTTTTTCGAAATGGCCATGAGCTGGTGGTGGTCACGTGAGCGTCTGGCGAAGCTGGCGCACGTCGAAGGTCTTGAGCATTTGCAAAAAGCCCGGCGCGAAGGCAAAGGCGTGATTCTGATGGCGGTGCATTTCACTACCCTGGAAATCGGCGCGGCGTTGCTCGGTCAGCAGCACACCATCGATGGCATGTACCGCGAGCACAAAAACCCGTTGTTCGATTTCATTCAGCGTCAGGGCCGCGAGCGGCACAACCTCGACTCGCTGGCGGTGGAGCGTGACGACGTGCGCGGCATGCTCAAGCTGCTGCGCTCTGGCCGGGCGATCTGGTACGCACCGGATCAGGACTACGGCGCCAAGCAGAGCATTTTCGTGCCGCTGTTCGGCATTCAGGCGGCGACTGTGACCGCAACCACCAAGTTTGCCCGTTTGGGTAAAGCGCTGGTGGTGCCGTTCACTCAGGAGCGCCTGGCCGACGGCAGCGGTTATCGTCTGGTCGTGCATCCGCCGCTGGAAGATTTCCCCGGCGAGACCGAAGAAGCCGACTGCATCCGCATCAACCAGTGGGTCGAAGGCGTCTTGCGCGATTGCCCGGAGCAATATTTGTGGGCACATCGACGCTTCAAGAGCCGGCCACCGGGCGAGCCGAAGCTGTACGCCAAGCGCGGTTGATTGATCCATTCCTATAAGCACCATGGAGCGTTGCGATGAGCCCAGCTGAACCGGTCACAGGTTTGATTCTTTCCGGCGGCGGGGCTCGGGCGGCGTATCAGGTGGGGGTGCTGGCGGCGATTGCCGAACTGTTGCCGTTGGGTGCTGACAATCCGTTTCCGGTGATCGTCGGCACATCGGCGGGCGCGATCAACGCCGTCAGCCTCGCCAGTGGCGCCACCGATTTTCGCGCGGCCATTGAGCGGCTCACCTTATTCTGGCAAGGCTTTCGCAGCCATCGCGTGCTGCGCAGTGACTGGCCCGGCGTCATCCGTCAGGCCAGCCGTTTTGTCAGTCACAGCTTGCTTGGCCTCGGCCGTCATATGCCGGTGGCGCTGCTCAACAGTTCGCCGCTGCGTGATCTGCTCAATGAAAAACTGCACATGCCCGGCATCGCCGAATCCATCGCGCGCAAGCAATTGCATGCGGTGGCGGTGACGGCGTTTGGTTATGAGTCGGGGCAAGCGGTGACGTTCTATCAGGGCGGCGGCACGATCGATTCATGGCTGCGGCATCGGCGCATCGGTGTGCCGACACAATTGTCGGTGGATCACTTGCTCGCCAGTTCGGCGATTCCGTTGCTATTCGCGCCGGTGAAGATCGGTGATGAATATTTCGGCGACGGCGCGGTGCGGCAATCGGCGCCGATCAGTCCGGCATTGCACCTGGGCGCCAGTCGCGTGCTGGTGGTGGGTGTCAGCGGCAACCCGCGCGGCTTCGATCCGCAGCAGCCGCTGGAGCGCACTTACACCGGGCAACAGCCGACGCTGGCACAAATTGGCGGGCACATGCTCAACAGCACGTTCATTGACAGTCTGGAGAGCGACATCGAGTTGCTGCAGCGCCTCAACCAGTTCAGTCATCTGATGCCCGCTGGCACGCCGACACGCGAGCTGGGTGTGGCGCCGGTGGAGGTGTTGGTGATTTCGCCGAGTCAGCCGATCGATGAGATCGCGGCGCGGCATCGCCAGGAGTTGCCGGCGGCGTTGCGCTTGTTTCTGCGTGGACCGGGGGCGACGAAGACGAGTGGGGCCGGGGTGTTGAGTTATCTGCTGTTCGAGGCGGGGTATTGCAGCGAGTTGATCGATCTGGGGCGGCGTGATGCGTTGGCCAAGCGTGAAGAACTTTGCCGATTTTTGGGGATATCCGCGGCGGTGGTCTCGGCCTGAAATCTGCAGTGAGGCCTTCGCGAGCAGGCTCGCTCCCACATTGAAACCCGGTCGAATGTGGGAGCGAGCCTGCTCGCGAAGCTTTTAAGATCAGAAGTGGAACTTCACCAGGAAGCTGGTCACGTTCTGATTGGTGGTGAACGCACGGGTGTCGTCGATCCCGTACTTGTCTTTCCAGTAGTCGTACTCGACACCGACGTACAGCTGCTTCTCGCCGAAATTCAACGCCTTGCCCAAGTCGTATTTGACCTGTGGGTTGAAGTGCAGGTTGGCGTGGTATTCGCCACGGTTGTTGACGTCGTTGTCGACAACCCAGTCCATGTAACCGTCGATCAGCACGTTCGAGTCGCCGACCGGGATGGTGTAGGACCACACCGGAGTGATCTGCCAGACGTTGTCACCCGGGCGCGAGCCTTCGGTGTGGCGCTGGTAGAAGTTCAGCTGGAAGTAGTCGAAGCCCGGGATGGCCAGGTCGAAGCCTGGACCGATCAGGTAGGACTCGGTGTCACCCTCGCCGAACTCGTACGTCATCGCCAGCAGGACGTCTTTGATCGGGCCGAACTCGATCTTCTGGTCGAGTACCTTGCCCAGCGAGATGCGTGGCTGGAACTCGCCGTAGTAGGTGTTCGGGCCGTTGTTGAAGTCCTTGTCACCGTTGTAGAAGATCTTGTCGACGAACAGGAAGTTGTCCCCGTACTTCCAGGCATCGGCGTGCTCGAAGGTGACGGTCTGCTGGATCGCAGGGTTGACCTTGAAGTCTTTACCGTAAAGGTAGGTCAGGCTGTTGTTCTGCCACTGCAGCAGGCCATCGGCCATGGCCTGGCCGCCGGCCAGCATCGATCCCGCAAGCATCAGGCTGGTGCACATACGTTTCATTCGGTTGCTCCCAAAGTAGGTGTTCCACGTTTTTTTTTTTAAGATCGGCGCTCTGGTGTGGCGCCTTTTTTCGTTGCTGCAAAAGTCATCCGATCGGTCAGCTTCAGTGCTGTTAGCAAAAGCTGAGCCAAGGCTTTCGAAAAGCCAAAAAACGCCCGTTCGGCTGCTGAAAAAACAGTCGATTGAGCGTGTTTTCGGGATGCCTCGGTACTGACCGGGGCCGGGATAAGTTGGCCCGTCGGTCAGGAATTAAATCCGGGCTTTTTTTTAGACCGAATTCAGGAGGCCGCGGAGAATACTGACTCCTCGGCCAGCTCTCAAGTGCCCCGCAACAGAGCACCGACGACAGGTAGGGGGCACGGTTGCGGGTCATCTTAAAAATGCACCTTCACCAGCAGGCTGGCGGTGTTCTGATTGGTGTCGAGGTTGTGGCTGCTTTCGACCCCGTATTTGTTCTTCCAGTAGCTGTATTCGGTGCCGACGTACAGCTGCTTCTGACGCCAGCCGAGGGCTTTGCCGAGGTCGTATTTGATCTGCGGATTGATGTGAAGGTTGGCGTGGTAGGTGCCGCGCGAGTTCTCGTCATTGTCGACGACCCAGTCCAGATAACCGTCGATCAGCAGATCGGAATTGCCCACCGGAATGCTGTAGGACCAGCCTGGAGTGATCTGCCAGACACCGTCGCCGGGGCGCGGGCCTTCGGTCTGGCGACGGAAGATATTCAGGGTGACGTAGTTGAAGCCGGGCACCTTGAGGTCGAAGCCCGGGCCGATCAGGTAGGCCTCGCTTTCGCCTTCGCCGTACTCGTAGGTCATCGCCAGCAGCACGTCCTTGATCGGGCCGAATTCGAGCTTCTGATCGAAGATCTTGCCGAACGAGAAGCGTGGGGTGAATTCGCCGTAGAAGGTGTGCGGGCCTTTGTTGCGGTCTTCTTCGCCGTTGTAGAAGATCTTGTCGACGAAGAGGAAGTTGTCGCCGTATTTCCACTTGTCGGCGTGCTCGAACGTCACCGTCTGTTGGATCGACGGGTTGATCGCGAAGTTCTTGCCGTACAGATAGCTGAGGCTGTTGGTTTGCCACAGCAGGAGATCGCCGGCCATGGCTTGACTCGCGGCCAGCAGGCCGCCACTCAACAGAACGTTGGTTTGCGTGCGAATCATCTGTTGCTCCCTCTTGTTTTTATTGTTGAGGCGCAGAGCTGTTGCTTGCCCCTGTGGGAGCGAGCCTGCTCGCCAAGGGGGTGTGTCAGTCGCCATCACTGTTGAATGACACAGCGCTTTCGTCGGAACGCCGCCCGGAGCAGGCTCGCTCCCACAAGGTTTTGTGGTGACTTAGTTAATGCTGGTGTGCGTGGCAGTCGTTGATCGCTGCGCGCTCTTTGCCGCCGAGAATGTTGAACAGCAGGTTCAGCGTCAGCGCGCTGAGCGTTGCCATGGCGATGCCGCTGTGCGTAATCGGGCTCATCCACATCGGCAGGTGCGCGAAGAACTCCGGACGCACCACCGGGATCAGGCCCATGCCGATGCTCACCGCGACCAGCAACTGGTTGCGACGGTCACCGATGTCGGCTTCTTGCAGGATCTTGATGCCGGTAGCGGCGACCATGCCGAACATCGCGATCGCTGCGCCGCCGAGGACTGCCGGTGGAATTGATGCCACCAGAAACGCCGCTTTCGGCAGCAGACTCAACACGATCAGCAAACCACCGGCAACGATGGTCACCGAGCGGCAGCGCACGCCGGTCATCTGCACCAGGCCGATGTTTTGCGCGAACGAGGAGTGGGTGAAGGTGTTGAAGAAACCGGCAACAAACGAGGCGCCGGCATCACACAGCAAGCCGCGACGCAGCATCCGTGGGCAGACTTCCTGGCCGGTGATCTTGCCCAGCGCGAGGAACATGCCGGTGGACTCGACGAAGATGATCACTACCACCAGGCACATCGACAGGATCGGTGCGAGTTCGAATTTCGGCATGCCGAAATGCAGCGGAGTGACGAACTGAATCCACGGCGCGTTGGCCATGCCGCTCAGGTCGACCATGCCGATTGCGCCGCACAGCACGTAGCCGAAGCACATGCCGATCAGTACCGAGATGTTCACCCAGAAACCGCGCATGAAGCGGTGGATCAGCAGAATGGTGCCCAACACCAGGGCAGCGATGGCCAGATAAATCGGTGAACCGAATTGCGCGGCGCCAGCACCGCCACCCGCCCAATTCACGGCCACGGGGAACAGCGACAAACCGATCGAGGTGATGACCGTGCCGGTCACCAGGGGCGGGAAGAAGCGCACGACCTTGGACATGAACGGCGCGATGATCATGCCGAAGAAACCGGCGGCGATCGTTGCACCGAAGATGCCTTGCAGGCCGATACCGGGCATGCCGGCCATGGCGACCATGCTGCCAACCGCAGCAAAACTGGCGCCCATCATCACCGGCATGCGGATGCCCATCGGGCCGATGCCCATGGATTGCACGATGGTGGCGACACCGGCGACCAGCAGGTCGGCGTTGATCAGAAAGGCAATTTCTTCACGACTCAGGCCAGCGGCCTGTCCAATGATCAGCGGCACCGCGATGGCACCACCGTACATCAGCAGAACATGTTGCAAACCGACCAGGATCAGTTGCAAAAGGGGCAATCGCTGAATGGCGGGTGCGTCGGGGATGCGCGCTTTGGACAGCTCGGACATGCAACACCTCGGATCTTTTTATTCTTGTGATTAACAGCTGTCGGGTTGCTCACAGCTGTTTCTTTGCATCAGGTAAACCGCGTTAAGGCAATTCGCGAGCAGGCTCGCTCCCACAGGAAATGCATTCCAATGTGGGAGCGAGCCTGCTCGCGAAGCTTTTGCTTAGTTGGTCTGGGCTCCCTGGGCAATCCATGCACCGATCAGGTCACGTTCCTGCTGGGTCATCTGCGTGATGTTGCCCAGTGGCATGATCTGCGTGGTGATGGCTTGCGCCTGGATGCGCGGCGCGTTCTGGCGGATCTGCTCAGGGGTGTCGAACATCACACCCGCAGGCGCTGCGCTGAACAACGGGCTGGTCGGTTTGGCCGAGTGGCAAACCGCGCAACGTTCTTGAATCACGTTGTGCACTTTGTCGAAGGCCGGACCTGCGTTGGAGGCTTGCGCCGGTGCTGCAGCAGGCGCTGCGGCTTGCGCAGGTGCCGACGCTTCAGCCGGTTTTGCGCCACCGCCCAGTGCCGTTTCCGGCAGCGGTTGGTACTCGATTTTCGCAGGAGCTTTGGCCACTTCCGGAGCGGTCGACATCGGCGTTGGGCCGGTGACGTACGCCAGAGTGATCATGCCCACCGCTGCCACCGGCAGAGTCCAGGCAAACTTGTGGCTGTCGTGACGGGTGTTGAAGTAGTGACGCACCAACACTGCCAACACTGCGATCCCGGCCAGGATCAACCAGTTGTACTGGCTGCCATAGGTGCTCGGGAAGTGGTTGCTGATCATGATGAACAGCACCGGCAGGGTGAAGTAGTTGTTGTGACGCGAACGCAGCAAGCCTTTGGCCGGCAGCGCCGGATCCGGCGTGCGGTTCTCGGCAATAGCCGCCACCAGTGCCCGTTGCGCCGGCATGATGATGCGGAACACGTTACCGACCATGATGGTGCCGATGATCGCGCCGACGTGCAGGTACGCACCACGACCGCTGAACACTTTGCTGAAGCCATACGCCGCGCCGATGATCAGCACGAACAGAATGAAGCCCAGCAGAGCAGGGCGTTTGCCCAAGGCCGAGTCGCACAGGAAGGAGTAGATGAACCAGCCGAGGAACAGCGAGCCGATACCGATGGCCACGCCTTCAGGGCCGCTCAGTGTGCTGCCCGGAGCCAGCAGGTAGAGCGTTGGGTTGGAGTAGAACACCACGCACAGCAGCGCGATACCCGACATCCAGGTGAAGTAGGCTTCCCATTTGAACCAGTGCAGGTTCTCCGGCATCGACGGTGGGGCCAGTTTGTATTTTTCGAGGTGATAGATACCGCCACCGTGGATCGCCCACAGATCACCGGCCAGGCCGGTTTTCGGGTTGACGCGGTTGAGGTTGTTCTCCAGCCAGACGAAGTAGAACGACGCGCCGATCCAGGCCACGCCAGTAATCATGTGAACCCAGCGCACGCGCCGGTTCAGCCCTTCCAACAGATGTCCGACCACCCGACTTCCCAGC
>NZ_JBIVGT010000020.1:0-98922 GCF_044748825.1 Pseudomonas sp. NPDC089741 | reverse complement strand
GGCGCAGACTCAGCTCGCCCCCCGCCCCCCGCGCCCCCCCCCCCCGGCCCCGCTGCCCTCCACAGACAGCCACGGCCGCTGAGACCGGGCAGTCGACAAGTAGCAAAGGATTGAATGCATGCGTGCCTTAGCTGAGTTCATCATGCGAGGCCGTATGCAGGCCGCTCTCGTGGTGGCCGGATGTGCAACATTGCCGTTGTTGTATTGGTTGGGTGCTGCCGCCGCAAGCCTTGTGCTGCTGCGGCGCGGACTGACGGACGCCCTGGGTGTTCTGTCTCTGGGGCTGCTGCCAGCGTTGATCTGGTGGCTATACGCCGATGACCCACGGGCACTTCTGGTGCTGCTGGGGTCTTCGGGGCTTGCGTTGGTTTTGCGCGCAAGTGAGTCCTGGGTTCGTACGCTGCTGGTCAGCGTAGTGATTGGAGTGGTGTTTTCGGTGGTGCTCGGGGCAGCGTTTGCAGCCCAGATCGAGATGCTCTCGCAGGCCCTTATAAAGGTCATGCCGGCGCTTCTCGGTGAGACCTACAAGCAATTGTCGGTCGAAGAGCAAGCGCGTTTCGCGTCCCTGATTGCACCGGTCCTGACCGGACTGATTGCGGCTTTGTTGCAGATCGTCAGCGTGCTGAGCCTGATTGTCGGGCGTCATTGGCAGGCGTTGTTGTACAACCCGGGTGGTTTTGGTCGCGAGTTTCGCGCCATCCGGATCCCGCTGGGGCCGGCGATGTTACTGCTGGCGTTGATGCTTCTGGGCCCGAATCTCGGTGCACAGATGGCCATGTTGACGCCGTTGTGCAGTGTACCGCTGGTGTTCGCCGGACTTGCCCTGATTCACGGGCTGGTCGGGCAGAAGCGACTGGCCGGTTTCTGGCTGGTGGGGTTGTACGTCACGTTGTTGCTGTTCATGCAGCTGATCTATCCGTTGCTCGTGGTCCTGGCCATTGTCGACAGCCTGATTGATTTTCGCGGTCGTCATGTGTCGAAAGACACCGATAGCGCGAACGGTGAAGGTTAAAAGTTAAGAGGATTTTCACATGCAACTGATCCTTCTGGAAAAAGTCACCAACCTGGGCAACCTGGGTGACAAAGTGAACGTTAAGGCCGGTTACGGTCGTAACTACCTGCTGCCTTACGGCAAAGCTACCGCCGCGACCCCAGCGAACATCGCTGCGTTCGAAGAGCGTCGTGCCGAGCTGGAAAAAGCTGCTGCAGACCGTAAAGCATCGGCTGAAAGCCGTGCTGCCCAACTGGCCGAGCTGGAAGTGACCATCACTGCCACCGCTGGCGACGAAGGCAAGCTGTTCGGTTCGATCGGTACTCACGACATCGCTGACGCACTGACCGCCTCCGGCGTTGAAGTTGCGAAAAGCGAAGTTCGTCTGCCGAACGGCACCATCCGCAACGTGGGTGAATTCGACGTGGCTGTGCACCTGCACGCCGAAGTTGAAGCCACCGTACGCGTTGTCGTGGTAGCAGCTTAAGCAACACCTGATCGGCTGGCGGCTTGCCCGTCAGACGGTTAACATCGGGCACGATCCTGTTTACAGGTCGTGCCCTTTGTCTTTCTGAATTCCCCGTTTTTCCAAACAACACAAGTGGCCATGAACGATATCTCCGCTCCCGAGCAATACGATCTGCAAACCGCTGCCCTGAAGGTGCCGCCGCATTCCATCGAGGCCGAACAGGCTGTGCTCGGTGGTCTGATGCTGGACAACAACGCCTGGGAACGCGTGCTTGATCAAGTCTCCGACGGCGATTTCTATCGACATGACCACCGCCTGATCTTCCGTGCGATCGCCAAACTGGCCGATCAGAACTCTCCGATCGACGTCGTGACCCTTTCCGAGCAATTGGACAAGGAAGGTCAGACCTCGCAAGTCGGCGGTCTCGGATACCTTGGCGAACTGGCGAAAAACACGCCGTCTGTCGCCAACATCAAGGCCTATGCGCAGATCGTCCGCCAGCGTGCGACGTTGCGCCAACTGATCGGCATCAGCACCGAGATCGCCGACAGCGCCTTCAACCCGGAAGGTCGCACCGCCGAGGAAATCCTCGACGAAGCCGAGCGGCAGATCTTCGCAATTGCCGAGGCCCGCCCGAAAACCGGCGGCCCGGTGGGTGTGAATGAGTTGCTGACCAAGGCCATCGACCGCATCGACACCTTGTTCAACACCGACAACGCCATCACTGGTCTGTCCACCGGTTACACCGACCTCGACGAGAAAACCAGCGGCCTGCAACCAGCCGACCTGATCATCGTCGCCGGTCGTCCTTCGATGGGTAAAACCACCTTCGCCATGAACCTGGTGGAAAACGCCGTACTGCGCAGTGACAAAGCAGTGCTGGTGTATTCCCTCGAAATGCCAGGTGAATCGCTGATCATGCGTATGCTCTCCTCGCTGGGTCGCATCGACCAGACCAAAGTGCGTTCCGGCCAACTGGAAGACGACGACTGGCCGCGCCTGACCTCGGCGGTCAACCTGCTCAATGACCGCAAGCTGTTCATCGACGACACCGCAGGCATCAGCCCGTCGGAAATGCGTGCGCGTACCCGACGCCTGGCGCGTGAGCATGGTGACATCGGCCTGATCATGATCGACTACCTGCAGTTGATGCAGATTCCAGGATCCGGCGGCGACAACCGGACCAATGAGATTTCCGAAATCTCGCGTTCCCTGAAAGCCCTGGCCAAGGAATTCAACTGCCCGGTGGTGGCGCTGTCCCAGCTCAACCGTTCCCTCGAGCAACGACCGAACAAGCGGCCAATCAACTCCGACCTCCGGGAATCCGGAGCGATCGAGCAGGATGCTGACGTCATCATGTTCGTGTACCGGGACGAGGTGTATCACCCGGAAACCGAGCACAAAGGCATCGCCGAGATCATCATCGGCAAGCAGCGGAACGGGCCGATCGGCTTTATCCGCCTGGCGTTTATCGGCAAGTACACGCGCTTCGAAAACCTTGCGCCGGGCAGCTACAACTTCGACGACGACGAGTAATCGTCGTCGCCTGATCTGGCCTCTTCGCGAGCAGGCTCGCTCCCACATTTGGAATGCGTTCAAATGTGGGAGCGAGCCTGCTCGCGAATGGGGTCGGCACAATTTCCGACCACAGCCGTCGGAATTGGTCAAAATTTGTGCTATATTCCGCGCCCGCGAAATTCAATGAAAGCCAACACCGGTTATCGACATGCAAGCAGCCAAGCCGTTATTTGACTATCCAAAGTACTGGGCCGAATGTTTCGGGCCAGCGCCATTCCTGCCGATGAGCAGGGAGGAGATGGATCAGCTTGGCTGGGATTCCTGCGACATCATCATCGTCACCGGTGATGCCTACGTCGATCACCCGTCGTTCGGCATGGCGATCATCGGCCGGCTGCTGGAGTCGCAAGGCTTTCGCGTCGGGATCATCGCCCAGCCAAACTGGCAGTCGAAAGACGACTTCATGAAGCTCGGCGAGCCGAACCTGTTCTTCGGCGTCGCGGCCGGCAACATGGACTCGATGATCAACCGCTACACCGCCGACAAAAAGATCCGTTCTGACGACGCCTACACGCCAGGTGGTATGGCCGGCAAACGTCCGGATCGTGCAAGCCTGGTTTACAGCCAGCGCTGCAAAGAGGCTTACAAAAACGTGCCGATCGTCCTCGGCGGCATTGAAGCTTCCCTGCGTCGCATCGCGCACTACGACTATTGGCAGGATCGTGTGCGTAACTCGATCCTGATCGACGCCTGCGCCGACATTCTGCTGTACGGCAACGCCGAGCGCGCGATTGTCGAAGTCGCGCAGCGTCTGTCCTACGGTCACAAGATCGAAGACATCACTGACGTGCGCGGCACCGCGTTCATTCGTCGCGATACGCCGAAAGACTGGTACGAAGTCGACTCGACGCGGATCGATCGTCCGGGCAAGGTCGACAAGATCATCAACCCGTACGTGAATACCCAGGACACCCAGGCCTGCGCCATCGAGCAGGAAAAAGGTCCGGTTGAAGATCCGCAGGAAGCCAAGGTCGTGCAGATCCTGGCCAGCCCGCGCATGACCCGTGACAAGACCGTGATTCGTCTGCCATCGGTTGAAAAGGTCCGTGGCGATGCTGTTCTGTATGCCCACGCCAACCGTGTGCTGCACCTGGAAACCAACCCGGGCAACGCCCGTGCGCTGGTGCAGAAGCATGGCGAAGTCGACGTCTGGTTCAATCCGCCGCCGATTCCGATGACCACTGAAGAAATGGACTACGTGTTCGGCATGCCTTACGCACGTGTTCCGCACCCGGCGTACGGTAAGGAGAAGATCCCGGCCTACGACATGATCCGTTTCTCGGTGAACATCATGCGTGGCTGCTTCGGTGGCTGCACCTTCTGCTCGATCACCGAGCACGAAGGCCGGATCATCCAGAACCGTTCCGAAGAGTCGATCATTCGCGAAATCGAAGAGATCCGCGACAAGGTGCCAGGCTTCACCGGCGTCATCTCCGACCTCGGCGGCCCGACCGCGAACATGTACCGCATCGCCTGCAAGACGCCGGAAATCGAATCGGCGTGCCGCAAGCCATCCTGCGTGTTCCCGGGCATCTGCCCGAACCTGAACACCGACCATTCGTCGTTGATTCAGCTGTACCGCAGCGCCCGTGCCTTGCCGGGTGTGAAGAAGATCCTGATCGCCTCCGGCCTGCGCTACGACCTCGCGGTCGAGTCGCCGGAGTACGTCAAAGAGCTGGTGACCCACCACGTCGGTGGTTACCTGAAGATCGCCCCGGAACACACCGAGGAAGGTCCGCTCAACCAGATGATGAAGCCGGGCATTGGCAGCTATGACAAGTTCAAGCGCATGTTCGAGAAGTACACCAAGGAAGCGGGCAAAGAGCAGTACCTGATTCCGTACTTCATCGCCGCTCACCCGGGCACCACCGACGAAGACATGATGAACCTCGCCCTGTGGCTCAAGGGCAATGGCTTCCGCGCTGACCAGGTGCAGGCGTTCTACCCGTCGCCGATGGCCACCGCCACCGCGATGTACCACTCGGGCAAGAACCCGCTGCGCAAAGTCACTTACAAGAGTGACGCCGTGACCATCGTCAAGAGCGAAGAGCAGCGTCGTCTGCACAAGGCGTTCTTGCGTTATCACGACCCGAAAGGCTGGCCGATGCTGCGTGAAGCGCTGACTCGCATGGGCCGCGCTGACCTGATCGGTTCGGGCAAGGATCAGTTGATCCCGACTCACCAGCCGACCACCGACAGCTACCAGAGCGCCCGTCGCAAGAACTCGACGCCAGCCGGCAGCCATAAAGTGGCGAAGGAAGGCAAAGAGAAGACCACCAAGATCCTCACTCAGCACACTGGCTTGCCGCCACGTGCCAGTGATGGCGGTAATCCGTGGGACAAGCGTGAGCAGGCCAAGGCTGCGGCGTTTGCCCGCAACCAGCAGGCGGCCAAGGAACGTAAGGACGCGGCGAAAGGCAAAGGGCCGAAGCCGACCCGCAAGCCGGTCGTACCGCGCTAAGTTGCTTTTTAGCTGAACAGAACGCCAACCTTTGGGTTGGCGTTTTGCATTTCTGCCGTTGGATTTATGCAGGCCGCAAGATCCATCCCCCTCACCCCAGCCCTCCCGAAACGTCGGACCGCCCCCAAGGGGGCGAGGGGGAAGGGAGCAGAACTCTGTGCCTTTCAAAATCTGAGTTCGACTCAAGACTTTCAAGTCGGCGTATCTCCAACATCCAGCGCGGTCAGTCCCCTCTCCCTCCGGAAGAGGGTTAGGGTGAGGGGGGCTCTCGCAACATTTACGTGCAATGAGCCCAAACCATTTCCCCGCATCGCCCGATTTTGGTGCTGTACTGCCTTAAGCATTCCGGGAAAGCGCCCAATCCTGTGCATGGCATAAGTCTTGCGCGCTTTCGAATACGCTTAGGCTCGCAGGAGGCACGCCGTGTCGATTCATGTCGCATTGCATCACGTCACGCATTACCGCTACGACCATGCTGTCGAACTCGGCCCGCAGATCGTTCGCCTGCGCCCGGCCGCCCACAGCCGCACGCGGATTCTGTCGTATGCGCTGAAAGTCTCGCCCGAGCAGCATTTCATCAACTGGCAGCAAGACCCGCAGGGTAACTACCTCGCGCGACTGGTATTCCCCGAGAAAACCACTGAGCTGCGCATTGAAGTCGATCTGCTCGCCGAAATGGCCGTGTTCAATCCGTTCGATTTCTTCCTCGAACCCTACGCCGAGAAAATCCCCTTCGCCTACGCCGGCGATGAACGCAAGGAACTGGCGCCGTACCTCGAAACCCTGCCACTGACGCCGAAATTCAAAGCCTATCTGGACGCCATCGACCGCACGCCGCTGCCAGCGGTGGACTTCCTCGTCGCACTCAACCAGCGCCTGAGCGAAGACATCGGCTACCTGATCCGCATGGAACCGGGCGTGCAGACGCCGGAACACACCCTCGAACACGCCTCTGGTTCCTGCCGCGATTCGGCGTGGTTGCTGGTGCAGTTGCTGCGCAACCTCGGCCTGGCCGCGCGATTTGTTTCCGGCTACCTGATTCAACTGACGGCCGACGTGAAAAGCCTCGACGGTCCGTCCGGCACTGAAGTCGACTTCACCGACCTGCATGCCTGGTGCGAGGTGTATCTGCCGGGCGCTGGCTGGATCGGTCTCGATGCGACTTCCGGGCTGTTCGCCGGTGAAGGGCATATCCCGTTGGCCTGTAGTCCCGATCCGTCGTCGGCGGCGCCGATCAGTGGATTGGTCGAACCGTGCGAGTGTGTGTTCAGCCACGAAATGTCGGTGGAACGGATCTGGGAGGCGCCACGCGTCACCAAGCCCTACACCGATGAGCAATGGCTGGCGATTCAGGCATTGGGTCGGCAGATCGATGCCGACCTGCTGGAGGGCGATGTGCGCCTGACCATGGGCGGCGAGCCAACCTTCGTGTCCATCGATGACCCGGACAGTGCCGAGTGGAACACCGCTGCATTGGGTGACGATAAACGTCGGCTCTCTGCCGAACTGTTCCAGCGCATGCGCAAGCACTACGCGCCGAAGGGCCTGGTGCATTTTGGGCAGGGCAAATGGTATCCCGGTGAGCAACTGCCACGCTGGTCGCTCAATTGCTATTGGCGTCGTGATGGCGTGCCGATCTGGCACAACGATGCCCTGATCGCCGACGAACAGCAGGATTACGGTGCGAATGGTGAACTGGCCGGGCGTTTTCTCGCCAGTGTCGCCGAACGCCTGAAATTGCCTGTGCGCTTTGTGTTCCCGGCCTACGAAGACAATTTCTATTACCTCTGGCGTGAGGGCACGTTGCCGAGCAACGTCAGCGCCGAAGATTCGCGTCTTGAGGAACCTCTGGAGCGTGCGCGCTTGCGCAAAGTTTTCAGCCAGGGCCTGAACAAAGTAATCGGCCAGGTATTGCCGCTGGCGCGTACCGCCAAGGGTGATCAATGGCAGAGCGGGCGCTGGTATCTGCGTGACGAGCACTGCCGTCTGGTGCCGGGTGATTCACCGCTGGGTTATCGCCTGCCGCTCGGTTCGCAGCCGTGGGTGAAGGCCGCCGAGTATCCGTTTATTCATCCCCGGGATCCCAATCAGGATTTTTCCGAGCTGCCGCAAACCGCACAGCTCAACCGTCACGGCGAACCGGCGACGGCTGACGACCGTGCGCCGAAGATCGACGAATCTGCCGACTGGCTGACTCGCACCGCGTTTTGCGCCGAAGCCCGCGAAGGGCGGTTGTATCTGTTCATGCCGCCGCTGGAGCAGGTCGAGGATTATCTGCAACTGGTCGCGGCGATCGAGGCCACTGCCGAAGAATTGCATTGCCCGGTATTGCTCGAAGGCTACGAGCCGCCAAGCGATCAGCGCCTGAGCAACTTCCGCATCACCCCGGATCCGGGCGTGATTGAGGTTAACGTGCAGCCGTCGGCGACGTGGGACGAATTGGTCGAACGCACTGAATTTCTCTATGAAGAGGCACGGCAAACCCGCCTGACCAGCGAAAAATTCATGATCGATGGTCGCCATACTGGCACCGGCGGCGGTAACCACTTTGTCCTCGGAGGGGCGACGCCGGCGGATTCACCGTTCCTGCGCCGTCCGGATCTGCTGCGCAGCCTGATCAGTTACTGGCACAACCATCCGTCGTTGTCGTATCTGTTTTCCGGATTGTTCATCGGCCCGACGTCGCAGGCGCCGCGCGTCGATGAAGCGCGCAACGATGCCTTGTACGAACTGGAAATCGCTTTCGCGCAGATGCCCGAACCGGGCGAAGAATGCGCGCCGTGGCTGGTCGATCGACTGCTGCGTAACTTGCTCATCGACGTTACCGGCAATACTCATCGTGCCGAATTCTGCATCGACAAACTGTATTCACCGGACGGCGCCACCGGGCGTCTTGGCCTGCTGGAACTGCGCGCGTTCGAAATGCCGCCGCACGCCCGCATGAGCCTCGCTCAGCAGTTGCTGCTGCGAGCATTGGTCGCACGCTTCTGGCGCGAACCTTATGCGCCGCCGAAACTGGCGCGCTGGGGCACCGAGCTGCATGACCGTTTTCTGCTGCCACACTTTATCGAGCAGGACTTCGCCGACGTCATCGTCGAACTGAACAGCGCCGGTTATCCGCTAAGGGCGGAATGGTTCGCCGCGCATCTGGAGTTTCGTTTTCCCAAGGTTGGCGATTACGCCGTCAACGGTATCGAACTGGAACTGCGTCAGGCGCTGGAACCGTGGCATGTGTTGGGCGAGGAGGGTGCGGCGGGTGGCACGGTGCGTTACGTCGACTCTTCGCTGGAGCGCTTGCAGGTCAAGATCAAAGGCCTGCCACCGCAGCGCTATTTGCTGACGTGTAACGGCATCGCCGTGCCGTTGCACCCGACCGGGCGCGTTGGCGAATTCGTTGCCGGGGTGCGCTACCGCGCCTGGCAGCCGGCCAACTGTCTTCAACCGACAATACCCGTGCACGCGCCGCTGGTGTTCGATGTGCTCGACACCTGGATGGGCCGTTCGCTGGGCGGCTGCCAATACCATGTCGCGCATCCGGGCGGGCGCAATTACGAGACGCTGCCGGTCAATGCCAACGAAGCCGAGAGCCGGCGCATGGCGCGTTTCTTCCGCGTCGGACACACGCCGGGGAAACTTCCTATACCGAATGTGGAAATCAGTGACGAGCTACCGATGACAATCGATTTACGACGTTTCTAGGGCCTACGCGACACGCGGATTTTTCGTATATCCGCGCGTCATGTGCCTGCGTTAGTCTGACCGTTCCCTGCTGTCTGCCGAGCTTTCCATGCCTGACCTGCTAGACCGCTACCCGCTGACGGCGGGCACTTATCACGAACTGCTCGACGGCAGCGGCGCAGTGCGTCCGCACTGGAGGCGACTGTTCGACCAGTTGCAACGCAGCACCCCGGCGCAACTGGTGCAGCGCCAAGCGTTGCTGGCGCGGCAGATTCAGGAAAACGGCGTCACCTATAACGTCTATGCCGACCCGAAAGGCGCGGACCGGCCGTGGGAACTGGATCTGCTGCCGCATGTGATTGCGGCGGATGAATGGCAACAACTGTCGGCCGGAATTGCTCAGCGGGCGCGATTGCTCAATGCCGTGCTGGCCGATTTGTATGGGCCGCAGCGGCTGATCAGCGCAGGCTTGCTGCCCGCTGAGCTGGTGTTCGGGCACAACAATTTTCTCTGGCCGTGTCAGGGCATTGCGCCGCCGGAAGGCGCTTTTCTGCACCTTTACGCGGTGGATCTGGCGCGCACGCCGGACGGCCGCTGGTGGGTCACTGCCGATCGTACCCAGGCACCGTCGGGCGCCGGGTATGCGCTGGAAAACCGCACCATCGTTTCCCGTGCCTTTCCCGAGCTGTACCGCGATCTGAAGGTGCAGCATCTGGCCGGATTCTTCCGCACCTTGCAGGAAACCCTCGCGCGTCAGGCGCCGGCCGGTAATGATGCGCCGCTGGTGGTGTTGCTGACGCCGGGGCGCTTCAACGAAAGTTATTTCGAACATTTGTATCTGGCCCGCCAGCTCGGTTATCCGCTGGTCGAGGGCGGTGACCTTACCGTGCGCGACGCCACGGTCTACCTGAAAACCCTCAGCGGTTTGCGCCGCGTCCACGCGATCATGCGTCGCCTCGACGACGACTTCTGCGATCCGCTGGAGCTGCGCACGGATTCGGCGCTCGGCGTTCCCGGGCTGCTCGAAGCGGTGCGTCAGGGCCGGGTCCTGGTGGCCAATGCGCTGGGCAGTGGCGTGCTCGAATCACCGGGATTGCTCGGGTTTCTGCCGAAGATCAATCAATACCTGTTCGGCGAAGAACTGATCCTGCCGTCCATCGCAACGTGGTGGTGCGGTGAGGCGCCAGTGTTGGCGCAAGCGCTGGAAAAACTGCCTGAACTGTTGATCAAACCGGCGTTTCCTTCACAAAGCTTCGCCCCGGTATTTGGCCGTGATTTGAGTGAAAAACAGCGCGATGAGCTCGCCGCGCGCATGCGGGCGCGGCCGTACGCCTATGTGGCGCAAGAATTGGCGCAGTTGTCGCAGGCGCCGATCTGGCAAGCCGAAAACGGTCAACTGCAACCCCGGGCGATCGGCATGCGCATGTACGCCGTCGCCAGTTGCGACGGTTATCGAGTGCTGCCCGGTGGCCTGACCCGGGTGGCCGCCGAGGCTGATGCCGAGGTGGTGTCGATGCAGCGCGGCGGTGCCAGCAAGGACACCTGGGTGCTCGGTGATCGTCCGCCGAGCGGCGAACAATGGAAAACCCAGCGCAATGTCGGCGTGCATGACCTCGTGCGGCGCGATCCTTATCTGCCCTCGCGGGTAGTGGAAAACCTGTTCTGGTTCGGCCGATATTGCGAGCGCTGCGATGACAGCGCGCGACTGCTGCGGATCATGCTCGCGCGGTATGTCGATGGCGATGACCCGCAAGCCTTGCAGGCAGCCGTCGATCTCGGCGAGCGCCTGACGCTGTTACCGGACGAAGGCGAGTTGCCGGAACGCTTGCTGGCCGCGCTGCTTGGCGATGACTGGTCGTTCAGCCTGCGCTCCAACCTGCAACGTTTGCAGTGGGCAGCCTCGCAGGTACGCGGCAAACTCTCGCGGGAGAACTGGCAAGCGTTGGTCGAGTTGCAGCGCGAAGCGATGGAACTGGACACTGACGAGCCGGATTTCGGCGAACTGCTGGATTTTCTCAACCGTCTGGTGATGTCGCTGGCGGCGTTGTCCGGGTTTGCGCTGGACGACATGACGCGCGACGAAGGCTGGCGTTTCCTGATGATCGGGCGGCGTATCGAGCGTCTGCAATTTCTCAGCAGCAGTCTGGCGGCATTTCTGCGCGGCGCCGCAGCGTTCGATCAGGCGGGGCTGGAATGGCTGCTCGAACTGGGCAACAGCAGCATCACCTACCGCTCACGTTATCTGGCCGTAGCGCAGTTGATTCCGGTGCTCGACCTGTTGTTGCTCGATGAACAAAACCCACATGCGGTGTTGTTCCAGTTGAAACTGGTCACGCGCACCTTGAAACGTCTGAACGATGATTTCGGCGTGCCGCGTGAGGCTGGGCTGCCGCCATTGGTCGAGCGTCTGGCGCGATTCGATCTGGGCTGCCTGGAAAATCCGCTGTTCGGCGAGACCAGTGTGCGTGCGGCACTCGATGGCCTGGCGGATCTGCTGCAAGAGATCGCCGAGGCCAGCGGCCAGGTCTCGGATCGTCTGGCGTTGCGCCATTTCGCTCACGTCGACGACGTCAGCCAGCGTACGGTGTCGGTCTGATGAGCGCGCATTACCAGATCTTCCACGACACCTGTTATCACTACGACAGCCCGGTTTCGCTGGCACAGCAACTGGCCCATCTGTGGCCGCGCGAGTGCAGTTGGCAACGTTGCACCGAACAGCAACTGCTGATCAGTCCGGAGCCTACGGCGCGGCGCGATGAACTGGATGTGTTTGGCAATCCGCTGACCCGCTTGGCCTTCGAGCGGCCGCATGATGAATTGCAGGTCAATGCACAACTGACGGTCGAAGTGCTGGCGCGACCAGCGCTGGATTTCAATCAGTCGCCGGCATGGGAGCAGACCCGCGATGCGCTGACCTACAGCAGCCAGCCGTTGTCCGCCGACGTGCTTGAGGCTTGTCGTTATCGTTTTCAGTCTCCCTATGTGCATTTGAAAAGTAGCTTCGTCGAGTTCTCGCACAGCTGTTTCCCGCCGGGGCGGCCATTACTGCTCGGTGTGCAGGATTTGATGCAGAAGATCTTCAGCGAATTCACCTTCGATGCCGAGGCGACCCAGGTGGCGACGCCGCTGGTGGAGGTGCTGGAGCGGCGGCGTGGGGTCTGTCAGGACTTCGCGCACTTGATGCTTGCCTGCGTGCGCTCGCGAGGGCTGGCGGCGCGCTACATCAGCGGTTACCTGCTGACGCAGCCGCCACCGGGGCAGCCACGCTTGATCGGCGCCGATGCGTCGCATGCGTGGGTGTCGGTGTTTTGTCCGGTGCTGGGCTGGGTGGATTTCGATCCGACCAACAACGTGCAGCCGGCGCTGGAACACATCACATTGGCGTGGGGCAGGGACTTCTCTGACGTTTCGCCATTACGCGGAGTGATCCTCGGCGGCGGCAACCACGATCCCGAAGTCCGCGTGACCGTAATGCCCCTGGATTAATGCAAATCAAACTGTAGGAGTGAGCCTGCTCGCGATAGCGGTGTGTCAGCAGCAAATATTTCGAATGACACACTGCTATCGCGAGCAGGCTCACTCCTACAGGGGAATTGGGGTGTTTCTGGGAAGGGCTGTGAGGGCCGGCAGTGAAACCGCCAGCCCCGTCACAAATCCGCTGGGTCTGATTCGATCATCAAACCCGGTGGGGCTCAGGCGTCAGGCGCCTGATCTTTCGGTGCTTCAGTTGCATCAACATCGTCATCTGTTGCCACTTCACCCTCAGGGTTCAGTGCTGCTTCTTCAGCTGTTTGTTTCTTGCGCTGAAGCTTTTCCTCTTTCTTCTGTTCCTTTGCCAGGTCTCGTTGACGTTTGGCGAAGGAGTAATTGGGTTTGGCCATGGGCGTTCCTCTTGGTCGAAGGTGAGGTTGAGCGGCGCGTATTCTGCCCTGTATCGGTGCCCGGTGGTTAGCTGGGTTTTTGGTCGACCCATTTTGGCGTGACGGTCGGCTTCCATTGATCGAGGGCATCGAGCAGCGTTTGTGGTGATTCGCTCACTTGCAGCATGTCACGGTGTGGCGCGCGAACGAAGCCTTCGCCGACGATGTGGTCAAGAAATGCAGTGAGTTTGCTATAAAAGCCGTTCACTTCCAGCAGCCCCAGCGGTTTGCCGTGGTAACCGAGCTGGCCCCAGGTCCAGACTTCGAACAGCTCTTCCAGCGTGCCGAGGCCGCCGGGCAGGGCGATGAACGCATCGCTGAGCTCAGCCATCCGTGCCTTGCGCGCATGCATGCCGTCGACCACTTCCAGACGTGTCAGGCTTTTGTGGCCGATCTCCTTGTCCATCAGGCTTTGCGGGATGATGCCGATCACTTCGCCGCCAGCGGCCAGTGCGGCGTCGGCGACAATCCCCATCAGACCCACGGCGCCACCGCCGTAGACCAAGGTCAGCTTGCGTTCAGCCAACGCCCGGCCAAGAGCGATTGCAGCTTCGGTATAAGCCGGGACGGTGCCAGCATTGGCACCGCAAAATACACACACGGATTTCAGAGACATGCCTTTCTCCTGGGTCAATCAGTCACAGGGTAATGGCTGGCACGCCTCGATCCAAGGGCTAAACTTCGCGTTCCGGTGATTCAAAGGTGCCGCTGGCGCCACAGGCGTAGGCGGCGAGCAAACTGCACAACAGACCGTTAAAGAACATGACAGGCACTCCGTCTCAGTAGATGCGCCGATCATAGGGCGGGCCGGGGAATCTGGCCGTTAGATTGTCTCGATGAGTGTCATAGCCTGAAAGTTGTATACAATTTTTGACTCAAGTCATAGGAACTTGCGAAGATTTCAGGCAGTCTTTCCACCATTAGTGTTTTTGTTAACCCTGCCTTGGAGATTCACCATGTTTTCCAAAGTTGTTGCGGTATCCCTGCTGGCGCTGGCCAGCAGCCAATTGATGGCTGCCGAGTGCAAAACCACCGTTGACTCCACCGATCAGATGTCCTTCAACACCAAGGAAATCGTGATCGACAAGAGCTGCAAGACCTTCACCGTCGAACTGACCCACTCCGGCAGCCTGCCGAAGAACGTCATGGGCCATAACCTGGTGATCAGCAAAGAAGCTGACATGCAGCCAATCGCTACCGCAGGCCTGGCCGCCGGTATCGACAAGAACTATCTGCCGGAAGGTGACGCACGCATCATCGCTCACACCAAGATCATCGGCGCCAAGGAAACCGACTCGCTGACCTTCGACGTGGCGAAGATTGCAGACGGCGGCTACGGCTTCTTCTGCTCGTTCCCTGGCCACATCTCGATGATGAAAGGCACGATTACCGTCAAGTAATCGAGTCAGGCACAAAAAAAGCGTCCCACGGGACGCTTTTTTGTTTTCTGTAGGAGCTGCCGCAGGCTGCGATCTTTTGATTTTGTTTTTGAAGATCAAAAGATCGCAGCCTCGTTTCACTCGACAGCTCCTACAGGGGGGGCTTTCAACTTACGGGGCGAACGGCATTACGCGTTTGTGGTGGGTTTTGTTGTAGGTCGCGACGATGATGTCGAACGCTTCCTGACGCACCGGTTCGCCGTGCAGGAAGGCATCGATCTCGGTATAGGTCACGCCGTGGGAGGCTTCGTCCGGCTTGCCCGGTGACAGGTCTTCCAGATCCGCCGTCGGGATTTTCTCGACCAGCGATTCCGGTGCGCCAAAGCTGCGGGCAATCGCCCGAACCTGATTTTTCACCAGGCCACTGAGCGGCGCGAGGTCGCAGGCGCCGTCACCGAACTTGGTGAAGAAACCCATCACCGCTTCCGCCGCGTGGTCAGTGCCGATTACCAGACCGTGCGCCGCGCCGGCGATGGTGTACTGGGCGACCATGCGCATCCGCGCCTTGGTGTTGCCAAGGACGAAATCCACCGACACCGCGTGCTTGCCTTCGAAGGCCGCGACTTCAGCGGCCAGCGACTTCACGGCCGGGCCGATGTTGACAGTGTGGCGCTCGTCCGGAGCGATGAAATCCACCGAAGCCTGAGCGTCGTGTTCGTCGAATTGGGTTTCGTACGGCAGGCGCACGGCGATGAATTTGTAGCTGTTGTCGCCGGTCTGGTCGCGCAGTTCGCGCATGGCGCGCTGGGCCAAGAGGCCGGCGGTCAGCGAGTCGACACCGCCGCTGATGCCCAGCACCAGGGTCTTGAGCCCGGAATTGACCAGGCAATCCTGAATGAAGGTAATGCGCCGGGCGACTTCGGCCTGCAGGGCCTTGTAGTCGGCGAACGGCGGTTGCACCTTGAGCTGCTGCGCAATCTCACGCTGTACGGCTTGCATGAATTCACTCCTTGCTAGATAGACTGGAATCGGCAGGAACCTGGAAAACATGTCGCAAATAGGCGACGAAATTCGGGTCTTTGCAGTGGGACTTGCCTGGCTCGTCGGAGATCTTCGCCACCGGTTGACCATTGCAGGCGGTCATTTTAAGCACGATGCTCATCGGTTCAACACCCGCAATGTCACAGGTGAGGTTGGTGCCGATGCCGAAGCTGACGTTGATCCGGCCGTGCAGCGCGCGGAAGATTTCCAGCGACCTGGGCAGGGTCAGGCTGTCGGAGAACACCAGCGTCTTGCTCATCGGGTCGATCCCGAGCTGGTGATAGTGGGCGATGCATTTTTCGCCCCAGACCACAGGATCGCCGGAATCGTGGCGCAGACCGTCGAACAGCTTGGCGAAGAACAGATCGAAATCGCCGAGGAAGGCATCGGTGGTGATGCAATCGGTGAGGGCGATACCGAGTAGGCCGCGGTATTCACGGACCCAGCAATCGAGCGCGGCGATCTGACTGTCGATCAGCCGTGGGCCGAGTTGCTGGTGCGCCATGATCCATTCGTGGGCCATGGTGCCCAGCGGTTTCATGTCCAGTTCGCGCGACAGATGCACATTGCTGGTGCCGACGAAACGGCCAGGGAAATCGTGCTTGAGCACGTTCACCACTTCTTCCTGCACGCGGTAGGAAAACCGGCGTCGCGTGCCGAAATCGGCGACCTGCAGTTGCGACAATTCGTCAGCCGAGGCGTTGGCGGTCAGCCAGTCGAACTTGCGATAGAGCTGCTCGCGCGCCTGTTCGAGCACGGTTTCGCGGTAGCGATAGCGGTTGCGCACTTCGCTGACGATGGCCAGCAGCGGCACCTCGTAGAGAATCACATGCAGCCATGGCCCGCGCAGACGGATGAACAGTTCGCCGTTCTCGATGCCGGTGTGCACGTAGCGCAGGTTGAAGCGGAACAACCCGAGGAACCGCAGGAAATCCGGTTTGAGGAAGCTGATGCGCTCGAGGAAATTCAGTTGATCGGCACTCAGGCTCAGTTCGGCCAGGCGCTCGATCTGGTAGCGGATCTCGGCCAGATACGGGCGCAGATCCTCGCTGTTACGGCAACGAAACTCCCATTCGACTTCAACGTTGGGGTAGTTGTGCAGCACCGCCTGCATCATCGTCAGTTTGTAGAAGTCGGTGTCGAGCAGGTTCTGCACGATGCGATCGGCAAACACACTCTCGCTCATAACGGGGTCTCCAGGTGCGCCGCGCCGTGGCGCGGTCTCAATCAATGGCGCTAGTGGCGCATATCAGCGGTGGGGATTGCCAGCGCTTTTTTGCTTTCAGGTGAAAGATCCTTAGAGGCCATACACCTTAGCCCGCAAAAATTATCTATTTTCGGTTGCACCTCAAGTGCGGCGTAAAGGACTTTTTCAATATGCTCCCAGCTTTTTAAATACTCGGAGAGTAGTGAGTGTCTCGGTATCAGATTTATTTCAACTGCTTTAATCATCGCTGCTCTAATCATTGTGTGGGTTGCTATTTTATACATGGATGACACCACCCTTGAAAGAGATCTGCTCCAGTGTGTCAACGCCGTCCTGAAGTAATACATAAGCAGGAAGTATCATTCGATAAAAGTCAGAGTCGTTAGTGCCCTTTATGGTGACCGATGTGAAAGTCTCCAACAGACTGGCGGCGGCGCGGATTCTGAAACAGGCGTCTTCAAATAACTGATTAGGTGCGGCATACGAATCTATAAAGAAGGTCGGGGTATTGGTTGCGCTTGCTTTGAGGGGGTGGAATCGACTCATGGGAAAAGTCCTTAAGTTGTTTTAGGTGCGCCAGATCGAAGAGTCTGTTGTTGTTTTGGTTGCGGTTGCAGCAGGGCAGAGCCATAACTTGGTTTAATGGCTCTGCAATTTCTATCTAAGTTTAAACTGGCTGTCTCCTTGCGGGCTTGCCAAGCACTGATGTACCAGCGTGATCGGCCAGCGGTGGCCATGCTCCAGGATCGAGATCCAGATCAGAAAACAACGTTGGGTCGAAAACGGGTGCCTGGATTCCGGCGCGACGCTGTTCGTCATAATCACGCAAAAGGCGCAGGCATATATTGAACAGCAGGGCCATCCCTATCAGGTTGACAAGTGCCAATAAAGTCATTGTGATATCGGCAAAAGCCAGAACAGTGGACAGATCTTCGATGGAACCCCATAACACTAAAAATAATACCAGCAGGCGATAAAGTATTAGCGTTTTCCTGGGCTCACCAAACATGAACCGCAGGCTATTTTCTCCAAGGTAATAGTTGTAGAGCATTGCCGTGAATACGAACAATGCCAGCACCACGCTTATAAACATCCGCCCCCACTCACCAACAACGGCCGCCAGCGAGTTTTGTGCCAGAGCAATTCCGTCTCCTTCAAATCCTTGAGTGTAGAAACCGGATAGCAAAATCAGCAGGGCAGTGCACGTGCAGATCACGAATGTATCGATGAAAACACTCAATGCCTGGACCACGCCTTGTGCAACCGGGTGGCCGACCTTCGCTACTGACGCAACATTGGGAGCGCTGCCCAAGCCTGCTTCGTTGGAAAATACTCCACGTCGCACCCCCATGATGATTGCGCTGCCAATCAGGCCTCCGAACGCTTCATCCATACCGAATGCACTTTTGATGATGGACATCAGCATTGTCGGGACTTGATCGAACTGCAGAACCAGCACGTAGGTTGTCACGCCAATGTAGGCGAGGACCTTGAGCGGAACCAAAAGGTCGGCCACTGCGGCTATACGCTTTATCCCGCCGATGAACACGGCTCCCAGCATTAAACAAAGTGCGAGCCCTGACCACATAGGCGGTACACCAAACGCGTCCTTTAGCGAGTGTGATACCGCATGGGACTCAAGGCCATTGATTGCAAACCCGAAGGTCACGAGCAAAAGCACTGCAGCGATCATTCCTAGCCAACGTTTGTCCAGGCCGTGCTGAATGTACCAGGACGGGCCACCTCTATAGAGTCCGTTCCCATCGCTACGCTTGTAGAGTTGACCCAGCGTACATTCGAAAAGACTGCTGGACATGCCCAAAAAAGCGGTTATCCACATCCAGAATACGGCGCCAGGTCCTCCCATGCTGACGGCAATTCCGACCCCGACGATATTGCCAGTACCCACGCGTCCAGCAAGGCTGAGTGTCAGCGCCTGAAATGAACTCAATTGATGGCTGCCGGCGCGCCAACTGCCGTGTAAAACGCCGAACATATGGGTGAAGTATCTGAGCTGAACAAATCTTGATCGGACGGTGAAGTAGCTTCCCAGTCCTAGAACTAAAGGTATTAATATTTTGCCCGACAGAAAGTCGTTGATGATATCTAGCATTCAAAGCTCCTAGCTATTTAGAGTGCTGGCGAAACGATGGTGTCTTCAGTCCTGAAGCCTTTCAGGGGGCGTAATATCCAGCCATATTTCATTCGATGCAATTTCGCAAGTTGCTTAAATATGATGCGAGTTGCTGCTATGGTTGCGTTCTCTTGATTTTCGTTGGGTTATTGTATGTGCGAGTCTCTTTCCGTGAATCTGAAATTACTTTGTAGTCACTACAGATCTGTCGCGGAAGTTTGTAGGAAAATTCGTATTAATCGTGGGCAATTCAATAAGTATCTTTGTGGGAAAAGTGTCCCTACACCTTTTAATCTCAAGCGAATTTGCGATTTTTTTGGTGTGGATGAGTTTGAGCTGGCTTTGCCTGCGGAGAAGTTCAGCGCATTGCTTTGTATGAAATCCAGTAATTGCCACTCTACCGAAAAGGCGACGCCTTCAAGAATAATGCATGACCATCTGCGCCAGGAGTCTTCACCGGAACTGAAAACTCACGTCGGTTATTACTACGAGTACTACAACGCAATGACCGATCCCGGTTCCATTCTGTGTTCGCTTGTGCATGTGCGAGAGGACGGTGAAGACATCGTTTATGAGCGAAACGAGCGCTTGCAAATTGCCGGTGAGGAGGCAGGGTTTGAACAATATCGATATTTGGGCGTCGCCTACTACCTACGGGATCGCCTGTTTTTTATCGATTATGAATCGCTCACTTCAAACGAAATCAGCCAAACCATTCTTATCCCGAGTTTCAAAAGCTGTATCACGCGGCTCAATGGTTTGAAGATGGGGGTCTCTGCTGCGGATCATCGTGCGCCGTCGTGCTCGAGGGTTGTCTGGGAATATCTCGGGCAGGAAATCAATCGGGTCGAAGCCTATCGCCGCGTGCGGCTGTACAAGCCGGATGATTGCACTATCGATGATGACCTGCGTTCACGACTCGCCCAGGCTCACGTTGTTGACGGTTTGTTTGTTATTGCCCAATGAGCGCCCTCTGTAGGAGCTGTCGAGTGCAACGAGGCTGCGATCTTTTGATGCTGGTTTTCAAGATCAAAAGATCGCAGCCTCGTTGCACTCGACAGCTCCTACGGGAGATCGGTCAGGGATTGTCGATCTGTTCGAGCATCCATTTGACGAAGTCGCGCACCTTCGGCACTTCCGCCGCGTGCTCCGGGTAGGCGAGGTAATAGGCGTCGGGACTGGGCATTGCATGCTGCCAGGGAATGACCAATTTGCCGTCGGCCAATTCCTCTTCCACCAGAAACCGTGGCAACAACGCCACGCCGCAGCCGACCTGCGCGGCGCGGATGCACATATAGAAGGTTTCAAAGCGTGGGCCGTGATAGCTGTGTTCGGTTTGGTAACCCTGACTGTCGAACCAGTCGTGCCACGCCTGTGGGCGCGAGGCATTTTGCAGCAGGACCAGATCGGTGAGCTGCGTCGGGTCAGTAAACGGTGTGTCTGGCAGGCTGCCCGGCGCGCAGACTGGCACCAACTCTTCGCCGAACAATTTCAGGCATTCCGTGCCGGGCCGCGAACCCTGACCGAAATAAAACGCCAGATCGCTGCGCCCTTGCAGCAAGTCATCGGCTTCCTGTTCGTTGCACAAATCCAGATGAATCGACGGGTGACGCAAACGCCAGCCTTTCAAGCGCGGCACCAGCCAGCGCGCGCCGAAGGTCGATGGCGTCGATACGCGCAGGACTTCGGTTTCGCCGCCGTAGGAACGCAGGTAATGGGTCGACATCTCCACCTGCGTGAGGATTTTTCGTACTTCGACCAGGTACAGATCCCCGGCCGGGGTCATCTGCAAACGCCGGCGCACGCGGAGGAACAACAAGTGCTGTAACAATTCCTCCAGCTGCGCGACCTGCTTGCTGACCGCGCTCTGGGTCAGGTTCAGTTCTTCGGCCGCGCGGGTGAAGCTCAGGTGCCGGGTCACGGCTTCGAAGCACTGCAGGGCGGTGATCGAGGGCAAGTGGCGTTTGTTCAGCATGACCGATCCTTTTCTTGTCTTTCGATGCTCAGCATGAATAAACGGAATGATATCTCGCGTAAAGGTCGTTTGTTGCCTTGCCATTGTGACGCTACAACTAAAGGCCTGCCCGGTCGTGCAAACAGCGGCCGCACACATTCAGTTTTTTGCTTGAGGAGTGACCCATGGTTGCCGCATTGCTTGATCGTCTTGGTGTGAACCCGGCCCTTTATCAGAACGGCAAAGTGCCGGTGCATTCGCCCATCGATGGCAGCCGCATTGCCGCCGTCAATTGGGAGGGCGCGGCCGAAGTCGAGCAGCACATCAGTCGCGCAGATCATGCGTTCGAACAGTGGCGCAAGATCCCGGCCCCGCGTCGCGGCGAGTTGGTGCGTCAATTCGGTGAAGTATTGCGCGAATACAAGGCCGATCTCGGCGAGTTGGTGTCTTGGGAGGCGGGCAAGATCACCCAGGAAGGTTTGGGTGAAGTGCAGGAGATGATCGACATCTGCGATTTCGCCGTCGGCCTGTCTCGTCAGTTGTACGGTTTGACCATTGCCTCCGAGCGTCCGGGCCACCACATGCGTGAAACCTGGCATCCGCTGGGCGTGGTCGGTGTCATCAGTGCGTTCAACTTCCCGGTCGCGGTGTGGGCGTGGAACACCGCGCTGGCGCTGGTCTGCGGCAACCCGGTGGTATGGAAGCCGTCGGAGAAAACTCCACTGACCGCACTGGCTTGTCAGGCACTGTTTGATCGTGTGGTGAAGAATTTCAGCGATGCGCCGGCGAATCTTTGCCAAGTGATTATCGGTGGTCGCGACGCGGGTGAAGCGCTGGTCGACGACCCGCGTGTGGCGCTGATCAGCGCCACCGGCAGCACGCGCATGGGCCGCGAAGTGGCGCCGAAAGTCGCCGCGCGTTTTGCCCGCAGCATTCTCGAACTGGGCGGCAACAACGCGATGATCCTCGGCCCGAGCGCCGACCTCGACATGGCGGTGCGTGCGATTCTGTTCAGCGCCGTCGGCACTGCCGGCCAGCGCTGCACCACGCTGCGTCGCCTGATCGCCCATGAGTCGGTGAAGGAAGAAATTGTTGCTCGCCTCAAAGCTGCGTACTCGAAAGTGCGCATCGGCAACCCGCTGGAAGGCAATCTGGTCGGCCCGCTGATCGACAAGCACAGCTTCGAAAACATGCAGGACGCACTGGAGCAGGCGTTGAGCGAGGGTGGTCGGGTGTTCGGCGGCAAGCGTCAGCTCGAAGACCAATTCCCCAATGCCTATTACGTTTCGCCGGCCATCGTTGAAATGCCGGAGCAGAGCGACGTGGTCTGCAGCGAAACCTTCGCGCCGATTCTGTACGTGGTCGGTTACAACGATTTCCAGGAAGCGCTGCGCCTGAACAACGCCGTGCCACAAGGTCTGTCATCGTGCATCTTCACCACGGATGTGCGCGAGGCCGAGCAGTTCATGTCGGCGGTGGGCAGTGACTGCGGGATCGCCAACGTCAACATCGGCCCGAGCGGTGCCGAGATCGGTGGCGCGTTTGGTGGCGAGAAGGAAACCGGCGGTGGTCGTGAATCGGGTTCCGATGCATGGCGCGGGTACATGCGCCGCCAGACCAACACCGTGAACTATTCGCTGGAGTTGCCGCTGGCGCAGGGCATCACGTTCGACTGACAGGTGGAGATCCCCCCTGCAGGAGTGAACCTTTGTGGCGAGGGGATTTATCCCCGTTGGGCTGCGCAGCGGCCCTGAAAATCTAAAAGCGATGACTGCTTCGCAGCCGAACGGGGATAAATCCCCTCGCCACAGGTTTTCGTCACAGATAGCTTCGCTCCCACAGGGTATGCAGTGTTTGTTAGGTTTCTGTTGGAGTCTGGCAATGCCGTTACGCGAAGAATGTCTGTGGGAAAAGCTCACGCCACAACGGCCGGATAACACCGGGCTGAAGGGCGAAGTCAAAGTTGATGTCTGCGTGATCGGCGCCGGGTTCACCGGTTTGTCGGCGGCGCTGCATCTGTTGGAAAAAGGCAAAAGCGTCTGTGTGCTGGAAGCCTATCGCGCCGGCCACGGCGGTTCCGGGCGCAATGTCGGGCTGGTCAACGCCGGCATGTGGATCCCGCCGGACGAGATCGAAGCCGGTTTCGGCGAAGCGGTCGGCAGCCAGCTCAACCGCATGCTCGGGGCGGCGCCGGCGCTGGTGTTCAGCCTTGTGGATAAATACAACATCGATTGCCAGTTGCGCCGCGAAGGTACCCTGCACATGGCGCACAACGCCAAGGGCGAGGCGGATCTGCGCAGTCGTGAGCAACAATGGAAACGCCGTGGTGCGCCGGTCGAATTGCTCACCGGCAAGGCCTGCGAGCAAGCCACCGGCACGCAAAAAATCGCCGCCGCGCTGCTCGATCGTCGTGCCGGCACACTCAATCCAATGGCTTACGTCAGCGGTTTGGCCAACGCCGTAACCGGCCTCGGCGGGCAGATGTTCGACCACTCGCCGGTCACCCGACTCGAACGTCAGGGCTCGAAATGGTCGGTGCAAACCGAGCACGGTTCGGTGCTCGCCGAACAAGTGGTCATCGCCTCCAATGCCTATACCGAAGGCGACTGGACCGAACTCAAGCGCAACTTCTTCCCCGGTTACTACTATCAGGTCGCCTCGGTGCCGCTGAGCGAAGACGCCGCGCAGGCAATCCTCCCGGGCGGGCAGGGTTCGTGGGATACCAGACAAGTGTTAAGCAGTATCCGCCGTGACAAAGAAGGGCGCTTATTGCTCGGCAGCCTTGGCAACGGCAACCAGAAACCGGCCTGGTTTCTCAAGGCTTGGGCCGACCGGGTACAACAGCATTATTTCCCCAACCTGAAACCGGTTGAATGGGAATGCACCTGGACCGGGCGTATCGCGTTCACGCCCGATCACCTCATGCGTCTGTTCGAACCGGCGCCGGGACTGGTGGCCGTCACTGGCTACAACGGTCGCGGCGTCACCACCGGCACCGTGGTCGGCAAGGCCTTTGCCGATTACTTGTGTAACGGCAATCCACAGGCCCTGCCGATACCCTTTGCACCGATGCAGCCCTTGGCGGGCGTGAGCTTGCGCAGTTGCCTGTACGAGGCCGGGTTCTCGCTGTATCACGCGGGCCAGTGCCTGCGCATCGTCATTTGAGTGTTGAAATATGTTGCCGGAAGCGGCGCTTTTCGATGCAGCGACTAGCCTGTAATGGTGCGGGTTGTAGCAGTCCCGCACCAGCAGTGTGCAGTTCGGTGACGCGGGCTGTTACAGGCTGGTTGCACGTCGTTTGGCGCCGCGGTTGCAATGATGGCGCGTGCGGGGTGCGCCTGAAAAAATAAATGGTTTCACCTTCCGCGGTTTAGACGGTTGCACGCCCAATGAAAATGGGAACGAAACAGTCGAAATAACAAGAAAGCAGCGACTTTTTGAAGAATAAAAAACCGATGGCACGGGCCTTGCTCTGAGCTTTCAGTGAAGTGAAGTCGCAGTGCCAACTAAAAAAAACCTTGGAGCACCACCTCATGTCCCAGACGTTTTACAAGAAAGGCTTTCTGGCCCTCGCAGTGGCTACTGCGTTGGGTGTTTCTGCGTTTGCTCAAGCCGACGTCAAAATCGGTGTAGCGGGTCCAATGACTGGCGCCAACGCGGCATTTGGCGAGCAGTACATGAAGGGTGCACAGGCGGCGGCTGATGCGGTCAACGCGGCAGGTGGCGTCAACGGGGAGAAAATCGTTCTGGTCAAAGGCGATGACGCCTGCGAACCGAAACAAGCGGTCACGGTCGCCAAGGACCTGGTCAACCAGAAAGTCGCTGGCGTAGTCGGTCACTTCTGCTCTTCTTCCACCATTCCAGCCTCGGAAATCTACGACGAGGCCGGCGTTATCGCGATCACCCCGGGTTCCACCAACCCGCAAGTGACCGAGCGCGGCTTGGGCGCCATGTTCCGTATGTGCGGACGTGACGACCAGCAAGGCATCGTCGCCGGCGACTACATCGTCGACGTGCTCAAGGGCAAGAAAGTCGCGGTCATCCACGACAAGGACACCTACGGCCAAGGCCTGGCGGATGCCACCAAGGCGCAGTTGACCAAGCGTGGTGTGACCCCGGTCATCTACGAAGGCCTGACCCGTGGCGAGAAAGACTTCAGCGCCCTGGTCACCAAGATCCGCGCCGCCGGTGCCGACGTTGTCTACTTCGGCGGCCTGCACCCGGAAGCCGGTCCACTGGTCAAACAACTGCGTACCGAAGGCCTGAAAGACGTGAAATTCATGTCCGACGACGGCATCGTTACCGACGAACTGGTGACCACCGCTGGCGGCCCGCAATACGTCGACGGCGTGCTGATGACTTTCGGCGCCGACCCGCGTCTGCTGCCGGAAAGTAAAACCGTCGTCGATGCCTTCCGCAAGGCCGGCACCGAACCTGAAGGCTACACCTTGTACGCCTACGCCTCGGTGCAAACCCTGGCTGCAGCCTTCAATGGCGCAAAATCCAACAGTGGCGAGAAAGCCGCCGAGTGGCTGAAAGCCAACCCGGTGAAAACCGTCATGGGTGAGAAGGCCTGGGACAAGAAGGGCGACCTGAAAGTCTCCGACTACGTGGTGTACCAGTGGGACGCCAGCGGCAAATATCACCAGCTGGAAAAACAGAAGTAAGGGCTGACGCGATCAACTGATCCCACGGCTCCTTTGTAGGAGTGAGCCTGCTCGCGATGACGGAGTTACAGGCAACACATGTGTTGAATGTTAATCCGCTATCGCGAGTAGGCTCACTCCTACAGGGGGCGGTGGTGACGGGTGAATCGTGGCTGACATTGCTCCGACGTAAATCTGTATTTTCCCTAGAAGAGCCGCCCGCCTACAGGTGGGCAGGTTCTCACTGCGTGAGATTGCGTTATGGATGGTATTTTCCTGCAGCAACTGGTCAACGGCCTGACCCTCGGGTCGGTCTATGGCCTGATCGCCATCGGCTACACAATGGTCTACGGCATCATCGGCATGATCAACTTCGCCCACGGCGAGGTTTACATGATTTCCGCTTACCTGGCGGCAATCAGTCTGGCTCTGCTGGCTTACTTCGGTATCGAATCCTTCCCGCTGCTGATGCTCGGCACACTGATCTTCACCATCGTCGTCACGGCGGTGTATGGCTGGGTCATTGAGCGAGTCGCTTACAGACCCCTGCGCAACTCCACCCGACTGGCTCCGCTGATCAGCGCCATCGGCATCTCGCTGATTCTGCAAAACTATGCCCAGATCAGTCAGGGCGCGCGCCAACAGGGCGTTCCGACACTGCTCACCGGTGCCTGGCGCGTCGACATCGGCACCGGTTTTGTCCAGCTCACCTACACCAAGGTGTTCATCCTGGTCGCCGCGTTCGTTGGCATGGGCCTGCTGACCTATGTCATCAAGTACACCAAGCTCGGCCGCATGTGCCGCGCCACCCAGCAAGACCGCAAGATGGCCTCGATACTGGGGATCAACACCGACCGCGTTATCTCTTACGTGTTCATCATCGGTGCAGCCATGGCGGCACTGGCCGGTGTGCTGATCACCATGAACTACGGCACGTTCGACTTCTACGCCGGTTTCGTCATCGGCATTAAAGCCTTTACCGCTGCGGTACTCGGCGGGATCGGTTCGCTGCCGGGTGCGATGTTGGGCGGGATCATCCTCGGTATCTCCGAGTCGCTGTTCTCCGGCCTGGTCAACTCCGACTACAAAGACGTGTTCAGCTTCTCGCTGCTCGTACTTGTTCTGGTCTTCCGGCCGCAGGGCCTGTTGGGCCGTCCTCTTGTGTCGAAGGTGTAAGCGATGTCTTCAACCACCAAAAAAAGCATTGATGTCAAAAAAAGCCTGGTTGAGGCGATTCTTGCCGGCCTGATTGCCCTGATCGTTTTCGGGCCGATTGTCGGTGTCGTCCTTGAGGGGTACAGCTTCAATCTCGAACCGACCCGCGTGGCGTGGATCATCGGCATCGTCATGATTGGCCGCTTCGCCCTCAGCCTGTTCCTGCAAACGCCCAAGGGCCTGAAAATTCTCGACGGATTCGAGAGCACCGGTTCCGGTGTGCACGTACTGCCCAGCGATCACAAATCGAGCCTGCGCTGGATCATCCCGCTGCTGATTGTGCTGGCGGTCATCGTGCCGTTCGTTTCCAACTCCTATCTGCTGGGCGTGGTCATCCTCGGGTTGATCTACGTGCTGCTGGGCCTGGGATTGAACATCGTGGTCGGTCTGGCCGGTCTGCTCGACCTTGGTTACGTGGCGTTCTACGCCATCGGTGCCTACGGTCTGGCGCTCGGTTACCAGTATCTCGGGCTGGGTTTCTGGACCGTGCTGCCGCTGGCGGCAATTACTGCTGGCCTTGCTGGATGCATCCTCGGCTTCCCGGTGTTGCGCCTGCATGGCGACTATCTGGCGATCGTGACGTTGGGCTTCGGTGAAATCATTCGCCTGATCCTCAACAACTGGTTGTCCCTGACCGGTGGCCCGAACGGCATGCCGGCGCCGCTGCCGACCTTCTTCGGTCTGGAGTTCGGCAAGCGCGCGAAGGACGGCGGGGTGCCGTTCCACGAGTTTTTCGGCATCGCCTACAACCCGGACGTGAAGTACTACTTCATCTACGCGGTGTTGTTCCTCGTGGTATTGGCCGTGCTGTACATCAAGCATCGTCTGGTGAAAATGCCGGTCGGCCGCGCCTGGGAAGCCCTGCGTGAAGATGAAATCGCCTGCCGCTCGATGGGCCTCAACCACGTGCTGGTCAAGCTGTCGGCGTTCACCATCGGTGCATCGACGGCCGGCCTCGCGGGCGTGTTCTTCGCGACCTATCAAGGCTTCGTCAACCCGACCTCGTTCACCTTCTTCGAATCAGCGCTGATTCTGGCCATCGTCGTACTCGGCGGCATGGGTTCGACCATCGGCGTGGTGATCGCCGCATTCGTGTTGACCGTCGCCCCGGAACTGCTGCGCGGCTTCGCCGAATATCGCGTGTTGCTGTTCGGCATCCTGATGGTGTTGATGATGATCTGGCGACCACGTGGGCTGATCCGCATCAGCCGCACCGGGGTCACTCCACGCAAAGGTGCCATTCACTATGAGAGGACTGCGCCATGAGTGAAGTCGTACTCTCTGTTGAAAAGCTGATGATGCATTTCGGTGGCATCAAGGCCCTGAGCGATGTCAGCCTGAAGGTCAAGCGCAACTCGATCTTCGCCTTGATCGGCCCTAACGGCGCCGGCAAAACCACGGTGTTCAACTGCCTGACCGGTTTCTATAAAGCTTCCGGCGGCAAGATCGAACTCAACGTGCGCGGCCAGCAGACCAACGTTATCCAGTTGCTGGGCGAATCGTTCAAAGCGACCGATTTTGTTTCGCCGAAATCCTTCCTCAGCCGTCTGTACTACAAGATGTTCGGCGGCACGCATCTGGTGAACCGCGCAGGCCTGGCTCGGACGTTCCAGAACATTCGCCTGTTCAAGGAAATGTCGGTGCTGGAAAACCTGCTGGTGGCCCAGCACATGTGGGTCAACCGCAACATGCTCGCCGGCATCCTCAACACCAAGGGCTACCGCAAGGCTGAAAGCGATGCGCTCGATTGCGCGTTCTACTGGCTGGAAGTGGTCGATCTGGTCGACTGCGCCAACCGTCTCGCCGGTGAACTCTCCTACGGCCAGCAGCGCCGTCTGGAGATTGCCCGGGCCATGTGCACGCGGCCGCAGATCATCTGCCTCGACGAACCGGCTGCCGGCCTCAATCCACAGGAAACCGAAGCGCTGAGCGCGATGATCCGGCTGCTGCGCGATGAGCACGATCTGACCGTGGTGCTGATCGAACACGACATGGGCATGGTAATGAGCATTTCCGACCACATCGTGGTGCTGGACCACGGCATCGTCATCGCCGAAGGCGGACCTGAAGCGATTCGTAACGATCCGAAAGTGATTGCCGCCTATCTGGGCGCCGACGAAGAGGAGCTGGTATGACGCAACCGATCCTCGAACTCAAAGACCTCGACGTGTTCTACGGACCGATCCAGGCGCTCAAGGGTGTTTCGCTGCAGATCAATGAGGGGGAAACCGTCAGCCTGATCGGCTCCAACGGCGCCGGCAAATCGACGTTGCTGATGTCGATCTTCGGCCAGCCACGAGCGGCCGGCGGGCAGATTATTTATCAGGGCGTCGACATCACCCAGAAGTCATCGCACTACATCGCCTCCCACGGCATTGCGCAATCGCCGGAAGGACGGCGGGTGTTCCCCGACATGACTGTCGAGGAAAACCTGTTGATGGGCACCATCCCGATTGGCGACAAGTACGCTAAAGAGGACATGCAGCGCATGTTTGCGCTGTTTCCTCGGCTGGAAGAGCGCCGTACCCAACGGGCGATGACCATGTCCGGTGGTGAACAGCAGATGCTGGCGATTGCTCGTGCCTTGATGAGCCGGCCGAAGTTGTTGCTGCTCGATGAGCCGAGCCTGGGCCTGGCGCCGATTGTGGTGAAGCAGATCTTTGCGACCCTGCGCGAGTTGGCGAAAACCGGCATGACCATTTTTCTGGTCGAGCAGAACGCCAACCATGCGCTGAAACTGTCCGACCGGGCGTATGTCATGGTCAACGGCGAGATCCGCCTGACCGGCACTGGCAAGGAGCTGCTGGTGAACGAGGAGGTGCGTAACGCCTATTTGGGCGGGCACTGATTGCTGCAACGTTATACACAGCCCCGGCGACGCAAGTCCCGGGGCTTTTTAATGCTTGCAATCCCCCTGTAGGAGCTGCCGCAGGCTGCGATCTCTTGATCTTTAAAAACACATCAAAAGATCGCAGCCTGCGGCAGCTCCTACAGGGAAAACAGCTGTTCCGTCTAATTGTGGAAAACAAATCCACCAAGCTGTCAAAGCGCGACATATAGACGCTGCAAATGGCTGTTTTTGCACAGTTTTGACTTGTCCCCGTTTGCTGTGGAGCTGGCTGTGAATAACGTGGGAGTAGCTGGCTGAAAGCCTCTGGAACCGTGGCTTGCAGCGTTGTGGTTGTTTTTTGATCAGGCGTTTTTACGCGTGCTGGAGTCGCTCTTGTCAACCTTTTTATCCAGTCGGCAAAGGGGTTGGTTGCTGAGGGGCAAGCCTGTGGATAAGTCTGTGATTAAACTCTGGAAAGACCTCGCTAAGGGCCGTAATTACTGGCCTCGCGCAATCACTGCACTGACCGCTCGGTCGTGCAAAATGCCATGTGCCGCACATCTGTCACTTCAGGGTCAAGCAAAAAACTTTCTATTTCGCCCGCAAAGCCTTGTATGGCGCGGCTTTGCGCGTTTCCACTTGCCCCCGGAAACTGTGGAAGGGACTGTGGATAACGTGCGCGCACATGGCTACAGGCCACGCCCTGTATGACGCTCCGACGATTGATCATTTTTTGAGCTGAAATACCTCCGTGTAGGAGCTGCCGAAGGCTGCGATCTTTTGACCTTCAGAAACAACATCAAAAGATCGCAGCCTTCGGCAGCTCCTACACGGAGGCGGTAGTTGCCCGATATTCGTGGGCCGGGCATGCTGCTGGCTGATTTTCTATTCCAAGGGCTGCTACGGTGGCCGAAGCAAGGAGAACACGATGTCCAACACCCTGTTTATCACCGGCGCGACGTCCGGATTTGGTGAAGCCTGTGCCCGCCGTTTTGCCGAGGCTGGCTGGAAACTGGTGCTGACCGGTCGTCGTGAAGAACGCCTCAATGCGCTGTGCGCCGAGCTGTCGAAGCAGACCGAGGTGCATGGCCTGGTGCTCGATGTGCGTGATCGCAAGGCGATGGAGGAGGCGATTGCAAACTTGCCGCCGTCGTTCGCCAAGCTGCGCGGCCTGATCAACAACGCCGGTCTGGCATTGGGCGTGGACCCGGCGCCGAAGTGCGATCTGGACGATTGGGACACCATGGTCGACACCAACGTCAAAGGCCTGATGTACGCAACCCGTCTGCTGCTGCCGCGCCTGATCGCCCATGGCCGAGGGGCCGGCATCGTTAACCTCGGTTCGATCGCTGGTAACTACCCGTATCCGGGCAGCCATATCTACGGCGCGACCAAGGCGTTTGTTAAGCAGTTTTCGCTGAACCTGCGTTGCGACTTGCAGGGAACCGGCGTGCGTGTCAGCAATATCGAGCCAGGGCTGTGCGAAAGCGAGTTCTCGCTGGTTCGTTTCGCTGGCGATCAGGAACGCTACAACGCAACGTATGCCGGTGCCGAGCCGATCCAGCCGCAGGACATTGCCGAGACGATTTTCTGGGTGATGAATGCGCCGGCGCACATCAACATCAACAGCCTGGAGTTGATGCCGGTGAGCCAGACCTGGGCTGGGTTTGCGATCGAGCGTAACAAGGCCTGACACTTAACCCTGTGGCGAGGGAGCTTGCTCCCGCTGGCTTGCGCAGCAGGCCCCTGCTTTTAGCTGAAGAGCAGGGGGCGCTTCGCACCCCAGCGGGAGCAAGCTCCCTCGCCACAAAATCGGGTGGAAATCAGCGATAAGGTAAACTCCTCTCTCAACAACCCCACCGCACCCCGCGGTTTTCAGGGTTTTTCGAGGAGTTAAAGTGAGTAACCGAGGTGAGCAGGCGCTGCTCAAACAATCGACCATTCTGATGTTTGCCGTGGCGATCGCCGGGATCGTTACCGGTTTTGTTTCAGGTTCCCAATCCATCCTTTTTGATGGTTTTTTCTCGCTGATCGCAACCTTCATCAAAGTCCTGATGCTGATCACTGCCAAGTTGATCGCCAAGGAAAGCAACCACCGTTTCCAGTTCGGTTTCTGGCATCTCGAACCGATGGTGCTGCTGATTGAAGGCAGTTTTCTCCTGTTGATTGCGATCTATGCATTTCTCAACGGTGTGTTCGGCATTATCAACGGTGGCCGCGAGATCGAACTGGGTCTGGTGATCATCTATGCAGGCGTGTTCACCGTGGTCGAGTTCGCCTATTTCTTCTACGTGCGTCGGCGTAACCGCAAACTGAAATCCAGTCTGATCCAGTTCGACAACATCAGTTGGCTGGTGGACGCGATGCTGTCCGTGGGCCTGTTGATCAGTTTCCTCGCAGCGCTGCTGCTCAAGTCGCAGGGCTATGGCCAGTGGGCGGCGTACGTTGACCCGCTGATCCTGATCGTGCTGGCGCTGACCATGTTGCCGCCAGCGTTCAAGATACTTCGGCCGGCACTGCGTGACGTGTTGGGGATCGCGCCGGACACGCTGGATGACCAGGTGCGCCAGGTGATGGACGCGGCGAAGGTCGAGCATGGTTTCGATGATTACGTGTCGTACGTACAGAAGCACGGGCGGGCGCGGTTTATCGAGATTCATGTGGTGTTGCCGGCCGATTATGCGCTGAGCAATGTCGGGCAACTGGATGCGTTACGTGAGGAGATTTCGGCGAAGCTGGGCACTCCGGATGCGGCGCGCTGGTTGACTATCAGCTTCACCGGGGACAAGAAGTGGATCGCCTGATGTAACCCTGATTCCTGTTGAGAACACATTTGTGGAGAAGGAGATTTATTGTGGCGAGGGGATTTATCCCCGTTGGGGCGCGAAGCGGCCCTAAAAAGAGCGGGGCCGCTGCGCAGCCCAACGGGGATAAATCCCCTCGCCACAGTAGATCTCCTCAGCACACTGGATCTCATTTTCCATGAGATCAGCGTAAATATTCAGCCAGACCGTGATAGCAGGTCGCAAGGTGATAAGGCGTAGTAGAAGGCATGTCCTTGCGACTGACTTCGCCTTGTTCATCCCGGCATTCATGCCAGCCACCGGCATGCAGAAAGCGTTGTTGCAACGCCTGTAACTGGCGCAGCACCACGGCTTCGCTGCCCTGACGCAACGTCAGCGCCCGCAGATATTCCGCCTGAGCCCAAATCCGCTGAGTCGAATCCTTCGGCCTTCCATCCAGCTCCAGATCCAGCATCGCCCGCACCGCGCCAGACGGTTGCACCACACCGTATTGCTCGGTGAACGCGAACGCCCGGTCCAGTGCCGCATGCAGTTTCGAACCACGCAACAGCGGCGACGACTCCAGCAGGAAATACCACTCGAACTGATGCCCCGGTTCGTACCAGTTATCCACAGCCCCAAGCGGCTTCTCCATCAATACGCCGTGTTGCGGATCGATGAAGCGCTTGTGCATGGCTGTACATAACTCCAGCAACGCTGTCTGCGTCTGTGCATCTTTGCGCACGGCCAGGGTGGCGAGGAAGGCTTCGGCCAGGTGCATCAATGGATTCTGCAACGGACCGGTTTCAAGGGTGATCCAGTCGCGATCCAGGCACGCCTCGTACAAGCCGTCACCGGTGGCAAAGCGCCGACCGATGATTTCCAGCGCCGCGTTCAAGGTCGACTCGACCAGCGGATCACCGGACCTGGCCCAATAATGCGCGCAGGCGAACAGAATGAAGGCGTGGGTGTAGAGATCCTTGCGCTGATCCAGCGGCTTGCCCTGTGCATCGATGCTGTAGAACCAGCCACCGTGCTCGGCATCGTGGAAATGCCGTTGCAGGGAACGGAACAGCGTCGCTGCGCGAGCTTCAGCGTTATCCACAACCCCGATCAGACTGGAAAACAGATACAGCTGGCGTGCACAGGCCATCGCGCGATAGCGCTGCGCCGGCAAAGGTTGGTGCGCAGCGTCCAGCGCCTCATAGGGCAACGCCATGTCGGCGTTCCAGCCCGGGCCTTGCCAGAGGGGCACGATCACATTGACGAAGTGCTGTTGCACAGCGCCGAACAGGGCGGTCAATTCAGGCAGGGCGGTGGAGCGGGAAGCGTGGGGCATGGGCGGACGTCGTCACGGGCTGGGGCGATTGCGCGACATGGTAGCAGAGAGCACCGGGTGGGTGACGAACCCTGTAGCTGCCGAAGGCTGCGATCTTTTGATCTTGCTTTTATTAATCAAAATCAAAAGATCGCAGCCTTCGGCAGCTCCTACAGGGGATGTGCCGTCTAGCCAGCCAGCAGCCAGGCGCCGGTGATGGCTGAGGCAGCGCCAGCGAGGCGCACCAACGGTGCAGCAGCCTGAGGCAGGAAACGCACTACGGCATAACCAGCGGCATGCAGTGCAGCTGTCGCGGCGACGAAACCAGCGGCATACGCCCAAGGGCTGCTCATGTCCGGCAATTCCAGCCCATGCGCCACACCGTGGAACAACGCAAACACCGCCGTTGCCACCACCGCCATCACCAGCGGCGGACGCACAGCCAACGCCACCGCCAGGCCCAGCGCCAGCACCGAGGCAGCAATCCCGCTTTCCAGCGCCGGCAATTGCAGGCCTTCAAACCCGAGCAGGCCGCCAATCAGCATGGTGCCGACAAACGTGCACGGCAGCGCCCATCGCGCGGCGCCTTGTTGCTGCGCTGCCCACAACCCAACGGCAACCATCGCCAGCAAGTGGTCGAGGCCGCCTATCGGGTGGCTGATACCGGCGATCAAGCCACTGTCGCCATGCCCCGGATGAGCAAAGGCCAATGCCGGGGTCAGCAGTAGCGCAACCGCGCCAAGAATGCGTTTGAGAGTCATGGAAAAGCTTCCTTGTTGAAAAGTGAATCAGGCTGCGGTCAGCAGGCCCTGGCGTTCGATGAAGGCGATGATGGCTTCCAGGCCCTGACCGGTTTTCTGGTTGCTGAAGACGAACGGCTTGCCGTTGCGCATGCGTTTGGTGTCGCTGTCCATCATCTCCAGCGAGGCGCCCACCAGTGGCGCAAGGTCGATCTTGTTGATCACCAGCAGATCGGATTTGCAGATCCCCGGCCCGCCCTTGCGCGGCAGCTTGTCGCCGGCCGAAACGTCGATCACGTAGATGGTCAGGTCGGACAATTCCGGGCTAAAGGTCGCCGACAGGTTGTCGCCGCCGGACTCCACCAGAATCAGGTCGAGTCCCGGAAAGCGTCGATTCAGTTGATCGACCGCTTCGAGGTTGATCGAGGCGTCTTCGCGAATCGCGGTGTGCGGGCAGCCGCCGGTTTCCACGCCGATGATCCGTTCCGGCGCGAGAGCTTCATTGCGCACGAGGAAATCGGCGTCTTCGCGGGTGTAGATATCGTTGGTGACCACGGCGAGGTTGTAGCGCTCGCGCAGGGCCAGGCACAGGGCCAGGGTCAACGCGGTTTTGCCGGAACCGACCGGGCCGCCGATGCCGACGCGCAGAGGTTGTGTGTTCATAAATGTTTCTCCTAGGAGCGAAAGAGGCGGCTGTACTGGCGCTCGTGGGCCATGCACGCCAGGGACAGGCCGAACGTGGCGCTGCCGATGTGTTCGGGATTGATTCGGCTGGCGTCCTGCTGCGCCTGTTGCAGCAGTGGCAGCAGTTCGCTGGTCAGGCGTTGCGCCGCTTGCTGGCCCAGCGGCAGGGTTTTCATCAATACGGCCAGCTGGTTTTCCAGCCAGCTCCACAGCCACGCGGCGAGTGCGTCTTGCGGGCTAATGCCCCAAGCGCGCGCGGCCAGCGCCCAGCACAGGGCCAGATGCGGTTCTGTGCATTGATCGAGAAAGTCGCGCGCGGGCGTGTCGAGTTCCGGCAAACCGTTGAGCAATTGCTGCAACGAATAGCCCATCTGCCGACTTTCCAGATGCAACTCGCGGGTCTCGCGGCTGGCGCGATGGCTCTCACATAGGGTCAGCAACTCGCACCAGTTTTCATCCGCCGCCGCTTGGCAATGCGCAACCAACAACGGCGCCTCAAAGCGCGACAGATTCAGTAGCAACTGATCACTGATCCAGCGGCGGGCGTCGTCCGGGTTTTTCACCCGGCCGTTATCCACCGCCATTTCCAGGCCTTGCGAATAGCTGTAGCCGCCAATCGGCAGTTGCGGACTGGCCAGGCGCAGCAGCGCCCAGGCCGGATTCACAGGCGTACGCCGAACTGATGGAGTTTCGGCGCGTAGTTGAAGTCTTCGTCGCCGTGGCGGGAATGGTGATGGCCGCCGCCATAGGCGCCGTGTTCCGGCTGGAACGGTGCTTCGATGGCTTCGACCTGCGCGCCCAATTGCTCGAGCATGGCTTTGAGCACGTAGTCATCGAGCAAGCGCAGCCAGCCATCGCCGACTTGCAGGGCAACGTGGCGATTGCCCAGGTGATAGGCGGCGCGGGTCAATTCGAAAGCGTTGGCGCAGGTGACGTGCAGCAGTTGTTCGGGGCGGGCACAAACGCGAACGATGCGGCCGTCTTCGGCTTGCAGGCATTCGCCGTCATACAGCGGCGGTTGGCCGCGCTCCAGAAACAGCCCGACGTCTTCGCCTTCGGCACTGAAACAGCGCAGACGGCTTTTGCTCCGCGCTTCGAAAGTCAGGAGCAACTCAGCGGCCCAGACGGGTTGAGGGTCGATTCTGCGGTGAATCACCAGCATCGGTAAGCTTCCAGCTTATGGACAATACTCAGACTAGAGCAAGGGCCTTGCCAATCGGACGAGATGTAGGAAATCCCTGTCGGAGACTAGCGGATGTTTCAGGATGTTGCGGAGATATGAGAGGTTTTGGTGCGTGAAGATTTTTTAATGCACCAATTTGCGGCGCATAAAAAAGATCGCAGCCTTCGGCAGCTCCTACATCAATCCCTGTAGGAACTGCCGAAGGCTGCGATCCGTTGATCTTTTATTCGGTACTGCCGAGCCCCTGCCAATGCTTGAGTCCGATAAAGATGAAACGCAGTTGCTGGGTGATCTTCGCCTGCGGCGTCAGATGCTCCGGCAGTGCTTCGGCGGGTGGATCAATAATGTCCGGCAGGGTGGCAAACACCGATTTGACGATCAGGTCAGCCATCACGCTCAGCCCCGCAGCGTCCAGATGCTGGAGCTTGGGCATCAACGTCAAATCCGCCGCAAGGTCGGCGCTGATGTTCTCGCGCAAACGTCCGATTGCCTGGCGCACCGGCTGCGAACCGCCGTACTGCTCGCGGGCGAGAAAGAGAAATTGCGAACGGTTGGCGCTGACCACATCAAGGAAGATTCGCACCGAGGCATCGATAATGCCGCCCATGACGAACTCGTTGTGGCGTACCAAACGGATGGTTTCGCGAAAGGTCTGGCCGACTTCACTGACCAGCACCAGGCCCAGCTCATCCATATCGGCAAAATGCCGGTAGAAACCGGTCGGCACGATCCCGGCGGTTTTGGTCACTTCGCGCAGGCTCAGGCTGCCGAATCCTCGGCCGCTTTCCATCAAGTGGCGGGCAGCGTCCATGAGGGCGTTGCGGGTCTGTTGTTTCTGTTCGGCGCGGGGCAGCATCGCAGGGTGTGTTCTTCGGCAGGACAAGCGCCGCACTCTAGCAAATCGGCTTTGTCGGCGTCGAACGGGAGGAGGTGCAGCGAAGGATTTCAGTGGGGCTGAAAAGTCAAAAGCCCAATCCGCTGATTGGGCTTTTTTTCGAGGCCGCCATGGGCTTAGCTCAAAGCGCTGTTGCGTTCGATCACACGGTCACCACCGCCTTCAGCGAGGGTTTGGCCTTGTGGGGTACGGTCGCTGCCATCGGAGGCCAGGGTTTGACCTTGTGGAGTGCGATCGCTGCCATCGGAAGCCAGGGTTTGACCTTGTGGGGTACGGTCGCTGCCATCGGAAGCCAGGGTTTGACCTTGTGGGGTACGGTCGCTGCCGTCAGAAGCCAGGGTTTGACCTTGTGGAGTGCGATCGGAACCGTCTTGCACCAGACCTTTCTCTTCGAGGCGATCACGGCCACCTTCGGCTACGGTCTGACCTTGTGGAGTCTTGTCATAGCCATCTTGCACCAGGCCTTTTTCTTCCAGGCGGTTGCGGCCGTTTTCAGCCAGGGTCTGGCCTTGTGGGGTGCGGTCGCCGCCGTCAGCAGCAACGGTCTGGCTGAATGCCGAATGGCTGGATTTCACTTGCGGAGTCGCTTGGTCGGCAGCAGGCAGGGCGAAAGCAGTGCTGGCTAGCATCGACAGGGTAAGACTGAACAGTAATTGGCGTTTCATGATGGGTTGCTCCTTGGGAGGGCGATAAAGTGGGTACGAGGGCAATGCTACTCTCGATAAGTCGATATAAAAGTTCATAAACGCAATGGTAATAATCAACAGAATTGATTGTTCTGGCGCAAGGCTCTAGATCAGGCCTTTCAGGGCGACGGTTTTGCACCGAGGTGGGTATTTTCGACTCACTCGCGCCTCGCAAATGTGCGGGTCGCGGTAACGCTGTTCGACCGATCAGTCAGGTTCAGCTGGTTTTTTTGCGCTTTGATCAACCTTTTGATTAAACCTGCGGGCCTTTTGCCAGTCACAGAATTCAGAGGGGTCGCATTGGCCCGCCGTTTCAGCCGTGCGCCGCGATGTCCGGGCGCACGTGATCAGGAGCTTTGTGCATGACGCGCACTGGAAAAATATTCAGCTGGACCTTCGCCATCCTCGTGCTGCTACTCGCCGTGCTGGTCTTGATCATCGTGTTCTTCGACTGGAACCGGATCAAACCGCCGATCAACGCCAAAGTCTCGGAAGAACTGCACCGACCGTTCGCCATCAATGGCAACCTCGCGGTGATCTGGCAACGCGAGCCGGACGAAGGTGGCTGGCGTGCCTGGGTGCCGTGGCCGCATGTGGTGGCCGAGGACTTGAGCCTGGGCAACCCGGACTGGTCCAAAAAGCCGCAGATGGTCACGCTCAAGCGCGTTGAACTGCGCATCTCGCCACTGGCGCTATTGGCACAGCGCGTGGTGATCCCGCGTATTGACCTGACCGAACCCAATGCCGAGCTGCAGCGCCTGGCCGATGGCCGCGCCAACTGGACGTTCAAGTTCGATCCCAAGGATCCGAATGCCGAGCCGTCGAACTGGGTGGTCGACATCGGCGCCATCGGTTTCGACAAGGGCCATGTGACGCTCGACGATCAGACACTGAAGACCAATCTCGATGTATTGATCGATCCGCTGGGCAAGCCAATCCCGTACAGCGACATCGTCGGCGACAAAGCGGCGAAAACCGCACAGGACAAGGGCGCCGCACCGCAGGACTACGCCTTTGCGCTGAAGGTCAAAGGCCAATATCACGCGCAGAACCTCAGCGGCCAAGGCAAGATCGGCGGCCTGCTCGCGTTGCAGGACGCCAGCAAGCCGTTCCCGTTGCAGGCGCAGGCCAAGATCGGCGACACCAGCATCGAACTCGCCGGTACGTTGACCGATCCGCTCAACCTCGGCGCCCTTGACCTGCGCCTGAAGCTGGCGGGCGCCAGCCTTGGCAATCTCTATCCGCTGACCGGCGTGACCCTGCCGGACACCCCGCCGTACTCCACCGACGGCCATCTGATCGCCAAGCTGCATGATGCTGGCGGCGCGAAATTCACCTATGAACAGTTCAACGGCAAGATCGGCGGCAGCGACATCCATGGCGATCTGACTTACGTTGCCAGTCAGCCGCGACCCAAGCTCAGCGGCGCGCTGCTCTCCAATCAACTGCTGTTCGCTGACCTCGCGCCGTTGATCGGTGCCGACTCCAACGATAAGCAAAAGGCTCGCGGCGGCGAGAGCAAACAACCGGCCGACAAAGTCCTGCCGGTCGAGGAGTTCAAGACCGACCGCTGGCGGGCGATGGATGCTGACGTCGAATTCACCGGCAAACGTATCGTGCATAGCGAGAAGCTGCCGTTCACCGACCTTTATACCCACCTCAAGCTCAACGACGGCGAACTCAGTCTCGAACCACTGCGCTTCGGCGTGGCCGGCGGCAACCTTGATGCGCAGATCCGCCTCAACGGCCGCACCGAGCCGCTCGAAGGCCGGGCGAAACTGACCGCCCGTGGCTTCAAGCTCAAAGAGTTGTTCCCGACTTTTGAACCGATGAAAACCAGTTTCGGCGAGCTCAATGGCGACGCCGACATCAGCGGGCGCGGCAACTCGGTCGCCAAGCTGCTGGGCGGCGCCAACGGCAAGCTGAAGATGCTGATCAATGACGGCGCCATCAGTCGCGAGCTGATGGAACTGGCCGGGCTCAACGTCGGCAACTATGTGGTCGGCAAGATCTTTGGCGACAAGGAAGTGAAGATCAATTGTGCGGCGGCCGACTTCGACATCAAAACCGGCCTGGCGACCACGCAGCTGTTCGTCTTCGATACCGAGAACGCGATCATCTATATCGATGGCACGGCGAACATGGCCACCGAGCAACTTGATCTGACCGTGACGCCGGAATCCAAGGGCTGGCGTTTGATCTCCCTGCGCTCGCCGCTGTATGTGCGCGGCAAGTTCATCAAGCCGGATGCCGGTGTGAAGGCTGTGCCGCTGATGCTGCGTGGGGCGGGGATGGTTGCGCTGGGCGTGATTGCCGCACCGGCGGCGGGGCTGTTGGCGCTGGTGGCGCCGAGTGGGGGTGAGCCGAATCAGTGCGCGCCGTTGCTGGAGCAGATGAAGGCGGGCAAGGCGCCGGTGACCGTCAAGCCCACCAGGTAAAAGAATAAAACAAAAGATCGCAGCCTTCGGCAGCTCCACAGGGATCAATGCAGGAGCTGCCGCAGGCTGCGATCTTTTGTTTTTAACGGTTACAGGTCTTTCAGAATGTCAGCCATGTCGTCGGCATGCTCTTCTTCCTGCGCGAGGATATCTTCGAAGATCCGCCGGGTGGTCGGGTCTTTCTCGCCGATGTACTGGATGATCTCGCGGTAGCTGTCGATGGCGATCCGCTCGGCGACGAGGTCTTCGTAGACCATCTCCTTGAGATCTTTACCAGCCACGTATTGCGCGTGGGACATTTTCGACAGCATGTCGGGATTGAACTCGGGTTCGCCGCCCAGTTGCACAATGCGCTCGGCCAGACGGTCGGCGTGCTGGGCTTCCTGAGTCGCGTGTTCGAGAAACTCCTCGGCGGCGACATGGGCTTTGACGCCGGTGGCCATGAAATAGTGGCGTTTGTAGCGCAATACGCAGACCAGTTCAGTGGCCAGCGATTCATTGAGCAAACGCAGCACCTCATCGCGGTCGGCGCTGTAGCTCTCGGTGACGGCGCCGTTCTCGACGTGTTGGCGCGCACGGTCGCGCAGGGTTTGGACATCTGACAGGTGCAGGTCATTGCTCATTTCAGTCTCCTGGAGGCTAATCCGATGGGCGCCACGTTCTGCGGACGCGGTCGCTACCCAAGTTGTGAGTCATGCGCGCTGCAAAAAGTTTTATCGGTTTTACACAACCCTCGCAGGAGCTGCCGAAGGCCGCGCTCCTGGCGCCAGCCCGGACAACTCTGCCTCCTCGCGCAACCAGGCAAAAAATGCCCGCACCGGCGGATGCCGCTCCCGCCCCGGCACGCACAAGGCGCTGTAACCCGCGCCATCGACCACCACCTCGGCCATGTACGGCACCAGCAAACCGCTGGCGACACTTTCCGAGACCAGAATATTGCTCGCCAGCACCAACCCTTGCCCGGCTATCGCCGCTTGCAGAGCGTAATGCTCCTCATCGTATTCGCGGATCGCCGGTTGCTGCTGCAGCCAGTTTTCGCCGGACTTCGCACACCACGCCTGCCAGCCGTGGGCGTAGAGCTTGGAGTTATGCCAATGCACGCTGATCAACGTCGGCGTACGGCGCGACGCCAGCGCCACTTGCTCCGGCGAGCCGTAAACGCCGAACGACTCATCGAACAGGCACAGGCCATAAAGGTTGGGGTAATCGTCGAGGCTGTAGCGCAACACCAGATCGACGCTGGCGTCCTGGTGCAGATCGATGACTTCGCAATGGGTGTCGAGACGCACGTTGATGTTCGGATGCCGGGCATAAAACCGCCCCAGACGCGGCACCAGCCACAGCGCGGCAAACGCGGCGGTGGTCGATAGCGTCAGCGTGCCGGCATTGCGTTGCGGGCGCAGGGTATCGACGCTTTGCGCCACTTCCAGCAACGCGCCGTGCAGGCTGCGAAACAGCCGCTCGCCGCCCTCGGTCAGGCGTACCTGACGCGGCAGACGTTCGAACAGCGCAACCCCGAGCCAGTCTTCCAGCGCGCGGATCTGATGGGAGATTGCCGTGGGCGTCACCGCCAGCTCTTCGGCGGCAGCCTTGAAGCTCAACAGACGCGAAGCAGATTCGAAGGCGCGCAGGGCGGTTAACGGCAATGAAGCAAACATTGGCAACTCCATGGATGAAAAAAATTCATACCGAATGATTTTTACTCATTTGAGCCAGCGCAGTGGCGAGCCTCAGGCTATAGGCAACAAACAGTTTGATTCTAGTCCGGAGGCTTTACAGATGAGTAAGATTCTTGCGATTCATGCCAGTCCTCGCGGTGAGCGTTCTCACTCGCGACGTTTGGCGGAAAGTTTTCTCAGCGCCTGGCAGTCGCGTCATCCGCAGGCTCATATCACTCGCCGCGAAGTCGGCCGAGCGTTGATTCCAGCGGTCAACGAGGCCTTTGTCGCGGCGGCGTTTTACCCCGAACCCGAGACGCGGCCACTGTCGATGCAGGCCGATCTGGCGCTCAGCGATCAACTGGTCGGCGAGTTGCTTGATCATGATCTGCTGCTGATTTCCACGCCGATGTACAACTTCAGCGTACCCAGCGGCCTCAAGGCCTGGATCGATCAGATTGTGCGGTTGGGCCTGACGTTCGATCACACGCTGGACAACGGCGTCGCTCAATACACGCCGCTGTTGCAGGGCAAAAAGGCCTTGATCGTCACCAGTCGCGGCGGCTTCGGCTTTGGCCCCGGCGGTGAACTGGAAGCGTTGAACCACGCCGATCCATGGCTGCGCACGGCGCTGGGTTTCGTCGGTATCAACGACGTCACGGTGGTCGCGGTCGAGGGTGAAGAATCCGCCGAACGCACCTTCGCGGTGTCGGTGGCCGAAGCCGAGCAGCGTTTGCTCGACCTCGCCCGGGAGTTCTAAATGGCCTGGCTGTTCCTGCTGATCGCCGCCGGGTTTGAAGTGACCTTCGCCATGGGCATGAAGTAGGCTGGTCGTGGAGTTGTCATCATCACGGAGGATGCTTGGCGAGCGTTTTGCACGCCTTGCATCCACTCACCGACCACAAGGATGTTTGCCCATGTCGACGCGTTATCCACTGGTGCTGGTACCGGGCATGCTCGGCTTTATCCGGCTGGTGCTCTATCCGTACTGGTACGGAATCATCAAGGCATTGCGCCGGGGTGGTGCGACGGTGATTGCCGTGCAGGTCTCACCGCTGAACTCGACCGAGGTGCGAGGCGAGCAGTTGCTGGCGCAGATCGATGAGATTTTGCGTGAGACCGGCGCGCACAAGGTCAACCTGTTCGGTCACAGTCAGGGCTCGCTGACGGCGCGCTATGCGGCGGCGAAACGGCCGGATCTGGTCGCCTCGGTGACGTCGGTAGCCGGACCCAATCATGGTTCGGAGCTGGCTGATTATCTGGCCCGACATTACCCGGCGGACAGCGCCAAGGGGCGCCTGCTGGAAGCGTTGCTGCGCTTTGTCGGGTGGTTGATGGCGTTACTGGAAACCGGCTATCGCGGGCCGAAACTGCCGGTGGATATCCACGCTTCGCATCAATCGCTGACCAGCGAAGGCGTGGCGCTGTTCAACCAGCGTTATCCACAGGGCTTGCCTGAAACCTGGGGCGGACATGGCCCGGAAGAGGTTAACGGCGTGCGCTATTACTCGTGGTCGGGGACGTTGCAGCCGGGCAAGACCGATCGTGGCGGAAATCTGTTTGACGGGACCAATCGCAGTTGTCGCTTGTTTGCGAAAACTTTCGTGCGTGAGCCGGGGCAGTGCGACGGCATGGTCGGGCGGTATAGCTCGCATCTGGGTACGGTGATTGGTGATGACTATCCGCTGGATCATTTCGACATTGTTAATCAGTCGTTGGGACTGGTGGGCAAGGGCGCGGATCCGGTGCGATTGTTTGTCGAGCATGCGGCGCGGCTTGAGGCTGCGGGTCTTTAGGATCAAAAGATCGCAGCCTTCGGCAGCTACAGGTTCGGTGTCGAACACAAATTTTGTGAACGCCCCGAACTCATGTAGGAGCTGCCGCAGGCTGCGATCTTTTCCATCAGGCAACGCTGATTCGACGGCCCGGCACGGTGGTCCAGCGTTCGGACAGAATCACCCCGCCCAACGTCAACAACCCGCCGACCAGGTGATACATCGCCAGCTGTTCCTTCAACACCAGCGCCGCAATCAGCGCGGTAATCAACGGCAGCAAGTTGAAGAACAACGTCGTCCGGCTTGGCCCCAGACGTTGCACCGCCTGCATCCACGCCAATGGCGCAAGCATCGACGCCAGCAGGCACGCATACAGCACCAGTGGAATGTTCTGCAGGGTCAGACCGGTTTTCGGTGAAGCCGCATACAACGGAAACAACACGACAATCGCCACCAGCACCTGCAAATACAGCAACACCAGCGGCGGCAGGCGCAGCTGCCATTTCTTCAATAGCGTGCTGTAGATCGCATAGGCCAGGGTCGCGATCAACATCATTGCGTCACCCATATTCAACCCGTGCTGCAACAGTGCGCCGAGGCTGCCGGACGACACCACGACCAATACGCCGGCAAACGACAGCACCGCACCGACCAATGCACCGGCAGTCAAGCGCTGGCCGAGGCTGATGATCGCCATGGCCAGCGACATCAATGGCATCAGCGACAGAATGATGCCCATGTTGGTCGCGGTGGTCAGGGTCGCGGCGAAGTAGGCGAGGCTCTGATACACCGCCATGCCGAGCACGCCAAGGACAAAGATCTTGCCCAGGTTCGGGCGAATCTGCGGCCAGTGCGCAATCACCGCTTTGAGCATGAAAGGCGTGAACAACAACCCGGCCAGCAGCCAGCGGTAAAAACCGATCTCGGCCGGGAAAATGGCGCCGACCGCGAGTTTGTTGATCACGGTATTGCCGGCCCAGATAAAAATCGCCAGCAGCGGAAAAGCGTATTGCATGAGTTGAAACCATTACGTTGATGAAGCGCAATTATCTCTTGTCTGGATGCAAGCCTATACTTCGAACCGGACAACCTGCCTCTGAAACCGGACAGCATGAACAGTAAACACATCGATCTGCTGGATTTCAGCGAACTGCCGTCGACGGTGTACTTCCGTTACGCCGATTTCAACGCCCACGAATTCGCCGCGCCGCATCGCCATCCGTGGGGCACGCTGGAGTATGCGGCCCATGGCGTATTGCACATGGACGTCGACGGCAGCCGCTTCATGTCGCCGCCGCAATACGCGGTGTGGGTGCCGCCGCAGGTCGAGCACAGCTTTTATAGCCATCAGCCGGTCAACTATCGCGCGGTGTGTCTCGACCCCAAGGTTTGTACTGAGTTGCCGAAGCGCGCCTGCACCCTGGCGATCAGCGACATTCTCAAGGCGATTCTCAAGGATTTCGCCGCCCGCGATGTGAAGATCCCGCAACTCGATGCCGATCAGCGTCTGGCACAAGTGCTGGTCGATCAACTGCAACAGGCGCCAGTGCATGAGTGCTATCTGCCCTATGCGAGCAGTCCGGGATTGCTGGCGATCCTCGAAACCCTGCAGGCCGAGCCGGGCAACAATCAGCCGCTGGCGCATTGGGCGCTGCAAGTGCATGTCAGTGAACGCACCTTGGCGCGGCAATTCGTCCGCGAGCTGGGGATGAGTTTTGGCGAGTGGCGTCAGCGCCTGCGGTATCTGGCCGCGATCGAAGCGCTGGAGACTGTGCGCAGCGTCCAGGAAATCGCCTTCGACCTCGGCTACAGCAGCGGCTCGGCGTTTATTGCCATGTTCGCCCGGCAGGCGGGGTGCACGCCGGAGCAATATCGGCGTAGCCATCTGGAGGGCAGGAAGGTGTAACAAGATTTGGCTACACTCCAGCAGAGGCCGCATCCATCGGTGCGGCGACAAGGAGAAAACTCCATGAAGATGTTGCGTGTGCCTTTGTTGATGATTGGTTTGCTCCTGTGTTCCCAGGGTTTCGCCGCCACGGCGCAACAGAACAAGATGACCACCTGCAATGCCGATGCGACCGCCAAGAGCCTCAAAGGCGATGAGCGCAAAACCTTCATGAGCACTTGCCTCAAGGCAGCGCCAGCGGCCAACGATGCCAAGACCCTGACGCCGCAGCAGGAAAAAATGAAAACCTGCAATGCCGATGCGAAAACCAAAGCGCTGACGGGCGATGCGCGCAAGACCTTCATGAGTGATTGCCTGAAGAAAAAATAAGATCAAAAGATCGCAGCCTGCGGCAGCTCCTACAGGATCGCGGTCTCATGTAGGAGCTGCCGCAGGCTGCGATCTTTTCGGCGCGACGAGGCACCCGGGCCTATGCTCGCTTCGGCGCCGGAACGCTGGCAGACTGCCAATCCTTTTACGCCGTTCGTTTTGAGGCTGTATGCCAACGTTTTCTGAGCGTCATGTAGTGTTCTGGGTCAGTTGCATCATCATTTTCGGCGGATTGCTGCTGGTGCTGCCGCTGCGTTTGTTGCCGAGCCTGCTGGCCGGTCTGTTGGTGTTCGAGCTGGTCAACATGCTCACCCCGCAACTGCAACGGCTGATCGAAGGCCGCCGCGCCCGCTGGCTGGCGGTGGCACTGCTCGGCACGCTGGTAGTAAGCGTGCTGGCGCTGATCTTTGCCGGGGCCATCAGCTTCCTCCTGCACGAAGCGGAGAACCCTGGGGCTTCCCTCGATAAATTCATGGGCGTGGTCGATCGTGCACGCGGGCAACTGCCGCCGTTCATCGATGCTTATCTGCCGGCCAGCGCCGGTGAATTCCGCGTCGCGATCGGCGAATGGCTGAGCAAGCATCTCTCTGATCTGCAACTGGTCGGCAAGGACGCGGCGCACATGTTCGTGACATTGCTGATCGGCATGGTGCTCGGCGCGATCATCGCCTTGCAGCGTGTACCGGACGTGACCAAGCGCAAGCCGCTGGCCGCCGCGCTGTTCGACCGTTTGCACCTGCTGGTGCAGGCGTTTCGCAATATCGTTTTCGCGCAGATCAAGATTGCGTTGCTCAACACCTTCTTCACCGGCATCTTTCTCGCGGTGATCCTGCCGATGTTCGGGGTCAAGCTACCGCTGACCAAGACCCTGATCGTGCTGACCTTCCTGCTAGGCCTGTTGCCGGTGATCGGCAACCTGATCTCGAACACGCTGATCACCATCGTCGGCCTGTCGCTGTCGATCTGGGTGGCGGTGGCGGCGTTGGGTTATCTGATCGTTATCCACAAGCTCGAATACTTCCTGAATGCGCGCATTGTCGGCGGGCAGATCAGTGCCAAGTCGTGGGAGTTGCTGCTGGCGATGCTGGTGTTCGAAGCCGCGTTCGGCTTGCCGGGAGTGGTGGCGGGGCCGATTTATTACGCGTATCTGAAGAGTGAGTTGAAGTTGGGCGGGATGGTTTGATCCAAGCCTTGTAGCGCTTGAACGGGCCTCTTCGCGAGCAGGCTCGCTCCCACATTTTGATCACATTCCTTCAGTTGGAATGCGATCCACTGTGGGAGCGAGCCTGCTCGCGAATGGCGCGCCACCGATTCTGAATCAGGCCATCGAACCGTAGCGTTTCATCGCTTCAATCGCCAAGCCGCTACCAATGCTGCCAAAGATATTCCCTTCGACATGCCGCGCATTCGGCAGCATCGCCGAGACGCTGTTGCGCAGCGCCGGAATCCCGCTCGAACCGCCGGTGAAGAACACCGTATCAACCTGATCCACCGCCACCCCGGCGTCGTTCAACAGCTGCGTGACGCTGCCGCGCACGCGCTCCAGCAGCGCATCGATTGCCGATTCAAACAGCGCGCGCGACAGTTCCACGCTCAAACCGGCTTCGATGCGGTCCAGCGGCACATGGCGGCTGTCGGTGTGGGTCAGCTGGATCTTGGTTTCTTCGACTTCCATCGCCAGCCAGTGGCCGGCGCGCTGCTCGATCAACTTGAACAGGCGATCGATGCCGCCGGTGTCTTCGATGTCGTAACGCATGCTGCCCAGCGCCAGACTGGACTTCTGCGAATACACGGAGTTGATGGTGTGCCAGGTCGCCAGGTTCATGTGGTGGCTGGTCGGCATGTAGGCGCCGCTCTTCATGCGGCTGCCGTAGCCGAACAGCGGCATCATGCCTTGCAGGCTCAGCTGTTTGTCGAAGTCGGTCCCGCCGATGTGCACACCGCCGGTGGCAAGGATGTCATCGTGACGGTTGTCGTAACCACGACGCTCGGGCGACAGGCGCACCAGCGAGAAGTCGGACGTACCACCGCCAATGTCGACGATCAGCACCAGCTCTTCTTTCTCGATGGTCGACTCGTAGTCGAAGGCCGCCGCAATCGGTTCGTACTGGAACGACACTTCTTTGAAGCCGATCTTCTTGGCGACGTCGACCAAAGTGTCTTCAGCTTCCTGGTCAGCCAGCGGATCATCATCGACGAAGAACACCGGACGCCCGAGCACCACTTGCTCGAATTCCCGACCGGCGGCAGTTTCGGCGCGGCTTTTCAGCTGGCCGATGAACAGGCCGAGCAAGTCCTTGAACGGCATCGCCGTGCCGAGCACGCTGGTGTCGTGCTTGATCAGCTTGGAACCGAGCAGGCTCTTCAGCGAGCGCATCAGGCGGCCTTCGTAGCCTTCCAGGTACTCGTGCAGCGCCAGACGACCGTAAACCGGGCGGCGCTCCTCGATGTTGAAGAAGACCACCGACGGCAGGGTGATCTTGTCGTCTTCCAGCGCGATCATCGTTTCCATGCCGGGGCGCAGCCAGCCGACGGTGGAGTTGGACGTGCCGAAGTCGATGCCGCAGGCACGGGCTGGAGAGGCGTCTTTCATGTCTTTCGGTTCCGGTCAAAAAAACGGCCGCGCAGTGTATGTCAGTGCGCGCCAGAATCGAAGGCCGGTCATCTGCTATTTCACGACTAAACTGGTTGAAAATCGCAGCTTCGCCCCAAACTTGCTGGCATGGGCCGGCAGAACCACCGGCGGTCACAAGAACCGTCGTCCACTGCCGATAAACTTCTGCTGCGCCACCCGGTCACAACCTTGAGATCGGTCAACCCGGCACGCGCGAATCGGCGCATGCTGGCATCGGCGCGAAATCGATAACGGACGGTGATTCCTTCGATGGACTTCAAAGACTATTACAAGATACTCGGCGTGGAGCCGACAGCAGACGACAAGGCAATCAAGGCTGCCTATCGCAAGCTGGCGCGTAAATACCACCCCGATGTCAGCAAGGAAAAAGACGCCGAGGAGAAGTTCAAGGACGCCTCGGAAGCCTATGAAGCGCTGAAGAGCGCTGACAAACGTGCGGAATACGACGAACTGCGCCGCTATGGCCAGCACGGTCAGCCGTTCCAGGGGCCACCGGGCTGGCAGAGCCGTGGCGGCTTTGGTGGCGGCGGTCAGGACACCGGTGACTTCTCGGACTTCTTCAGTTCGATCTTCGGCAATCGCGGCCCCGGTTTCGGTGGTGGCGAAGGTCGGCAACAACGCAGTGCAGCGCGCCGAGGGCAAGACGTGGAAATGGAACTGCCGATCTTCCTCGAGGAGACGCTGTCGAACGAGTCAAAGAAAGTCACCTTCCAGGTGCCGCAATACAACGCCAACGGCCAGCACGTCAGCAACACCAGCAAGAGCCTGAACGTGAAGATCCCGGCGGGCGTCACCGACGGCGAGCGTATCCGCCTCAAAGGCCAGGGTGCACCGGGCGTCGGTGGCGGGGCGAATGGCGATCTGTACCTGACCATTCGTTTTGCGCCGCACCCGAAATTCGATGTCGAAGGCGAAAACCTGATCATCACGCTGCCACTGGCGCCGTGGGAGTTGGCACTGGGCACTGAAGTGGCGGTGCCGACCCTCACCGGCAAGATCAACCTCAAGGTTCCGGCCGGCAGCCAGAATGGCCAGCGCATGCGCGCCAAGGGCCACGGTTTGCAGGACAAGGCTGGCGAACGCGGTTATTTGTTCGTGCAGCTCAAAGCGGTAATGCCAAAAGCGGCCGACGACGAGGTCAAGGCGCTGTGGCAGGAACTGGCGAAGAAAGCCGCCTTCAATCCGCGAGAGAACTTCTAAATTCGACGACGGAGTAGCCCATCATGAGCAGCCCCCTGATCGTTCAACTGGACCTGGCAGAATTCTGTGAGGCGGCCGATTTGTCGGACGTCTACGTGATAGAAATCGTCGAACACGGCATCCTCGAACCTCAGGGCGCGCAGCCCCGGGAATGGCGCTTCACCGATTACGAACTGGCCCTGGCCAAGCGTGCGGCGAAATTGCGGCATGACCTGGAGCTGGAGTGGGAAGGCGTCGCTCTGGCGCTGGATCTGCTGGAAGAGGTGCGCGAGTTGCGTGCCGAAAACCGTATGCTCAGACAACGCCTGGCACGCTTGGTAATCGAATAACCCCTGTAGGAGCTGCCGAAGGCTGCGATCTTTTGATCTTGTTTTTTAAGATCAAGATCAAAAGATCGCAGCCTTCGGCAGCTCCTACAGGGATCGGCATACGCAGGCCCTTGTACTCGCGGATCTTGAAAGGCTTTTTTGGGTTAGAACAGGAAATACCGCTGCGCCATCGGTAACGTTTCCGCCGGCTCGCACCACAGCAACACGCCGTCAGCCTTGACCTGATACGTCTGCGGATCAACATCAATGTTCGGCAGATAGTCGTTGTGAATCAGGTCGGTTTTCTGCACATCACGGCACCCCTTCACCACGGCGATTTTCTTCTTCAACCCCAACGCTTCCGGCAACCCGGCCTCCTGCGCCGCCTGGCTGATAAAGGTCAGGCTGGTGGCGTGCAGCGAGCCACCGTAACTGGCGAACATCGGACGGTAATGCACCGGTTGCGGTGTCGGGATCGAGGCATTGGCGTCGCCCATCAAGCTCGCGGCAATCGCGCCGCCCTTGAGAATCAGCGTCGGTTTGACGCCGAAAAACGCCGGACGCCAGAGCACCAGATCCGCCCATTTGCCAACCTCGATCGAACCGACTTCATGGCTGATGCCATGGGTGATCGCCGGATTGATCGTGTATTTGGCGATGTAGCGTTTGGCGCGGAAGTTGTCGTTGCCTGCGCCGTCCTGCGGCAGCGGGCCGCGTTGTTTTTTCATCTTGTCGGCGGTCTGCCAGGTGCGCGTGATGACTTCGCCGACGCGGCCCATGGCCTGGCTGTCGGAGCTGATCATCGAGAAGGCGCCGAGGTCGTGAAGGATGTCTTCGGCGGCAATCGTTTCGCGGCGAATACGGCTTTCGGCGAACGCGACGTCTTCGGCGATGCTCGGGTCGAGGTGATGGCAGACCATCAGCATGTCGAGGTGTTCGTCGATGGTGTTGCGGGTGAACGGCCGGGTCGGGTTGGTCGAACTCGGCAGCACATTGGGGAAACCGCAGGCCTTGATGATGTCCGGCGCGTGGCCGCCACCGGCACCTTCGGTGTGATAGGTATGGATGGTGCGGCCCTTGAACGCGCCGAGGGTGGTTTCGACGAAACCGGATTCGTTGAGGGTGTCGGTGTGGATCGCCACCTGCACGTCGAACTGATCGGCGACGCTCAGGCAGTTGTCGATGCTCGCCGGGGTGGTGCCCCAGTCTTCATGCAGCTTGAGGCCGATGGCGCCGGCCTTGACCTGTTCGATCAGCGGTTCCGGCAGGCTTGCGTTGCCCTTGCCGGTGAGGCCGATGTTCATCGGGAAGGCATCGGCAGCCTGGAGCATGCGCGCCAGATGCCACGGGCCCGAAGTGCACGTTGTGGCGTTGGTGCCCGTGGCCGGGCCGGTGCCGCCGCCGATCATGGTGGTGACGCCACTCATCAGCGCTTCTTCGATCTGCTGCGGGCAGATGAAGTGGATGTGCGTGTCGATGCCGCCAGCGGTGAGGATCATGCCTTCACCGGCAATCACTTCGGTACTCGCGCCGATGGCGATGTCGACGTTGGGCTGCACGTCGGGGTTGCCGGCCTTGCCGATCGCGAAGATGCGCCCGTCCTTGAGGCCGACGTCGGCTTTGACGATGCCCCAGTGGTCGATGATCAGCGCGTTGGTGATTAGCGTGTCGACCACTTCGGCGGCGAGCAGCTGGCTTTGGCCCTGGCCGTCGCGGATGACTTTGCCGCCGCCGAATTTCACTTCTTCGCCGTAGGTGGTGAAGTCTTTTTCGACTTCGATCCACAGTTCGGTATCGGCCAGGCGCACCTTGTCGCCGACGGTGGGGCCGAACATGTCGGCGTAGGCTTTTCTGGAGATTTTCATGCAGCGTCCTTCAGGAAAATAGTGGTGAGCCATCAACCCTCACCCTAGCCCTCTCCCAGAGGGAGAGGGGACTGATCGCGGGTTTCTTCCGACAGACATCGACCTGAAATATCGAGTCGAACTCAGGATCGGAAAAGCCCCCATTCGGCTCCCTCTCCCTCGGGAGAGGGCTGGGGTGAGGGGCGGCGGTGCATGCAGATGTCAGAGGTCGCCCATGATCCGTCCGGCAAACCCGAACACCCGGCGATGCCCGGCGTAATCGACCAGCTCGACTTCGCGACTCTGCCCCGGCTCAAAACGCACGGCAGTGCCTGCGGGAATATTCAGGCGCATGCCACGGCTCGCGGCGCGGTCGAAGGTCAGCGCGTCGTTGGTTTCGAAAAAGTGATAGTGCGAGCCGACCTGGATCGGCCGGTCGCCGCTGTTGGCGACTTTCAGGCTGACGGTGCGGCGACCGACGTTGAGTTCGATGTCGCCGGGCTGGATCTGGTATTCGCCAGGAATCATCACTGGGCTCCTTGCAGAATCTTGAAATAGAGGGCGGTCGGGCGATACGTGCCGGTCGGGTCGCAGGCGTAATCGGGAATCTGACCCGCGCGGGTGTACCCCAACGCCTTGTAGAAATCTTCGGCGGGCGAGCCGGCCTCGGTGTCGAGGTAGAGCATGCCGCGCTTGTGCTTGGGCGCTTCGAGTTCCAGCGCACTCATCAATTGCTGGCCAAGACCGCGCCGCCGCGCGTTTTCGCGCACCAGCAGTTTCTGCACCTCGGCGCGGTTGAGACCGTTGCGCTTCTGGCACAGACCCAATTGCACACTGGCCTGGACCTGTTCGTCCTTGACGACCACCCAGAGCAATACGCTGCCCTTGTTGACGCTGTCCTGCACCTCATCGAAATACGCGCGCGCCTGAGCCGCATCGAGATCGGCCATGAAGCCGACGCTGGCGCCGTAGCCCACGGCATCGAGCAGCAGATCAATCAGGCCCTGACGATAGTGGGCAAAACTTTCAGCGTTGACGCGGCGCAGTTGGGCGGCGTTCATCGGTGTCACTCCTTGTTGGCGTCAGGCGGCTCCGCGCCAGGATTGAGGGTCAGTTGCATGAAGGTCAGGTCGAGCCAGCGGCCGAACTTGGTACCGACCTGCGGCATCTGCCCGGTGATGCTGAAACCGGCGCGCTCGTGCAGACGAATCGAAGCGGCGTTGCCGCTTTCAATGGCGGCGACCATCACGTGTTTGTCGCAAGTTCTGGCCCGTTCGATCAGCGCCGTCATCAGTTGCGGGCCGAGTCCGTTACCACGCTGATCGCTGCGCACGTACACCGAGTGCTCGACGGTATGGCGAAAGCCATCGAACGGTCGCCAGTCACCGAACGAAGCGTAGCCGAGCACTGTGTTGTCGGCGTCGACGATCACCAGAATCGGGTAGGCCTGGGCCTGACGCGCGCTGAACCACGCCTGGCGATTGCCGAGGTCGACGGCCTGTTCATTCCAGATCGCCGTGGTGTTGAGCACAGCGTCGTTGTAGATGTCGCGGATCGCCGGCAGGTCGGCGTGGATGGCATCGCGAATGGAGTAAGTCATGGCGCGGCCTCAGACGATCGGTTGGTGGACGGTGACCAGTTTGGTGCCGTCGGGGAACGTCGCTTCGACCTGGATCTCGGGAATCATTTCCGGGATGCCTTCCATCACTTGTTCGCGGCTGAGCAGGGTGGTGCCGAAGTGCATCAGCTCGGCGACAGTCCGGCCGTCACGCGCGCCTTCGAGCAGCGCGGCGGAGATGTAGGCCATGGCTTCCGGGTAATTGAGTTTCACGCCGCGCGCCAAACGCCGCTCGGCGACGAGGCCGGCGGTGAAGATCAGCAGCTTGTCTTTTTCGCGTGGGGTCAGGTCCATTGTGGGAATCCAATATCGGCAGTTAAAAATAATGACGTACACCCTGTAGGAGCTGCCGGAGGCTGCGATCTTTTGATCTTGATCTTGAAAAAACAAAATCAAAAGATCGCAGCCTCGTTTCACTCGACAGCTCCTACAGGGGAATGCATTTCAGGTGTTCCAGATTCGGGGGGGCTGGGCTTCGCGGTCCAGCAGCACCGGGCGTAGCAGGCGCCATAAATCGATGAGCCACGCGCGGGCGAGCAATGCTTCGCTGGCCAGACAACGGGCGACCAGCAGCCCTGGCAACTGGGTCAAATCCCCGCGCACTTCGTGTCCGAGCGAGCGGCAACGTTCGAGCAACTCAGCGTCAATTTCACCGGTCACCAACAACGTCGCAAACACCGGATGGCCATCCAGCCCGATCGGCGCATCGAGCAAGCCATCACCGCCGACAATGCGCTGGCGTTCATGCCAGAGCAAACGGCCGTCGCGACGAATATCCAGGTGCGCCTGAAAGTGCCCACGGTCGAAACGCTCGCCACTCGCCGGACGACCCAGCGCCACCACATCCCAGTAGAACAGCCGCGCATCACCCTGCAGATCGATCGAAGTCGTGAGTTCGGCCTGGGCGGCGCTGTAGACGATGGTTTCCTGTGGCAGCCATTCCAGGGTCGCCCCGGCCGCCACCTGCAAATCGAGTTTCTGGTAGGCCGGGCCACCGGCGCGATACCACTTGGCCGCGCCGGGGCTGGTGATCTGCGCCCAAGCGCCAGGTTCGACGCGGGCGCTGATGTCCAGCCGATCGCCGCCGGCAATACCGCCCGGCGGGTGAACGATGATGTGTTGGCAGACTTCGGGGCCTTCGGCGTACAGGTGTTTTTGTACGCGCAGCGGGCCGATGTGCCGGCGCATGACCGGGCGCGTGCAATCGCCGAAACGCGCGTAGGCGAGTTCCAGCTCGGCGTGCCAGCTCGGGGTAAACAGGGCAGGTGCAACAGTCGAATTCATGGTTTGTAATTATCGTTAGGAAGCTACAGATTAGTTCGTTGTACTAGATCGTTACCAGCCCGCGTACACCCTCGGCCTCCATATTTTCACCGCGACCCTGCTGCACGATTTCGCCCCGGGACATCACCAGGTACTGATCGGCCAGTTCCGCCGCGAAATCGTAGAACTGCTCGACCAGCAAAATCGCCATGTCGCCGCGCGCCGCGAGTTTCTTGATCACCGCGCCGATCTCCTTGATCACCGAGGGTTGAATGCCTTCGGTGGGCTCATCAAGGATCAGTAAACGCGGACGACTGGCCAATGCGCGACCAATCGCCAGCTGTTGCTGCTGACCGCCGGAGAGGTCACCGCCGCGACGCTGCTTCATTTGTAGCAGCACCGGGAACAATTCGTAGATGAAACTTGGTACTTCTTTGGCTTCACTGCCGGGGAAACGCGACAAACCCATCAGCAGATTCTCTTCCACCGTCAGGCGTCCGAAGATCTCGCGGCCCTGCGGCACATAAGCGATCCCGGCGTGAACACGCTGGTGCGGCTTGAACGTGGTGATCGGTTTGCCCTCCCAATTCACCGCGCCTTCTTTGGCCGGCAGCAAGCCCATCAGGCATTTGAGCAGGGTGGTTTTGCCGACGCCGTTACGGCCGAGCAGGCAGGTGACCTCGCCGACCTTAACGTCGAAAGACAGGCCACGCAGGATGTGGCTACCGCCGTAGTACTGGTGCAGCTTGTCGACTTGCAGCATGTCCAAATTCTCCTCGGTGATCGTTCCCACGCTCTGCGTGGGAATGCCGCCATGGACGCTCTGCGTCCGCTTTTGTGTGACGCGGAGCGTCACGGGATGCATTCCCACGCGGAGCGTGGGAGCGATCTGAGTCTTCAGCGGCCGAGGTAGACCTCGATCACGCGCTCGTTTTCCTGCACTTGCTCCAGTGAGCCTTCGGCCAAAACGCTGCCCTGGTGCAACACGGTCACATGGTCGGCAATCGAGCCGACAAAGCCCATGTCATGCTCCACCACCATCAGCGAATGCTTGCCCGCCAGGCTCTTGAACAGTTCAGCAGTGAACTCGGTTTCGGCATCGGTCATTCCCGCCACCGGCTCATCGAGCAGGAGCAATTGCGGGTCTTGCATCAACAACATGCCGATCTCGAGAAACTGCTTCTGCCCGTGGGACAACAACCCCGCCGGGCGATTAACCGAGGTGGTCAAACGGATCGTCTCCAGCACTTCGCTGATCCGATCCTTCTGCTCACCACTCAGGCGCGCACGCAAACTGGCCCACACCGACTTGTCGGTCTTCTGCGCCAGCTCCAGGTTTTCAAACACGCTCAGCGCTTCGAACACCGTCGGCTTCTGGAACTTGCGACCGATGCCGGCTTGGGCGATCTGCACTTCGCTCATCTGCGTCAGGTCCAGCGTTTCGCCGAACCACGCCTTGCCGTGGCTCGGTCGGGTCTTGCCGGTGATCACGTCCATCAGCGTGGTTTTGCCCGCGCCGTTGGGGCCGATGATGCAGCGCAATTCACCGACGCCGATGTACAGGTTCAGATTGTTCAGCGCACGAAAGCCATCGAAGCTGACGCTGATGTCTTCCAGTGTCAGGATCGTGCCGTGGCGGGTGTCGAGGCCCGGGCCGACGCTTTGCCCGAGGCCGATCGAGTCGCGGCTGGTGCCAGCGTCCTTGTTCGGCTCGACGGGAAAAAAGGCCGGTTCCAGCATGAATTCAGCGCTCGCCGTGACTCTCATTGTTCACCTCGTTTCTTCAGCAGACCGATCACGCCTTTGGGCAAATACAGCGTCACGACGATGAACAGCGCGCCGAGGAAGAACAGCCAGTATTCCGGGAAGGCCACGGTAAACCAGCTCTTCATGCCGTTGACCACACCGGCACCGAGCAGCGGGCCAATCAGCGTGCCGCGCCCGCCAAGGGCCACCCAGACTGCTGCCTCAATCGAGTTGGTCGGCGACATTTCGCTCGGGTTGATGATCCCGACTTGCGGCACATACAACGCGCCGGCCAGACCACACAACACCGCGCTCAACACCCACACGAACAGCTTGAAACCACGCGGGTCGTAGCCGCAGAACATCAAACGGTTTTCCGCATCGCGCAGCGCCGTCAACACACGACCAAATTTGCTTTGCGCCAGGCGCCAGCCGATGAACAGACTCGCCACCAGCAGCAACACCGTGGCCAGAAACAACACCGCGCGCGTGCCCGGTTCAGTGATGCCGAAACCGAGAATCGTGCGGAAATTGGTAAAGCCGTTATTGCCGCCAAAACCGGTCTCGTTGCGAAAGAACAGCAACATCCCGGCAAAGGTCAGGGCCTGGGTCATGATCGAGAAATACACGCCCTTGATCCGCGAGCGGAAGGCGAAGAAACCGAATACCAGCGCCAGCAAACCCGGCGCCAACACCACCAGACACATCGCCCAGACGAAGCTGCTGGTGCCGGTCCAGTACCACGGTAATTCGCTCCACGACAGGAAGGTCATGAACGCCGGCAAGCCATCGCCGGCAGCCTGACGCATCAGGTACATGCCCATCGCATAACCGCCGAGCGCGAAGAACAGACCGTGGCCCAGCGACAGCAAACCGGCATAACCCCAGACCAGATCCAGTGCCAGGGCGACGATGGCGTAGCAGAGGATTTTGCCGACCAGTGTCAGCGTGTACGCCGAGACCGACAGCGTACTTTCCGCCGGCAACAACGACAGCAGCGGCAAGGCGATCAACAGGGCGAGGATCACCGCGCCAATCGCGATGGTTACCTTCGGCCCGGCCTTTTGTGTGGCCGTGACTAACAGAGGCTGGTTCATCAGTCGATCACCCGTCCTTTCAGTGCGAAGAGGCCTTGCGGACGTTTCTGGATAAACAGAATGATCAGCGCGAGGATCAGGATCTTGCCGAGCACCGCACCGATCTGCGGTTCGAGAATCTTGTTGGCGATGCCCAGGCCGAATGCCGCGAGCACGCTGCCGGCCAACTGGCCGACGCCGCCGAGCACCACCACCAGGAACGAGTCGATGATGTAGCTCTGGCCGAGGTCCGGACCGACGTTGCCGATCTGGCTCAGCGCCACGCCGCCGAGGCCGGCAATGCCTGAGCCCAGGCCGAAGGCGAGCATGTCGACGCGACCGGTCGGCACACCGCAGCAAGCTGCCATGTTGCGGTTCTGGGTGACGGCGCGGACGTTGAGGCCGAGGCGGGTTTTGTTCAGCAGCAGCCACGTCAGCACCACCACAAACAAGGCGAAGGCGATGATGACGATGCGGTTGTACGGCAGCACCAGATTCGGCAGCACTTGAATGCCGCCCGACAACCACGCCGGGTTGGCGACCTCAACGTTCTGCGCGCCGAACAACAGACGCACCAGTTGAATCAACATCAGGCTGATGCCCCACGTGGCGAGCAGGGTTTCCAGTGGGCGACCGTAGAGGTGACGAATCACCGTGCGCTCCAGTGCCATGCCGATCGCCGCCGTAACGAAGAACGCCACCGGCAACGCAATCAACGGGTAGAACTCGATGGCCTGTGGTGCGTAGCGCTGGAACATCAACTGCACCACATACGTCGAGTAGGCGCCGAGCATCAGCATTTCGCCGTGGGCCATGTTGATCACGCCGAGCAGGCCGAACGTGATCGCCAGACCGAGAGCGGCGAGCAACAGAATCGAACCGAGCGACATGCCGCTGAAGGCCTGGCCGAGGATCTCGCCGATCAGCAGTTTGCGTTTGACCTGGGCTAGGCTGGTTTCGGCAGCGGTGCGCACGTTGGCATCGGCTTCGACGCCGGGTTCGAGCAAACCTTCGAGGCGCGTACGGGCCAGTGGATCGCCGGTTTCGCCGAGCAACCGCACGGCCGCGAGGCGTACGGCCGGGTCAGTGTCGACCAGTTGCAGATTGGCCAGCGCCAGGCTCAGGGCGGCGTGGACGGCTTGATCTTTTTCACCAGCGAGTTGCTGGTCGAGGAATTTCAGCTGCGCGGGTTTCGCGCTTTTCTGCAATTGCTGCGCGGCAGTCAGACGGATTTTGGCGTCGGCGGCGAGCAATTGATGGCTGGCCATGGCAGTGTCGATCAGACCCCGCAGGCGATTGTTCAGGCGCAGGGTTTTCGCTTGGCCATCGACGGTCAGTTCGCCTTGTTGCAGGGCGTTGATCAATTCGATACGTGCCGGGTCGGGCTGCGCAGCCCAGGTTTCGAGGAGTTTGGCCTGTTGCACGGGATTGGCCGCGACAAAGTCTTCGGCATCGCCAGCGTGGGCCAGCATCGGCAGCAAAAGTGCGATGGCGAGAAGCAAGCGGTAGAGGGCAGTGCGCATATGCGTGGCCTTGCGTAGTGATCGTTCCCACGCTCCGCGTGGGAATGCAGCCCGGGACGCTCCGCGTCCCCAAAGCGGACGCAGAGCGTCCGTTGAGGCATTCCCACGCAGAGCGTGGGAACGATCAGGTTGAGCGGGATAACTCAGTTGCTCTTCACCGCATAATCCGGCTTCTTGTCGTTGCCCTGAATGAACGGGCTCCAAGGTTGCGCACGGACGGGCCCTTCGGTCTGCCACACGACGTTGAACTGACCATCGGCCTGAATCTCGCCGATCATCACCGGTTTGTGCAGGTGGTGATTGGTCTTGTCCATGGTCAACGTGTAGCCAGACGGCGCGGCAAAGGTCTGGCCGGCGAGGGCTTCGCGGACTTTGTCGACGTCAGTGGACTTGGCTTTCTCAACCGCCTGCGCCCACATGTGGATGCCGACGTAGGTGGCTTCCATCGGGTCGTTGGTCACGGCTTTGTCAGCGCCCGGCAGGTTGTGTTTCTTCGCGTAGGCCTTCCAGTCATCGACGAACTTCTTGTTTACCGGGTTCTCCACCGACTCGAAGTAGTTCCACGCCGCGAGGTTGCCCACCAACGGTTTGGTGTCGATGCCGCGCAGTTCTTCTTCGCCGACCGAGAACGCCACGACCGGCACGTCGGTGGCTTTCAAACCCTGGTTGGCCAGTTCTTTGTAGAACGGCACGTTGGAGTCGCCGTTGACGGTCGAGATGACCGCAGTCTTGCCACCGGCCGAGAACTTCTTGATGTTGGCAACGATGGTTTGATAGTCGCTGTGACCGAACGGCGTGTAGACCTCTTCGATGTCCTTGTCGGCGACGCCTTTGGAGTGCAGGAACGAACGCAGGATCTTGTTGGTGGTGCGCGGGTAGACGTAGTCGGTGCCGAGCAGGAAGTAGCGTTTGGCGCTGCCACCTTCTTCGCTCATCAAATATTCAACCGCCGGGATTGCTTGCTGGTTTGGCGCAGCGCCGGTGTAGAAAACGTTCGGCGACATCTCTTCGCCTTCGTATTGCACCGGGTAGAACAGCAGGCCGTTGAGCTCTTCGAACACCGGCAACACTGATTTACGCGACACCGACGTCCAGCAGCCGAACACCACGGCGACCTTGTCCTGGGTCAGCAACTGCCGGCCCTTTTCGGCGAACAGCGGCCAGTTTGATGCTGGGTCAACCACCACTGGTTCAAGCATCTTGCCGTTGACGCCGCCCTTGGCGTTGATCTCGTCGATGGTCATCAGCGCCATGTCTTTGAGCGACGTTTCGGAGATCGCCATGGTGCCGGACAACGAATGCAGAATCCCGACCTTGATGGTCTCGGCGGCCTGGACAGTCCAGGTCATGCCCATCGCGGCAATGGATGCCGTGAGTGTGAAAGCCTTGATCAAACTGCGACGCTTCATTGTGCGATCTCCATGAACATTTGAAGTTTTTTTGGTTGGCAGATGCGGACGACTGAAGGTGTGTTTTGCAAGGGCTGTGCCCGGTCGGGATCGGGCAGGAAAATGTCGTGTTAGAGCGGTTGCGCGCAGAGACTGCGCACCAGGAGGGGACGTGCGGCGGGGCGTGGTGCGGGGAAGTGCTTCATTGTGGTGCTGCCGCAGGGCGACAGCGGTAAGGCGTGGCGGGTCAGTTCACCCCGGGCCAGGAGTCGACGTATTTGATGGTGAAATCGGGGTAGGCGTCGACAATTTGAATCTTGTAATCAGGGTATTGATCGACGATTTGCCATTTGCCGACCGAGTCAGGCCACTGGGTGACTTGCTTGACCTTCAGGTCTGGCCAGGAGTTATCGATCTTCACTTTGTAGTCGGGGTAAGAGCTGACGAACTGGATCTTGCCGTAAATCCGCGAGACATCGACTTTGGTATCGGCCGACGCCGAACCGCAAACCAACACCAACACCAACAGCGCAACCTTTTTGAACATGACACTCATCCTGAGACTGGAAAGACACGCAGTCTAAATCAGCCGCACACGCACGTGAAACACCCCCTGTAGGAGCTGCCGCAGACTGCGATCTTTTGATGTTGTTTTTCAAGATCAAGATCAAAGGATCGCAGCCTGCGGCAGCTCCTAAATGGGGTAGATCAGGATGAGGTCGAGGCGGACTCGGTTTGCCTGCTCAGGCGCGACAGCAGCAGGCGATCCAGCAACCACACCACCAGCAGCGAAGCGCCCACCAGCGGAAATACAACCGCCAGCGCGAGCATGATCACCACGCCGGTTTTCCACTTCGGCAGGTCATGGCGCAGCGGCGGCACGCCGAACTTGCCTTGTGGTCGGCGCTTCCACCAGATCACCACGCCGCTGACGGCACTGAGCAGAATCATCAGGCAGATCAGCAGCACGACAATCTGGTTGAAGGTGCCGAACATCTTGCCTTCGTGGAGCATCACGCCAATTTCCGTGGCGCGAGCAACGGTACCGTATTGCTCGAAACGCACATCGGCGAGGACCTTGCCGGTGTACTGATCGACGTGCAGGGTCGCATCGTTGCGCGGGTCATCGGCGAACACGGCGATGGTGAACACACCGGTGGCGGTGGTTGGCAGGGTGATGCTGTAGCCGGGTTCGACCTTGCGCCCCGTAGCGATGTTCTGCACGTTTTGCAGGCTGATGATTGGTGCTGCCGGGCCTGCATTGGCGCCGCCGTGGGCCATGTGCTCGGCGTGATCGCCGGACACCGGCATCGGCGTGTTTTCCATCGCCCATGGCACGGTCTGGCGCGTGGCGCTGTTAAGGGTTCGCGCTTCGACGTCAGAGGTCGGTACGTTGTCCCACATCGCCGCCGGGAAGACGTTCCACACTTGCGCGTATTGCTTGCCCCAGAAACCGGTCCAGGTCATGCCGCTGAGCAACATCACCAGCAGCAATGTCGCGCCCCAGAACCCGGTGACTGCGTGCAGATCCCGCCACAGCACGCGGCCACGGCTGTTCAGCCGTGGCCACAGAATGCCGGCGGCCTGACCGCGCGGCCACCACAGGAACAGCCCGGACACCACCAGCACCACGCCCCAGCCGGCGGCCATTTCGATCAGACGGTCACCGACAGTGCCGATCATCAGTTCGCCGTGGATGGCGCGGGCGATGGCTTGCAGGTTCTGCTTGGCATCCTGCTCGCCGAGGATGTCGCCGTGGTACGGATCGACGAATACGTTGAGTTCGTGGCCGGCGTTTTTCACCACGAATTGCGCGCTGCGTTCAGCATTGACCGGCGGCAGGTATTGCGTGACCTGACCTTGTGGATAAGCGCTTTTTACCCGTTGCAGCAAGTCATCGGCCGAGACGGTGTGATGACCGGCGGGGACGTTGAGCAGGCTGCTGTACATCAGTGAATCGAGCTGCGGTTTGAACAGGTAAATGATGCCGGTCAGGGCCAGCATCACCATGAAGGGGGCGACAAATAGACCGGCGTAAAAATGCCAACGCCAGGCCAGGTTGTAGAAGTTCGGTTTGGGCTGTTTCATCACGTGTGCTCCGCTGGGCGAATTTTTTAGATCAAGAGATCGCAGCCTTCGGCAGCTCCTACAGGGGTACATGCGGGCTGCGATCTTTTGACTTTTTTTGTTAGAAACTCATGTCGACCTTGGTCCAGAGCGTGCGCCCCGGTTCATTGATCGCTTGCGGGTCGTTGGCCGGGTAGCCGAAGCCGGCGTTGCCCGCCAGGTTCAGGTGTTCGGCGTAAGCCTTGCCGAACAGGTTGTCGACGCCGCTGCTGACCTTCCAGTTCTTGTTGATCCGATAGGCACCGTTGAGGGAGAACACGCCGAAGCCCGAACTCTTGTCGTAATCCTTGCCGACCACGTTGCCCTTGTTCTGATCAATACGGTTTTGCGCGGCAACCACCCTCCACAGTGCACCGGCGCTCCAGTTGTCTTCGCTGTAGGTCAGGCCGAAACGCGCGTCCAGCGGCGGCATCTGCGGCAGAGCCTTGCCGTCGCTGCTGTTCTTGCCCCAGGCGTAGGCCAGGGTCGCGTCGGCTTTCCAGTGGTCGGTGAGTCTGTACGCGGCACCGAGTTCACCGCCCATGATTCGCGCGTCGATGTTCTCCGCGCGCGAGGTGCTCATGCCTATCATTGCGGGCGTGTAGTCGAAGAGGATGTAGTCGCGGACCACGCCGATGTAACCCGAGGCCCAGGCTTCGAGGTCGGCGTTCTTGTAGTTCACGCCGAAATCGAACTGGGTGGTCTTTTCCGGTTTGATCGAATCGAACGCATTGACCGATCCCGCCGGGCCAGACTTGGGCGAAAACAATTCCCAGTAATCGGGGAAGCGCTGCGCGTGACCCAAACCTGCATAGAGTGTGGTCGGGCTGTCGGCGAGGTCATGCTCGTAGCGGATAAAACCGCTGGGCAGGGTGTCGGCACGGGTATCGTCGGCGGTCGGGTTGGGGCGGGACATCATTCCCGAGCCGGTGGTTTGCCGGTAATCCTTGGCTGAAGCGCGGTCGACGCGGGCACCAATGATCAGCCGGTCACGGTCGGCGGCATACCAGGTCATTTCGCTGAACACGCCGTAGTTATGGAAATCGGCGTCCTTGTTGTACGGCTGATCCTTGTAGGTGTCGATGCCCATGCCACTGCGTTGACGGTGTTCGTTGGTCTGCGCGTCGAGGCCGGTGATCAGTTGGATATCGGCCCAACGCCAGGTCGCTTTGAGCCGCGCGCCGAGGGTGCGGCGGTCGACGTTGGAGGCCATGGGCCCGGCCATCATGCCGGTGCCGGACGGCGTGCGCAGGGTGTAATTGTCCATCACGTGGTCGGCGTAGTTGTAGTAGACCTGCGCTTCGAGCTTCTCCAGCACGTCGGTGATGTTGGATTTTTCGAAGCGCAGGCCGAGGCTTTCACGCAAGAACTGCGAGCCGTCCATGCCGCGCCCGGCGTAGCGGGCTTCGCCGTCGCCCTTGCCGGCGGTGAGTTCGATCAGGGTGTCGGCGTCCGGGGTCCAGCCGAGCGCGACGTCACCGTTCCACTTGTCGTAGCGCGAGGCGACGATGTCGTTGTTGCCGTCGCGGTAATCGTCGGAATGCGCGGTGTTGCCGATCACTCTTGCGTAACCCAGTGGCCCACCGGCAGCGGCGTCGACGACCTTGTCGAAGCGTCCGTGGGATCCGGCCAGCACGCTGGCGTTTACGCGGGTGCCGAGCTCACCGAAGCTTTCCGGCTCGCGATCGAACAGCACCGTGCCAGCTGATGCGCCCGGGCCGTAAAGCACGGTTTGCGGGCCTTTGATCACCGTGAGTTTGTCGTAGGTTTCCGGCGAGATGTACGAGGTCGGTGCGTCCATGCGGCCGGGGCAGGCACCAAGCATCATGCTGCCGTTGGTGAGGATGTTCAGGCGCGAGCCGAACATCCCGCGCAGCACCGGATCACCGTTGGTGCCGCCATTGCGCACCAGCGCAAAACCCGGAATGGTCTTCAGATAATCGCCGCCGTCACTGGCCGGCACGGGTTGGCGCGGATCTTTTGGATTAGTGACGATGGTCAGCGGCGAGCTCGGCGCAATCGCGGTGATCACCGTCGGGCTCAGTTCTTCGTTGTGGCCGGTGTGATCATCGGCCAGTACCAGCGGCGATAACAGGACGCCGCAAAGGACGGCGGTAGCGTGCCTGAAACGAATGCGCGATTCGTTCAAAGCGAAGGATGCCGGGGCACAGCCCGAGCGTGGAACAGCAGAAAACCTGGACATGACAATTTCCATCAAACAGTCGTAAACGACACGGCCGGCAGCCTGAAGCTGTCTTCTCAACCGTGTGCAATCAAAGGTGCGTGTTTACGTTGCGATGGGTGGGGCGCGGGTGCGGGCGCCGGGGAAGAAGGTCTGCCGGGCGTGGCCCAGGCGCGGCGAGGGTGGGGTGAAGGTGTTGACGTGGGTGATGCTGAATGTGGCGAAGTCACCACCACCGGTCAGCGCCGGGCAGTTGAACAGCAGGCTGCAATAGCCGCACTTTTCCCATAGCACGTGGTGCGAAGACTGCGGCGGACAGTGTTCGGCGCTCGGTTTCGCGTCATGCCCGGAATGATCCATGCCCGGCATGTCCATCGACATGTCCATGCTCATCGGCATCGATGTCGAGGCGTGTTGATCCATCGGCATCGACTGAGAAATCAGCGGGCCGATGAAGATCATCAACATGGCGAACAGGGCGATCCAGCTGCCGCGGGTCAGGTGTTGAGTCTGACAGCGTTGCACGGATGGCCTGGCGCTCAGCGGGCGCATGGGCGGATTCTGCCGGAAGGCTTACTGAGCGTGCGCGTGGGCCTGCGTGGTTTTCGGCGGTTTCTTCTGCACCGAGACTTCGACGGTGACGTCACCGGCCTTCTCGAAATGCAGGGTCAGCGGGAAGCTTTTGCCGTCGCTGAGCAGGCTGCGATCGCTCGGGTTGAGCAACATCACGTGATAGGCCATCGGCGCAAACGTCACGTTGCCGCCGGCCGGGATTTCCACGCTCGGCACTTGCTGCATCTTCATCAGATCGCCCTGCATCACGTGTTCGTGCAATTGCGCTTCGGGGGCAATCGGCGAGTCGACGCTGAGCAGGCGGTCGGCGGTTTGGCCGGCGTTGTGAATGACGAAATAGGCGGCGACGGTTGGCGCATTCGGCGGCAATTCTTGCGACCACGGGTGGGCGATCTCAAGTTGGCCCGCCTTGTATTCGTGGGCATGGGCAAAGCACGCCGGCAACAGCAGCGCAGCGACGACGATGAGTTTGTTCAACATGGCAGTTCTCCAGAACGATTTGAAACGCAGGTCAATTGCGCGAACAAATCAAACCAGAGGCGAGGCGCGGGGATTGAGGCTTGGCCATTGCTGGCGTGGAGTGGGTGTTTGCAACGAGGCGGGCGCGACGCTGCGATTGCTTTCGTAGCGGGCGAAGTACAACTGCGGCGAATGCCCCGGCAGCGCCACCAATGGCGCAGAGCCTGAGCAACACCAGCAATGCTGCATGTTCGAATGCGTGTCTTTGAGCGGAGCTTTCTGATCGGTGGCGCCGATGTTGATCGCCACCATCTTCGTGCCGCTGCCGGTGCAGAAGCTGCTCCAGAGCAATTGTTCGACCGGTGAACTGGCCGCCTGCGCCATCGCCCCGGTCATCGGCATGGCGAGCATGTTGAACAGCACTGCAAAGCAGGCGATCCAGGCAAATGCTAACCGGTGTCGGTTCATGGGACAGATCCATTGGGTGGGCGATCAGGCGCGGCTATTTAGCCTGATCAGGGCCGATAAGTAAAAAAGCGTCGTGCGGTTTGGTGTTGCAGCGAACTCGTCAATTACTCACTCAATTCGCGGGTACGGCATGAACTTGCATATCTACACCAAGCGTAGCGCGGATTACCGAAAATATTTTGGCCAGGTTATCCATGCTCGGATTGCCTTTGGCTGAAAGCATTCGATGCAAGCTTTTACTCGGCTTTTCGGTCTCCCTTGCGAGCTCTTCAAAGCCGACAGTCGCATTGACGAGATCGCGCAGAATTATTCTGGCCATTTCTGGCTCACCATTCAGGAACAGAGTCGCGGCCTCATCCAGTAATGCTTGAGCAAACTCCGGATCACGTTGGGCGCGTTCTGCGATTGAATGTTTGTAGCTACGAGTGAGAACCATCAATTACCTCCGGTTCTGTTCAGCTTTTTTTCGAATTCGGAATTCGGCTATCAAGGCTTTCGCTGTTTGATGTCTTTCTTTTGAGTCGATTTGTCGCCGCCACCAAACAATATGATCAGACGTTTTCCTTCTTGTATGAAGTAGATCCGGTACCCTGGACCCCAATTGATTTTGTATTCACCTAAGCCATCGAACCATTTGATATTGGAAGTATTGCCCAATTCCAACCTGACCATGGCATTTGAGACCTTCAGTGCCGCCTGCACGCTCAAAGTGGAGATCCACCGACCAAATGGGCTTGATTCGTCTTCTTGTAGATATTCTTCGAGTGTGATCACGGTCAGCCCTGAAGGTAACAAATAGGTTACTTATCATGCAAGCTGTGGATCTTGCCTTATGAGATGAACTCCGCCAACGCAGCAACTGTTTCTTGACGCGACAGAAACTCCCGATCAACCCCCGGCAACCCCGGGCGCTTCAACACAAGCACCGGCACCCCACGCTCGCGGGCCACTTCCAGCTTCGGCTCGGTCGCGGTGCTGCCGCTGTTCTTGCTGATCAGCACATCGATCTGCCGCCGTTCGAACAACACGCGCTCATCCTCAAGCACAAACGGCCCGCGTGCGCCGATGACTTCGCAGCGTTCGTTGCCGGGATAAACGTCGAGCGCGCGCAGGGTCCAGAACTGCTCGGCGGGGATTTCGTCGAGGTGCTGCAACGGTTCGCGGCCCAAGGTGAACAGCGGGCGCCGGAACGGTTTCAACGCGGTGATGAGTTCGGCCCAGTCGCTGACCTCGCGCCAGTCATCACCCGGTTGCGGCTGCCACGCCGGACGGCGCAAGGTCCAGCAAGGGATGCCGGTCAGTTGCGCCGCGCTGGCGGCGTTGTGGCTGATTTGCGCCGCGTAGGGGTGCGTGGCATCAAGCAGCAGATCAATGCGTTCGTCGCGAATAAACTGCGCCAGACCGCCGGCGCCACCGTAGCCGCCGACACGCACCTGACAGGTCAGATCTGTCGGCACCCGGCCAACGCCGGCGAGGCTGTAGACATGTTGCGGCCCAAGCGTACGGGCGATCGCCAGTGCTTCCGTGACGCCGCCCAGCAGTAAAATGCGCTTCATGCGAAACCTCCGGCCTGCCCGACAATCCCGCCCTGACGATCAATCGCAAACACCTCGACCTGCACCTGCGCGGGCACCACGCTGCGGGCGAAATTCAGGGCATGGCGGCAGACTTCATCGCCGAGCGCGATTCCCGCCGCACTGGCCATCGCCAATGCCTGCTGACTGGTATTGGCCTCACGAATGCCTTGCTGCAACGCCTCATCCGCGCCAATTGCCGCCGCCCATTCGGCCAATTGCGGCAAGTCGATACTCGAGTGCCGTGAATGCAGATCCATGTGCCCGGCCGCCAGTTTGCTGATCTTGCCGAAGCCGCCGCACAGACTGAGTTTATCCACAGGCACTTTGCGCAAGTGCTTGAGCACCGCGCCGACGAAGTCGCCCATCTCGATCAGGGCGATTTCCGGCAGGTCGTAGACCCGGCGCATGGTGTCTTCGCTGGCGTTGCCGGTGCAGGCGGCGATGTGCAGGTAACCGTTGGTTTTCGCCACATCGATGCCCTGATGGATCGAGGCAATGTACGCCGCGCAGGAGAACGGCCGGACGATGCCGCTGGTGCCGAGGATCGACAGGCCACCAAGAATGCCCAGCCGCGGGTTCATGGTTTTCAGTGCCAGCACTTCGCCGCCCTCGACGTTGATCGTGACGTCGAAGCCGCCGCCATAGCCGGTTTCCTCGGCGAGCAGGTTCAGGTGATCGCAGATCATCTTGCGCGGCACCGGGTTGATCGCCGGTTCACCCACACCCAATACCAGCCCGGGCCGGGTCACGGTGCCAACGCCGGCACCGGCCTTGAACCGAATTCCCGGTTCGCTCACCAGCCGCACCCGCGAATAGAGCAGGGCGCCGTGGGTCACATCGGGGTCGTCGCCGGCATCCTTGATGGTTCCGGCTTCGGCACCGTCGTCGGTCAGGCGGCAGAATTCCAGACGCATCTGCACCTGCTTGCCTTTGGGCAGGACGATCTGCACGGCATCGGCCGACTGTCCGCCGAGCAACAGGCGCGCTGCCGCAAGGCTGGTGGCGGTGGCGCAACTGCCGGTGGTCAGGCCGCTGCGCAGGGGCGCGGGTTGTTCGGCGGTTTCATCACGCATCGAGAGGTTTGACCAGATCGAGCAAGGTGATCGGCAGCGCCTGGCGCCAGGTGTCGAACTCGCCCAGCGGCTGGGCCTGAGCGATATGAATACGCGTCAGTTCGCCGCCATGGCGTTCGCGCCAATGCATCAGGGCGAGTTCGCTTTGCAGGGTCACGGCGTTGGCGATCAGTCGGCCCCCGGGCTTGAGCTGTTCCCAACAGGTTTCAAACACACCTTCGCGAGTCACGCCGCCGCCGATGAAGATCGCGTCCGGGCGCTCCAGTCCGGCGAGGACCTGTGGCGCACGACCGCGAACCAGTTGCAGGCCGGGTACGCCCAGCGCGTCGCGGTTGTATTCGATCAACTGCTGGCGGCCGTCATCGGCTTCGATTGCCAGCGCTCGGCAACTGGGATGCGCACGCATCCATTCGATGCCGATCGAGCCGCAACCGCCGCCCACATCCCACAGCAGTTCACCGGGTGTCGGCGCGAGGCGGGCGAGGGTGATCGCGCGCACATCGCGTTTGGTCAACTGGCCGTCGTGCTTGAATGCCGAGTCGGGCAATCCGGCAAGTCGCGACAGGCGCGGCGCCTGCACATCGGCCAGGCATTCGATGGCGATCACATTCAGATCGGCAATTGGCGGGTCGTTCCAGTGATTTGCGGTGCTGTCGATACGCCGTTCGGCTGCGCCGCCCAAGTGCTCCAGAACGCTGATGCGACTGCCGCCAAAACCGCGCTCGCGCAACAACGCCGCGACCGCCGCAGGACTCTGCCCGTCATTGCTCAGCAGCAACAGGCGCACACCGCTGAACAGTTGCGCATTGAGCGCCGACAGCGGTCGGGCTACCAGCGACAGAGTCACGACTTCTTGCAACGGCCAGCCGAGGCGGGCTGCAGCCAGCGAGCAGGAAGATGGCGTTGGCAGAATCAGCATCTGCGCGCTCGGCACTTGCCGCGCAAGGTTCGCACCGACGCCGTAAAACATCGGATCGCCGCTGGCGAGCACACAGACAGCTTCGCCGCGCCTCTCCAGTACCGGGGCAAGGGAAAACGGGCTCGGCCACAATTCGCGTTCACCACGAATGCACACCGGCAGCAGGTCCAGTTGACGTTGGCCACCGATGATCCGCGAAGCATTGATCAGGGCGCGCCGGGCATTTTTACCCAGGCCCTTGAAGCCGTCTTCACCGATTCCCACAACCGTCAGCCAGGGTGTCATGCCGTTCCTCAATCTCGTGCGCCCGTTCAAGCGGCGCATGATAGCGCGGCTTCTGTCGTCTGGTGCTGCTGGCTTGTCGCAGGTGTTGCCAACGGTTGACATGCCATGTGGTAGAAAAATGATTGGCAGAGCAAGCGTTTTTGTTATTTTGATATTTGATCAAGTTGCCCGTTACAACCAAGCAAACTTGGTAAACCGATAGATGATTATTAAATGGATTAATACTTTGCACGCCATACGGGCGTCGCTTACCAGGATGAAAAAATAAACATGGATGATATAAAACATAATGCGACACTGGTCGGCGATATATTGCTGACTGGAAGTCAGGGGCAGAGTTACGAGGATTATCAGTTCGCGTTGAACTGTGCTTATTTGGCAAAACGTCAGGCGGATACCACTTACAACAGTGTGATCCAGCCAGGACGCTGGACCGATTATTTTACTGATGTGCTTTGGTCGCATGGCTGGAACCGCGATCATCAGCCGATCGAGCATGTTCAGACGCAGTTCAATGGCAGCGTGCGACAGGTCTGGTTTCAACTTGCATCGCCGCTGCTCAGTCGAGAGCAGGTGACTGGGGTTGACCAAGGGTTGGCGAAACTGGAACGTGACGTGGGGTTGCTGAAAAAGATCAAGGGCACCAGTGGCAAGCCTTTCGATTTCAAGGTCATACCGCTCAGCTATAACGCCAACGGCGATCTGGAACTGGTGATCAGCAATATCCGCTTCATCAAGTCGAGTCTCAACACCAGTTACTTTTTCTGGGACGTGTCGCAATCCATGACTCAGCTGGATGTTGTGGCGCGAAAGGTGGTGATCAGCCGCCGGGTCATGGACGCTCGCCGCCTGAGCGTGGGCAAGGCGCTGGAGGGGCTCAAATTCAATTTCGCCGCTGTCCCGATCTGACTTGCACGGGGTAAAGCGCTTTTTATCCTGCGCCGTGCACCCCCACGCAGTTTCCGACCGGCAGGCATTTTCATGCACTTGGGCAAAGCAGGCATAATGGCGACCTTTCGCCCACCACGGCGCTGCCAGCCAGACGGCCATCCCTTGAACGAACGCCCGATGTCCACCGCTCTACGCCCCTCGGCTTGTCCGGGGTTGCGGCGTATTGTCCAGGCGCTGGACGGCGGTATCTGCCGGATCAAGCTCAATGGTGGGTCGATCACTGCCGATCAGGCTGACGCGGTAGCCGATGCCTCCGAGCGTTTCGCCGGGGGCTTGATCGAGGCGACCAACCGCGCCAATCTGCAGATCCGCGGTATCGGCGAGCAGTCTGAGGCATTGATCGACAGCCTGCTGGCCGCCGGCCTCGGGCCGCAAACCGCGCAGGGCGACGATGTACGCAATCTGATGCTCAGCCCCAGTGCCGGGATCGATCGGCAGCAGCAATTCGATACCCGGTCACTGGCCGAACAGATTCTTGCGACCCTGCAATCTCACCCGCGGTTTCACCAGTTGAGCGCCAAGTTCGCCGTGCAACTCGATGGCGGTGAGGCATTGGCGATGCTTGAGCATCCGCATGACTTGTGGCTGTCGGCGTTCGAACGTGACGGTGAAGTATTGTTGGCGTTTGGTCTGGCCGGATGCCCGACCGACCGTGCAACTGGCGCCGTGCCCTTGGAAAACGGCCATGCTCTGGTCGTCGCGGTGCTGGAATTGTTCCTTGAACTGGCACGGCCGGAGCAGGCGCGCATGCGCCAGTTGCTCGATGAAATGTCGACGCCAACGTTCCTCGAACATTTGCACAAACGCCTGCCGATAACCGCTTTGTGCGATTGGCAACGAACGCCCGCAATCGATGCGCTGCACATCGGTGTTCACCCGCAAGGCACGGTGGATCGGGTGTACATCGGCGCGGTGCCAGCGCTCGGCCGTCTTGATCCGGCGATGCTTCACGGGGTGGCCCGACTGGCCCGTGAGTTCGGCGATGGCAGCCTGCGCTTCACACCTTGGCAAAGTGTGTTGCTACCGAACGTGAAGCACACCGACGCCGCGCAAGTGCTGCAGAAACTGGGACAATTGCAGTTGCGCACCGATCCGGACGAGGCGCTATCGCGGCTGATCGCCTGCACCGGATCCAGCGGCTGCGGCAAAGGCCTTGCCGATACCAAACACGACGCCCGGCTGTTGGCGACACTGTTGCCACAAGCGCAGGGCGTGCACCTGTCCGCATGCCCGCGCTCTTGCGCCGCTGCCCATCGCACACCGGTGACGTTGCTGGCGGTCAGCCCGGGCCACTACGACCTCTATTTTCGCGATGCAGCACTGCCGGGTTTCGGCGCGCTGCACGCACGCAACCTTACTATTGAAGCGGCCGCGACCCTGCTCGACGCCCGCTCACGGAGCCCCCTTGATGCTTGATTACATTCGCGACGGTCAGGAGATCTATCGCAACTCCTTCGCGATCATTCGCAGCGAGGCCAATCTGGCGCGCATTCCGGCCGATCTGGAAAAACTCGCAGTGCGGGTGATCCACGCCTGCGGCATGGTCGAGGCGGTCGACGGTCTGCAATTTTCCGCAGGCGCGGGCAAGGCCGGGCGCGATGCGCTGGCGGCCGGTGCGCCGATCCTCTGTGATGCGCGGATGGTCTCCGAGGGCGTGACCCGTGCGCGCCTGCCGGCGAACAACGAGGTGATCTGCACCCTGCGCGACGATAGCGTGCCGGAACTGGCACGAGAGTTGGGCAACACCCGGTCGGCGGCGGCGCTGGAGCTATGGCGTCCGCACCTGGAAGGCAGCGTTGTGGTGATCGGCAACGCGCCGACCGCACTGTTTTATCTGCTTGAAATGCTCGACGCCGGCGCCCCGAAGCCTGCGCTGATCCTCGGTTTCCCAGTGGGTTTTGTCGGTGCCGCCGAATCGAAAGCGGCGCTGGCGGCAGATAGCCGTGGCGTGCCGTTTGTGATCATGCAAGGCCGTCTTGGCGGCAGTGCCATGGCCGCTGCAGCAGTGAATGCCCTCGCCACGGAGATCGAATGATGCAGGCAAAAGGACGTTTGATCGGCCTTGGCGTCGGCCCCGGTGATCCCGAGCTGATTACCGTAAAGGCCCTGCGCCTGCTGCGTGAATCGCCGGTGGTCGCGTACTTCGTCGCCAAAGGCAAAAAGGGTAATGCCTTCGGCATCATCGAGGCGCACTTGCAGGACGCGCAGAATCTGCTGCCGCTGGTGTACCCGGTGACCACTGAAGTGCTGCCGGCACCGTTGTCCTATGAACAGGTGATCAGTGATTTCTACGACGCCGCCGCCGAAGAGGTCGCGGCACATCTGGACGCAGGGCGCGATGTCGCGGTGATCTGTGAAGGCGATCCGTTCTTCTACGGTTCCTACATGTATTTGCACGACCGCCTCGCCACACGTTACGAAGCGCAAGTGGTGCCGGGTGTATGTTCGATGCTCGGTGGCGCGTCGGTGCTCGGTGCGCCGCTGGTGTATCGCAATCAGAGCCTGTCGGTGCTCTCCGGCGTGTTGCCGCATGACGATCTGAAGCGGCGTCTGGCCGATGCCGACGCGGCGGTGATCATGAAACTGGGGCGCAACTTTCCCAAGGTCCGTGCAGTGCTGGAAGAACTTGGCCTCGCTGAGCGCGCGCTGTATGTCGAGCGCGCGACGATGGCCAATCAGAAGATTGTGCCGCTGGATCAGGTCGAGCCGATGTCTTCGCCGTACTTCTCGCTGATTATCGTCCCGGGCGAACGGTGGCAAGGCTGATGACTCAATCGACACCGGCCATTGTCATTCTCGGACAGGGCGCGCTGGCCACTGCGCGCAATATTCAACTGCTGTATCCGGCAGCACAGATCCATGGTCTCGCTGGCCGTGTTGAGGGCGCCGATTGCACGTATCAGGAATTCGGCGCGACCCTGCGTGAGTTGTATCGGCAGGAAACGCCAATCATCGCCCTGTGCGCTGCCGGCATTATCATTCGAACCCTGGCGCCGCTGCTGCTGGAGAAAGGCGCCGAACCTGCGGTACTTGCCGTTGCTGAAGACGGCAGCGCCGTGGTGCCGCTGCTCGGCGGCCTCGGCGGGGTGAACGTCATGGCCCGCCAGATCGCTGCCGGGCTGCAAGTGGCGGCGGCGATTACCACCAGTGGTGAACTGCGCTTCGGCACCTGCCTGCTCAATCCTCCCGAAGGTTATGCGCTGGGCGATCTGGAACTGGGCAAGCGTTTTGTCTCGGATCTGCTGGCCGGGCACAGCGTGCGCATTGAAGGCGCGGCGCCGTGGCTGGATCAGGCGCAGTTGGCGGAAGATCCGCAGGCGCAGCGCTCGATCCATGTCGGCAGTGCCGAGCGTGCCGCGAGTGCCAATGAGTTGCTGATCTACCCGCAGAGTGTGGCGGTAGCAGTAGTTGCCGACGTGGCGGATCTGCCGAACGCCGTTCGTGCCGCTTTGCAACAGGCCAAAGTCGCCGTGCAATCGCTGGCGTGCCTGGTGGCGGCCGACAGCGAAATGGCTTCGGCGCATTTGCGTGAAGCGGCGCTTGAACTCGGTGTGCCGCTGCGCTTTGTCGCGGCGCCAGCTGACGTTGTTGCGCTGGCGCAGACTGCGCTGCCTCAGGCCAAGGTCGTCACCGCCAACCACCTGGCGATGGTGATTGGCGAACAACCCTTGGATGTTTCGAGCATCGGCCACCCGCGCGGTCGTCTGGCCGTCATCGGCCTCGGCCCGGGCGCTGCCGAATTGATGGTGCCAGCGGTAAAAGCCGAACTGGCGCGAGCCACCGATGTGCTCGGCTACGAAACCTATGTGCGTATGGCTGGCCCGTTCCGCGACGATCAGGTGCAACACTGCACCGACAACCGCGAAGAGATGCAGCGCGCGCGACATGCCTTCCGGCTGGCGGCCGAGGGCCGTTCAGTGATCGTGGTGTCTTCGGGTGATCCCGGCGTGTTCGCCATGGCCGCGGCAGTGCTTGAGGCTCTGCACGAGTCGGACGACCCGGCGTGGCACAGCGTCGAGCTGGAAATCCTCCCGGGTGTCTCGGCCTCGCTCGCGACGGCGGCTCAGGCGGGTGCACCGCTGGGGCATGACTTCTGTGTGATGTCGCTGTCGGACAACCTCAAACCGTGGTCAATCATCGAAAAGCGCCTGGACCTCGCCGCCGAGGCCGATCTGGCGCTGGCCTTCTACAATCCGATTTCGCGAGCGCGTCCATGGCAATTGGGACGTGCGCTGGAAATTGTCGCGCAACATCGTGTCGCCGCAACACCGGTGGTGCTGGGGCGCGACATCGGCCGGCCGGGGCAAACCCTGCGGGTGACGACGCTGGGGCAATTGACTCCGGATCAGGTCGACATGCGCACCATGGTGCTGATCGGCTCCTCGACCACTTGTACTTTCCCCAAGGCTGAAGGTGGCGAGTGGGTGTACACGCCGCGCTGGTACGGCGAAAAACCACAGTCCTGAGCAGTTGGCGAGGGAGTCGGCTCCCTCGCCACGCCCGCGTCCCGTGAGCATTGCTGCCGGTTTGCCCGTGTCGTATTTATCGACAGTCCCTGTACGATTTGCTCCTCCTGGTTGTGGGAGCTTTCCTGTTACTTATATTTTGTCCGACTTATCTTGAATCCAGATAGATAGAAACAAAGAGTCAGGCTGGTTGGTTTTGTGCCTTGGTTGATTTTGTTGGGTTGTATCTATGTTTTGGGCAATGCCTGGTTACTTTTGCAGGTGTAAATAGTTGTTTTAAAGTTGCCGGTCTTGACATGTATTGAAAGTCTTGAAGTTTGAGTGTTTGTTTTCCAGTCGTTAGTTTGACCGATATGCAGGTGCCAGCGGGCACTCATGAAATCGGTCAGGGTAAAGAAGGAACTTTCATGCAGGATCAACGACCGCAAGATGCTAGTGGCTATGTCAACTTTATCAACTTGTTCAAGCAGGCGGATCTGGAACAGGCAATGCTGTCGCACAAAGACAGTGACTCTTATCAGTCTGTGTGGCGTTATTACTTTGCCTGTGTCGCCTTACTCGATTCCCCGCGTCTGATCGAGCCGCTGGCATTGCTCAAGCAGTCCCTGGGTCTGTTGATCGGACTGCCTAGCGTACGTCGATCCATCCAGGAGGGGGCACAACCGGCGGAGGCACAACCGAAGGACACTTTGACACGTATCCACGACGATATTCAGGCCTTCGAAAGCCGCCTGAAAAACACCCTTGCCTATGAGAAAAGTGCCGCAACGGCGGTTGCGAAGAATATGCACTTTGTCTGGCTGGGTGGCGGTCTTGGCGCGATCCAGCATGACTATCTCAACGTGTGGAAACAGGTGATGAACGGACAGGGCTATCACCTCTATCTCTGGTACGACAGTGATGCTTTGCTGGCCTGGCAAACCAATACGCTGATCGTCGAGGCGGCCAAGGCTGATGCGATGCAGCACGGCGGCAGCGCAAAGGTTTCCGAAGCCGAACTGGGCACGCTGTACGAGGAACGGGCGATTGCTCTGAAGCAGCAGATGTTTATGCACATCAACGCGGCGCGGGAACAGGGGATGTCTGCCGATGAAGCGCGGGTCGACCTTTTGACTCGCGCCTACGGCCAGGACGCCGCACATCTGGAGGCGCTGATCGAGCAAAACCGCCGCAGCCTGCTGGAGCTGGCGGGAAACGATCTGCAGTTGCGCGATCTGCATGACCTCGACACGCCGCTGCTATTGCAGGACATCTATGATCGCGAGACCCGGCTTCGCGGTAATCTGGCTGCCGCCTCCGATGTGGTCCGTGCCGAAGCTTTGTACAACGAGGGGGGCGGATATGCCGATGTCGATAACCTGCCTCCGCTGGTCAGGACCCTGGGTGGCGTCGACATCAGCACGTTCGGCGGTGATGCGCGCCTTGGCGTCCTGCAACTGATGCTCGACCACAACCCGCACTGGATGCCGGGACGCCAGGCACGGCGCGACGGATACACCGACTATCTGGGGCAAATTCCCGAGGAACACCGCGCCGCGCTGGAAGCCTTTGCCCGGCAACAACCGGCGCTCAACGAGGTGTTCCAGGCTCCGGCCGAACTGCTCGTACGGCCACAGGCATTGCGCGCCGTTTCCGTGCAGAGCACGTTGAGCAACTCCTTTCTGGCGGCTCATGCGCAATCGCCGATGCTCAAAAGCGTGCTCGAGCGGTTTCGCTTCAATTACCAGCTCATCGACCAGACGGCCCGATTGGCAGAGACACGCGGCGTTGCCTTGAGCGATTTCGACAACATGTCAGTGCTGTCGCGTGAGGTCCTCGAGCAGGCCTACGGTTCTTTCGCCGACCTGTCGATGAGCGAAGATGTGGCGGCCAGCTATCTGGCTTTGGCAGCTGCGGGCTACTACAGCGACGGTATACGTGCGCAGAGCGAATGGACAATCTATTTGACCGGTCCGGCAGCGATGCGCGATGGCATGGCCGATTACCACCGGCACAACTTCGTCCCGCGAGAAGAAGAAAGGCTGCGCCTGGAGGCGGCCATCGAATCGCTCTGGGTGGTCAACGACAAGACCGAGGAGGAGCAGGATCACTCCTGGAAAGACAATGCCAGCGATGTCGAGCAATGGGTCATCGACGAGCAGCAGCGCTGGCGGGAAGGGCAATTCAGCGCGCGTTATAACGGCGATATCACAGCGCTGCTCACACAGCAGACCGTGTTGTTCGAGGAAGGCTGGCCGGTCGTCGAGGGCCGGCCGGTGTTGTTGGTGGATGTCCTGCAACGAATGATGGACAGGCTCGGTGAGCCTTTTGTGGCTGCGATGCGGCGAGGCCATAACGGCCCGCTGGTTTTTCCGTCAGGCCTCGGTCTCGGTTTCGATGATCGCGAGGCTATAAAGGCTCAGCCCATTGACCTGCGAGCACCTGCGTCGCTCGGCGATGCGCAGACTCAGGGGCTGACGCTGGATGAAGTGCTGAGCGCGATTGCCGAGGGGACACTGCAGTTTTTTCAGGTCAGTGCCTTGCAACGGGCGCTGCTGGGCCAACTGCTGGGCGTGCGTTCACTGGATAACCCTAGCCTGAGCCTGGTGGCTGCCGAACTCGATAACCTGGCCAACAGCGTTGCTGAGGTAGGAGCTTGGGCACGTTATGCGGCGATTGAACGTCATCTTTATCAGCAGCGTTCACCGGCGTTCATGGCCGGTCTCGCCCATTATGCCGATCAACCGACGGTATCGTCGGACAGCGCTCTGACGTTGAAACGAACGGCGCTGGCGCAGGCGCACACGCTGTTTCAGTGGGGGCGGCATGTCGCCCGTATCCAAGAGGTGGCCACGCGAGAACATCGTGAGCAGGTGATCCTGCAACTCGGTCAGGTACTGGGTCAGATCGAGGCCAGTGACGTCAAGCTTGTGCCCCAGGATCTGTTGCTCATCGGGCCGGGAGATCCCGGTGCTCGCTGTTATCCGCTGGCGCTGATCATGAGCGCCGCTCTGCAGCACGGCGTCGCGGCGTCACGAAGATTGCGCGAGCGTTTCTTCCTGGCGTCCGCCGAGCCGCAACAAAGCGATTCGGCGGTATTTCTGCAAGCGCTTGAGGAGTTGCGCGGCGTGCAGTTGCACGAAGTCGGCAGCCCCTTGGGACGCGTTGATCTACAGCAACTCGTCGCCACGCTTGAGGCATACGGGAGCACTTGCACGCTGATGCTCAACTCTGACAACCATGCCATGCTGGTGGCGAAAACCTTCGATGACGGGTTGTCAACCTATCACTTCTACGATCCCAATTTCGGCGTGTTCGAGTTCCGTCACCCAGACCTGTTCTTGCGTGCATTGAACGATTTTTTTCAGAAGCAGGGCCTGGCGAAATACTATGCGGCCTATGGCGACGAAGGGCATCCGACATTTGATCTGATCGAACTGGAAGGGCACAAGATAGCGGCCCTGGACCTGTCCGGCGGACTTCGTGTCAGGCAACTGCTGGAGTCCGACAATGTGCTACCGGAGTATTCGGGACGCCCGATACGGCAGCGTCTGAACAGCGCGCGCGGTCAGTCGCTGGTCAGCAATGCGCATCTGGGACGCAGTCTGCGCGATCTTGACAGTCATTGGTGGGGGCAACAGATTGCCCACGCGACTGATGCGTTGCAGGCGTTGCACACCTCGGTGACACCATTGGTGCCCTTGTTCGAAACCCTCAAGATAAGCTCCGGAGGGGAGTATCTGATCAGCCTGATCGATCCATTGCGCAGCGAGCATGTGGTCCAGGTGACCAGCTCGGACCATCGGCTGTTGAGGATCAGAAACTATCTGTCGGAGCAGTTCTCGACCCTGGGCACCAAGCCTACGCCGGCATTGTCCGAGGCTGGCGCCGTTCACACCCTCAATACCGGATTCACGATCCAGGCATTGATGAACGCCTTGCGCGGACGGGAAGGGGACGACCGCACGTTGACCACCGCGGTGCGGCTGCATGCCTACGTGAACTACGCCCAGTTGGCACATGGCAATGTCACGGACGTTGCCGGCCTGATCAGCCTGGTGAAAACCGCATTGAATGAAGAGAAGGTCATCGCTCGTACCTGTGCTCCGGTGGTGGGCGAGGCGTTGGGCCATGTGGTCAACGAAGGTGTGGGTGCGGTGCTTGGGCTGGCTAATGTCGGTTTCGACATTTACCAATTGGCGACGGCGGACAACGAGATCGAGCGGGCGCAATTCGGCACGCAACTGGCCTTTGACTCCGCCAGTCTGGCATTGACCGCCGGCGGTCTCGGTGCGGCAACTGCGGGCGCCGCAACCGCCGCTGCAGTGTTGGGCGGCGCGGGCGTGATCCTCGGCGGTCTGGCTGTCGGAGTCGCGGCGCTGGCTCAGGGTTTTGCCAACATCGCGCAGCAGGCTAAGGCGGTAGGGCAGTTTTTCGACAATCTGGAGCGCGCCTATCGGGGGGTGGGTTATCGCTACGACGACGCTCTGGATAGCTGGGTTGCAGATCCTGCGCTGATTGTGCAAAGCCTGGATTTCAACCGCTCAACCCTGACCCTGGACAGCCCTAAGCTGTATCGACTACGCGACCATTTCGGCGTGCCGGATTTCGATCCGGACTATCAGAAAGCACTCAATCTTCAACGCGAGCTGGGGCTGCCCCGCACCATCAGGCGCGCGCTGCCGGCTGGGCAACTGGTGGTGCTGCCATGCACGCCACAAACCTGTTACGGCTATGAATACAAAGCCTTGCCTTTTTCCAGCTGGAGCCACGACACGGGGTTCGATACAGCGCGGCGTCTGGAAAGAAAGGATCGGGAGGGGCAGTGGCAGTTTCTGTTTACCTTCTATTCGTTTCCCTCTCACTACATCGTCAATCGCCTGGCACCGGCGTATCGGCCAACCGAGATCGAGATTCGGCTCGACGCCAATGAACGTGCGCTGGCAGTGCCGATGGTGCCTGCGGTGTGGCACGAGTTGTTGTCTTACCGGATTGAAGGAGCGGGGGCATCCTGCTCACTGATCCTCAATCGCGGGATCGACCTTGAACTGCAATCGCCGAGCTTGCAGTTGTGCCGCTGGAACCTGGTAGCGACCTGGGCCACCGAGCGGGATGTACGGGTATTGGTCGGTGGGGCGATCATCATCGGTGGCGTCAAGGTGACGCTATCCGGCAAGGGGCGGCACGAGGTCTTGATCCGGCTGGCCGACCGGCAGTTGTACAAGGTTGATCGCGCCCTTGGCCAGTTGCTGATTCTGGAGCAGACCGCACCCGCCGGCGCGGACGAACCGAGCTTGCTCCAGCACTATCAGTCACTGGTAGGCGAGCACCGGCTGGTACTGCCTTACACACCTCTGCACAACTTTCTGATCCCGTTCGAGTCCGCCCGGCAACCGCGTTACACCACTGCCTGGTACGACGCGGCCGGGGAACGTTTTCTGTACATCCGCAATGAGCAAGTGTTGCAGGCCGATGAAGCTTTGCTGGCAGCGGTCGTCGGCGATTCGGCGTTCTTTTACGAACCACAGAACTATGTAATCTGGCAGGTCGATACCGTCAGCGGCCTGCTGCGGTTCTGCTATCGATTGCTGGTGATGCGCGGGCAGTGCAGCATCCGCCGAATCGACGTCGACGATCATGGCGTGATTCATATCGAACAACAGTGGATAGACCCTGATCAGAAACCCACGCAATTCAACTACCTGTTGCATGACGGCCAATTGCAGCTCACCTCCGTCACCCATGACATGGATCGCGAATTGGGCGAAAGGGTTTTTGCCCGGCAGACGCTGACGCACTGGTCGCAGGTGCTTGGTGACTATGTGCCGTTGTCGACAGCCCCCGAGCGCGATGGCGTCGTCACGCTCGACTGGCAACCGGCTGCTTACGTTTCAGTCTGCTGGGCGTTCGATCCGGGCAAGCGCGATCTGGTCTGGATTCGCAGCCGTGATCGCCTGTGCATTCATCCGTTTATTGCGTCCGGGCATATCCGTGGCTGGCAGGACTCGATCAGTAAGCTAGCCGATCTGCTGTTGTTGCCGGCAAATGATCAGCAGAGCCAATATTTCATTTACGACAGGGCAGCGCAGAAGCTATGCCGAGTGCAACGACGCCTGTCCGACGAAAATCAGCGCTGGCCGGCGCAGTGGAGCCATCATTGGGTGGAACCTGCCGGACTCCGGGACGTAGTGGCGGTCGAGGGTGGTTATCTGGCGCTGACCGATGAGGGGTTGTTCTTCAATCTGACCGCGGAGGGTGAAGTGCGTCTGGGCGGGCTGAGCGAGCGCTGGCTCAATGGCCGGACACAGTGGTGGCTGGCGTTGGAGGCGCTGGCGCAGAAGTATCCGGTGAGCAGCTTCGCCATTCTCGGCGTGCGCAACGCCAGCGGTGATCGCAGCCTGTGCGCCTGGTACCTGGACAATCGCTTGTTGCTGTGCGATCCGGGCCACGACAAAGAAGTGCGTTTGCTCGGGGTTACGCCAGACAACCAGGCCGCGTGGCTGCTGGACGTTAGCAGCGGTGAGATCTTGAGTCAGACATTTTTCGATAGCCGGCAACTCGAACAGGCTTTTGGCCACGGCCAAAAATTATTGGCGAGGGACTTGTTACCGGCACCGCAGGCCGAGTGGGACGATTGGCGGTTCAGCGGTGTAACCAATGAAGGCTCCGCCTTGCGTGGCACGTCGGTGGAAGGTGTGTCTCTGCAATTGCGTTACCAGGAGACGGAGCTCGTCATTGGCGTCGACCACCGCTGGGCAAACGCGCATGCCGACCATCTGCTCGAGTCGCTGCAAGCGTTGCTGGAGACCTCCGGGCATGGCGAATTCATCACTGTGGAATCCGCGGCTGGCGTCCGGCAATGGTATGACGTGGCCAACGCGCGGATGATTCGAGTCGCCAGTCAAGACCTGCCTAGTGATTGCGAACTGCTCGGCACCTGCCGTGACAGTGTGCTGTTGCACGAGCCCCGGGAACAGCGCGTTTCGATCTATCCCGGTCACCATAGCGTCGGACCTTTCGATTATGTGCAGCGCAATGCCGAGGTACTCGTGGTCGAGGGGCAGAACAAGGTCAGCGACCTGCTGCCGCTGCTCGCCGATGACGTAAGCCGTCTGGTTTTACGCATGGGGCAGGGCGGCGTGAGCTATCACTTGTCAAAAGCCAGCTGGCTGCGACTGGACTTCGTCATTGTCGATTGCCGGCCAGGACCTGGAGAGCGGTCGGCGATTCCCGGCAAGTTGATCTGGGCAGTCGATGCACCGGGAAAACTGCAACTGTCGGTGGTTGGCGAGCATTTGCTGGTTGTCGATCCCGATCGCCAGCACAGCCTGATCCTGCGCGAAGTGTGCTCGGCCGATCCGGCGCTGCGAGGCGACGTCTTTCTGGGGTTTGAGGGGCAGAACTCCTATCCGGTTTCCAGACTGGTGCAGGGGTTGCAGAGTGTTCCAAATGCCCAAACCGGTGCGACGCTCGAGCAGTTATTGCGTGTAGTACCGGCTTGAGAAACGAATGGAAGTTTCTCGATAGTTGTTAATTGTTTGTAAGCTGGCGCAATTGATTGGCGAGTAGAAGGCGCGCGAAAAGTTGCGGTTTTAAAACATTTAATTGTTTCTGGATGTCGTGATGGTAAAGCCCGTCGCGGTCTATATTTGTGTGGGAAAAGGAAGCTCGGTTGAATACTAAGGATTATGGATTAATGGTGAGCAGTAAGTTCTCGAGCGTTTTTGAACGAGCCGAAATTGATTTGATTGCAGGGAGTTTGCGTGATGACATGTCTCGAGAACAGTTGCTGCGTTATTACAACGCTGCGGTCGGGGCCGCGGAGTGGACAGAACAACTGATAGCAGTCAGATTACTCAAGGAATTCGTCGAGTCGAATCTTCCTGGTGTAGCCGATATTCAATTCAAAAAATTCAGTGAAAACCTTAGGGATTACCACCGCCGGCTAACGACTACTGCAAACCTTTTGTCTCGAGGTCAACCGGTTGCGCGAAAGTTACATTTTGTCTGGGTAGGCGGAGGCATTGGAACCATTCAGGGGGATTACATCAATGTCTGGAAACAGATGACCGACGCTGATGGATATCGTCTGAATCTCTGGTACGACAGCGATGGACTGCTTGCGCATGAAACCAACAAGATCATCGTCGAATCGGCCAAGGCTCAAGTCGCGAAGCTCGCTTCTGAAGATGCATCGATGAAGTCAGCGAGGCTTGGCAAGCTATACGTTGAGCGCGCCCGCGTGCTTCGTCAGCAGATGTTCGAACATATCCAGAAAGCCTCCGCGACAGGTGGCAGTGCCGACCGGGCAAGAATCAATCTTTTGGTCAGCGCTTACGGTCAGGATGAGGCCACGCTCAATGCGCTGAAGGTGCGCAATTTGCAGTCGCTTGAAAGTGTTGCTGCGAATGGCATTGCACTTCGGGATATCCGTAGCGAATTGTCCAGTCGACCCTTGTTCGAAATTTATGAACGAGAGTTGTCTCTTCGCGGCAATCTGGCAGCGGCGTCTGACATCACGCGACTGCAGGCGGTGCATTTCGAAAGCGGAACTTATCTGGATGCGGATCTATTGCCGTCATTACATGAAAATATCGGTGGCGTGGATATTTCCGGTTTTGACATCGAAACCCGGATGGGAATCACGCAGATTCTGCTCGACTCTAACCCGCAAATACTTCCGAACCGAAGCGCACCGTATGCGGATTTACGCCATAAGGTACCGGAACACATAAAAAACGCATTGATAGAGTTTGCCAGGACCGCACCTTCATTCAAGGATATTTTTGCACCGTTCAATGATGTCGTTGTTTCACAACACGGAGTGCGTGTAGGCAATAAAAATAGCGCCGATTTAAAAAGCAGCCCTTTCAATGGTCTTTCCAATGCAATGTTGAGTGGTCATGCCGGGTCCGCGGCAATTGTCGGGATCATCGATAAAATTCGCAGTAATTACGCATTTCTGGATCGAGTGGAGGTGCTGGCTCGTCAGGGGAGCATCTCACTGACAGATTCCGCCGCATTCTCCAATCTGATCATTAGCGAGATGGAGAAAATATATGGCCCGCTATCAACCTGGGGTGACGAGTTAATTGCTCGAAACCGGTTTTTGCAGGCTATCGCTGAGTACGATGCCGACGGCATCAAATTTGGTGCCCAATCGGCGATTACCATGAGTGGCCCGACGGCCGTTTCGCAAGGTTTGAGTGATTACGTCAACGAAAAAGCGCTTGCTGAAGCTCGTCAACAAATCAGTGACCGAGTCGATCTGCGTGACGGTTTCAATCTGGCCACCGAAGAGGAGACCCACCATAGCTGGAAGGACAACGCCAAGACCGAGTCCGCCTGGTTCGAACTGGAAACAACCAGAATTGCCGATGGTGCCTACAAAAACCGTTATCTGGGCAATGTGGATGAACTGCTCAAAGGTCAGACTCTGACTTTCAAGCAAGGCTGGCCGGTCATCGAAGGCAAGCCCGTGTTGCTGACGTCAGTGCTGCAGCAACTGCTGGATAGCCTGGGTGAACCGTTCGTTCGTGCGATGAATGACCGATTGACTGGCGATATTGCGTTCAATGCTCCGTTCTCTGTCGATTTCGAAACACGTCAGCAGATTCTGCAGCAACCCACCGTCGAACTGCCGCCATCGACAGGCGCCGAGTCGCTGGGCAATTTGAACGAAGCGTTGGCGCGGATCGCGGCAGGCAAATTACCTGTGGATCAGTTGAGTCCGTTGCACCGTGTGATGTTCGGCGGCCTGTTTGGCGCTACGACACTGGATCAGAACGGGTTCGCCGACACCTGGAAAACCACCGTTGATTTTGCCGAGAAAACCCGTGATCGCGGGCTGTTCGCACGCTATGACGTCATCGAACAAACGCTGCTCAACCGTTACGCGGCATCGACAGAGTTCAGTACTTCCAGCATCGGCACGGGGGAAAACAACTCTCGGGTTCTGAAGGCGCAGGCATTTGCCAAGCCGATGAGCGTACGGCAATGGCGCCAACACCTGAGCCAGGTAGAAGCCGTGGCTAAAAAAGAACAACGGGCGTCGATTCTCACACGAGGCAATGCGGTACGTGAGCAGTTTTTCCGGTCGGGGGCTCTCTCAGCCAAACAGTTTCCACAAGGGTTGCTGGTACAGGGTGTGGGCGATCCGGGGCGGCGCTGTTATCCATTGGCATTGGCCATGGCGGCAGCATTGGAACGGGGCGTCGCCGCAGAGCGCGCTCTGATCGGTAAACTGGCGCTGGCCAATATCGCCCCGGAGTCAGCTGAAACCCAGGCGTTGCTGCATGTGCTGGATGAGTTGCGCGGCATCCCGATGGCGCAGTTCGGCGAAAAAACGCCGGTGGCGAATCTGCACGCAGTGATACAGGCGCTGGATGCCAAAACCAGCGGCGGCAGCTTGCTGCTCAATACCGAAAATCATTCGATGCTGGTGAGCAAAGTCGCGGGAGCAGATGAAACATCCTATCGCTTCTACGATCCCAACTTCGGCCTGTATGCGTTTGCCCGTATAGATGAACTGCACAAGGGTATCCAGGGGTTTTTGCAGGATGGGACGGTCGCCACACTCTATGGCGTTGCAGAGGGGCCCGGAGCCACTTTCGATGTGGTGGACCTCAACGGCGTGAACATTGCCGACGCGACTTTGCCGTCCAGAGTCAGCGTTGGAAACCTGCTGAGCAATGACCCGATTGCCGGCGGGAAGCCCGTCGAACCCTGGCACCATCATGCGCAGTTGCGACTACGGTCGCTGTCGGAGAACGCGCGTCTTGGCCAAGCGTTCGCCAGTGTGGCCGCCCACAAGTGGACGCGGATCATCAAGGGTGCGACCGATCAGTTGCATCAAAAATATCAACTGAGCCGTGACTTCGTTCCAGTATTCGAGTCTTTGAAACCCACCGCACAAGGGCGCAGTGAAATCACTCTGGTCAACGCCAAAGACCCACATCAGACGCGCACGGTGTTGACCGATGACAAACGGCTGTCCGCAATCAAATCTTATCTGAGCGATTCCTTCGAAGAGTTATCCGGTAGGCGCGCAGGTTCACCCGTGGTCGATCCGACCGACGTCGGTGCGGTCCACACGCTCAATGCCGGTTTTGCCATTCAGGCGTTGCTGCTTGGGCTCAAAGAAGCAGAACACGCCGATGGTTCGACGGCATTGACGTCTGCGGTGCGCATTCACGGTTACCTTTCCTACGCGCAACTGGCCCACGGACTCGTGGTTGACGCGGTGCAATTGCTGGGGCTGGTTCGTCATGCGTTCACCGACAGTGTGCGTGTGGCCAACACCACCTCTGCAATTGTGGGCAATGCGCTGGGCAACGTATTGAACGAAGGTGTGGGGAATGCACTGCAACTGGCGAGTATCGGTTTCGACATCTATTTGTTGATCAACGCTGAAAACGATACCCAGCGCGCGGTGTTCGCTACACAGCTGGCGTTTGATACCGCCGGTCTGGTGCTGGGCGCCGGAGCGTTTGGCGCAGGTGTTGCCGGAGCGGCCACGGCGGCTGCGTTTCTGGGTGGCGCCAGTGTCATTCTGGGCGGGCTGGCTGTTGGCATCGGTGCACTGGTCGAGGGTTTCAGCGCCAGGACAGAGCGTGGCAAGCAGATCGGCAGGTATTTGAATCGGGTCAACGAGGCGTATCGTACCGGAGGTTACTCGGTACGAGGGGATACCCTCTTTGCCAACCCTCATGCGGTTTATTCAAAACTGGATCTGCGCAGTGGAACCATCACCTTTGGCAGTCAGAAAATTTACGCCGCAGACAACTACTCTGATTTGCATCCACCCAAGATCGACCCGGATCGCGAGCATGCATTCAGCATTCGAAAAGCGCTCGATCTGCCGGGAAAATTTGCCATCAGCGACGGATTAAACGTTGAAAGCGTTGTGTTGCCGAGCCTGCCGGATTGCTACCTGGCCTATGAGTTTGGCGGGTTGGCCTTTTCGACAACCCTGCGCGAAGATCTGGAAACGGCCCTGGCGCTTGAGCATGACCGTTACGGCAAGCGGCAATTCTGGTTTACCTTCTACAAAATACCTACCGAATACATCATCGAAAAAATGGTGCCCAACTATGTGGCAACCACGGTCAGCGTGGTGCTGGGCAAGCAACACCGTTTTCTGCATGTACCGACTTTGCCGCAAGAGGTACACGGCCATCTTTCCTATGATATCGAGGCATTGGGCGGACACTGTTCGGTTACCTTGGCCGAGGGTGTCAAGTCTGTGCGTTTACAAGTCTCGACCGGCGAAGCGATGACCTGGTCATTGCGCACAGCCTGGTTGAATGAAGGTGGCGTGAAAATTGAGGGCGACGTCCTGCAACTGGGCGCGATACAGGTGCAGGTGCCTGGCAAGAACACAGTGCTTGTGCAACTCGACGGACATTCGTATCAGGTGGACTGGACAACCGGAACCCTGTTGCTCACGGAGCTGGAGGCCGGCCCGGATGAAAACGGCCCGATGACCCTTAAGCGAGTTCGCGAACTTGCACGTTCCAGCCGTCTGGCGGATGGCCCCACGGTCATTCGCAATTACCAGGACGCTCTGACCGGCGTGCGCACCAGCGCCTGGTATGACCGCGAGCAAGATTCATTATCGTTGGTTCGCGGGCTGGACCCGAAATATGCCGCGGATATTTGTATGGGCCCCAGGATTGGTCGGGACATTTACTACTACTGCCCCGCTGATGCATTGATCTGGCGCGTTGATGTTGTCACCGGGAAAATCATACGTGTTTTCCAATTGGTGCGTACGAAATTGAAAGCCTGGATTACCGCAATCCAGGAGATGCCGGGCGGTGCGTTGCAAGTGGTTCGGCGCATCGAACTCGACGAAGACTGGTTTGTGAAAATGACTTACCTGATCGAAGAAGATGAACTCTCGATTACTGGTGTGTCCGGTCATCTCAGCTATCACGAAGGTCGGGAGATTCGAAGCGGGACGGTCTTCCTGGACGATTTCCTCTCGTGGTACTGGTTGATTCCGGCAGCGTCAGGCGTTGACGACGAACACGTGACAAGTGCTGGTTGGTCCAGGTTCATAACCGTTGATTACATGGACTACAGCTCGAAAGCGTACAGCCGGGTCTGGGTACGTTGCGACGACGGACGGGTTTTTAGACCGATGCTCAAAGAGGAGGACAGCAACGCCGGCGCCTTCGATTGGGCTCTTCTGGATCCACAGCAGCCAGAACGCGATACGGTTCTGTTCCATCACTTGCGTCATCGCCTCCTTTATCGACAGCGCATCAGTGCACAAGATCAGTCCTCGGTAATTTTTGCACAATCCATCTTGTCGCTCGAGGTGCAGCAAATTCATCGCCGAGGCCGGCAATACATTGCATTGACTGACGAGGGCATGGTGTTTCGCCTGAATGGCGCAGGCGAACGACATTTGGCAGGCCTCGGTAGTGATTGGCTATTCGCCCGCCAAGAGCGCTCAGGCAGCAATTTTCGTTGGTGGGGTTCGGTCCTGGGCACTGCCGCAATGTGGTCCGCCAGGGCTGTGGAGGTCGGTGGCATCAGCGCTGCTTCGAATCACTCGCCGCTCTATGTCGTGTGTCTCGATCAGCAACTTCTTATCGCCGATACAGCGGGGAAAAGCTTTGGGTTATTGAGGCTGACCTTGGACAGGAAGGCCGCTTTGATGATCGATTGGACTACTGGACGGATCTACCGCCAAGCGTTGATGGCCCCCGATAGCTTGTTCGCAGCATTTGGCGCGGGAACGCGACTGTTAGGCGCTGACTTGATCCCGCAAATGCAGGCGGTGATGCCGCAGCGCACGTTCGCCTGGGCTATGCCCCATGAGTCGGGCTTGCGCGCCAAGTCCCATGATCACGTATTGTTCGACATGTTCGAAGGTGAGCCTGCGCGCATTGTCGGTGTGGAAAACGAGTTCTTCGACGGCGTGGATTCGCTACAGGCGCGGGAGCGGAAACTGGAGAAGCTGCTGTCGGGTCAGCATTGTGCTCCGTATCTGACGGCAGGCAGGGTCGATGATCTTTGCAGCTGGTATGACGTCGACGCCGGCCGCTTGCTCAGTGCAACGGCTCCAGGTGAAGACTTGCCTGGCTACGTGGGCGTCGCCAACGGTCAAACCCTGGTGTTGCATGACCCGCAGAGCCTGCAGCTTTTCAGCAACCGCAGTGAAGATGGCAAGCTCAGTGACGTATGGATGACTGCACAAACAGTCAGGCGAGTAGATAATACGCTGGTCATCGAAAGTGATCGGATACCTGGCAGGCTTGCGCCGATTCCGGACGGCATTGATACGCTGGTCCTGAAGTCTACGACGGATGGCGGTTCCTTGTTGATCGACCAACGGACCTGGGCACGACTTGACTGCCTGATTGTCGATCTCGATTTTCCCGACGCGTTGAATAGTCATCTTTCGTTCCAGCTGCAGCCGATGGAGCAGTGGTTGGTCACGCAGAAGGATGGACACCTGCTGCTGACGGACACTGACACGGGGCGCAGCATCATTTTGCGCAATGTCGGTGCTATCAGCGCAGAGTCTCGAAAGAATGTGTCACTCAGTATTCCCTTGGCGGAAGACCTCGCGGTGACGCTCTATCTCGATGAGTTGATGAGCGCCTTGCAGGAGGAAGCGCTGAGTGAGCTCGGCGCGCTGATTTCCAACATCCGTTAAGGCGTAACCCGGTAGCTCAACGCCGACGGGATTAGTCGAAGGGGCTGCGGATCAGATCATCCGCAGCCCTTTCTTGCTTTCAGGAAACAAGATAGCCCTTTACCCCGGTAAAGATGATCTGCGCCGCCAATGCGCAGACAAACAACCCCATCAACCGACTGACGATCTGCAAGCCCTGATCGCCGAGAATCCTTTCGATGTGATTGGACAGGTACAGCACCACCCCAACGGTGAAACTGGCCAGGGCGATACTCATGATCGCAGTCAGTTTGTCGTCCCAATGCGGCTGGCTTATACCCATCACCAGCAGTGCACCGATAGTCCCCGGGCCAACGGTCAAGGGAATGGTCAGCGGCACGATTGTCACGTCCTGCTGCACGTTGTCACTTTGCACCACAGGCTTGCCTTGGGCCATGCCCAGCGCCGAGATGAACAATACGCTACCGGCACCGATGCGGAATGCGTCTGCGGTAATCCCGAACACGTCGAAAATCACCCGGCCAAACAGATACAGCAGAACGCTGGAGATCAGTGTGGCAATCGCCACTTTCCAGGCCAGGCGCCGCTGTTCCTTGCGCGAGTAACCACGGGTCAGGCTAATGAAGCAGGACAACACGAAGAACGGGCTGTAGAGCACCAGCATCTTCAGGTAAACGCTGAATAACACGTGGAGCATGGGGAGACGTCCGTACCGGTGAAAGTTGAGCGAAGTCTATCAGGCAACGGGCAGTCTGTCGGACTCGATTGCTTGCCGTACGGCATAGTTCAACTGTTCGTTTTTTCAGCTGCTGGTTCTAAGAGGTTTTGACTTTTGAGTTGTAAGTTGCTGTTGTTGTTTATTGGTAACACTCATCAGCTTGTTGGGTTAAAGTTTTCTGCGTAAGTTTGCACTGCGGGCTTGGAAAGAGCTCAATTAAAACAAACTAATGGAATTGAATAATGCAAACTAATACCGTACTCAGTATTGCAGAGCGACTGGAACGCTTGAACAATTATAATATAAGTGCCGACCGGGTTGTTTTGGCCCCGCGCAGTTTTTCCGGTGTAACAGCTTTTGATGTCGAGCAGCCAGATCAGGCCGCGATCGTCGGTGAAGCTATTATTGCTTTCGTGTCGGGCATGTCCGAACAGAATCAGGCAGACGTTCGCAATACCTATCTTTTTGCGACCCTGGTGGCTAACAATGACCATCCTTTGGAAAGCCAGGGCAAGGAGTGGTACAAAACTTTTCTGACAGTCATGCAAGACTGTGGTTGGGCCATTCTCAAGGGATATTACGACTCTACCCAAGCATCCGGTAAAAGCTTCACGATGGACCAGCTTGCCCTGACCATTCTCGGCTCCGCCGCAGCTGCGGCCGCCCTGCCGGGTCCAACTTCGGCGCTGTTGCTGAAAGTGGCAACCGATGCAATGGCGTCTCTGCAAAACTCCGAGAAACCTCTTCAGGTTTTCGACAAGAATGTCAAAAACAAGGCTAACGGTGGTTTCGCGGTTGGTTCGTGCATTGAAACACCGGATAAGGAAGTCATCCTGACAATGGGCGCTGTGCGCTTTATTAATCGGGTTAATCAAACCAAAGTGCTGTTCGTCAACTGGGATAGCAGTTCGGTAGATCTATATAAGGGTGAGTCTCATATGACGATGGTTCCATTTATCATCGCCAAGACGCGCGATATGATTTCCGGTGCGTTGGGTGATCGTGCAGTGACTAATGTAAGTAGGTGGGCTCTGAAGTTAAAGTAAGTCAGTAAGTTCTTAGGATTTATTCAAAGCATGTGGTGGCCGTTTTCAGTCGCCGCATGCTCAACTCGAGGAGTTGTCCAGTGCAGGAAAAGTATGCAATTTATCGCAATGCCGGCGCATTGGTTCTGCTGTCGTCAAGAATGACCGAGCAGGAAAAACAGGATGTACAACATTCCCTCCTGTTTGCCCAACTGGTTGCCACCAATATGTTCCCGCTAGACAGTGAGCAGGATAACTGGTACGCGATCTGGCAGCAGGTTTTGAAGGACAACTGGCTGGAGAAAAGCTGGAAATCGATCGAGCTCACTCCGCCACGCAAATCCAGTGACACAGCCATGACGAGGCTGGTGGACTATATGGAGGGTGGGCTCGAAAGTGCCGACAAGGGCACGCTGGTGCCAGTCCTGAAAGACATTGTCGGGCGGTCGGCTGCAGACCCGCTCATCGAGTCTCTGCACGAGCGGGTTCAGCAGTCGATCGAACAGGACCCGGCGGACGAACCAGGCTTCGGCCGATTTCGTTTCTTGCTCATCGTCGCGCAACCTGGCCCCCGGATCAACGCGACATACATGACATTGAAGTCTTCGGTAGTCGGCGCAATCAATCCGTACTCTCAGATTTTTACTGCTGCCAATGTTTCGGGGCTGGTAGAGCAATACTTCCTGCAACTGGATCTTGCTCCGCCACTCTTCGATCCGATCCGCGAAATTCTCGCGGGGCACGTGCTGCCATACATGGACTTGATCGAAATGGTTACTGACGGTCAGGTGGATGAAAAGCTGTTGGCCCGCGCAGACTGATCAGGATGTTTGCGCAGTACTTCGATTTTGCTGATCGCGCTGGGCCACCCAGTGTTCGATCAGCTCGCGCAGTTGCGACAGCTCCACCGGTTTCGCCATGTGCCCGTCCATACCCGCCTGGCGTGCGCGCTCTTTGTGCTCGGCGAGGATGTGCGCGGTCAACGCTACGATCGGTGTGCGGATGCGCTGATTGCTGACTTCCCACGCGCGCAATTGCTGGGTCGCCGAGAAACCATCGAGAATCGGCATTTCGCAGTCCATCAGCACCAGGTCGTAACGCTGGGCTTTCATTGCTTGTAGCGCTTCTTCGCCGTTGCTGGCGGTGTCGGGTTGCAGGTTGAGCTTGCCGAGCATGCCGCGAATCACTTTGGTCGAAATCGTGTTGTCCTCGGCGACGAGAATGCGGAAGTCGCTCGGTACCTTGGCCGCCGTGGCGGGCGTGACCACTTGTGGCTGGAACACCACCTGGCCCTTGTTGCGCTGGTTCAGTTCATCCGCCAGCGTGGTCTTGAGCGTATAGCCGGCCACCGGTTTGGCGAGGATGCGCTTGATCCCCGAGTTGCGCGCGATGATCTTGCTCGGCGCATTGCTGATGCCGGTGAGCATGATCAGCAGGATGTCGTGGTTCAGGCTCGGATCTTCCTTGATCTTGGCGGCGAGCTGCATGCCGGTCATGCCGGGCATGTTCTGATCGAGCAGCACCACATCGAAGTAGTCGCGCAGGTGTGCCTTGGTGCGCAGCAGTGCCAGCGCTTCCTTGCCGGATGGCACGGCGCTGACGTTCAAGCCCCACGCACTGCATTGCTGGACCAGCACCTTGCGGCAGGTATCGTTGTCATCGACCACCAGCACGCGTGCACCTTGCAGCGGACTGTCGAGATCGGACGTCGGATGCTCGAGGCGATCCGGATCCAGCGGCAGCGTCAGCCACAAGGTACTGCCCTGACTGGCACCACTCTTGATGCCGAATTCGCCCTGCATCAAACGGATCAGTTGGCGGGCGATCACCAGGCCGAGGTTACCGCCCAGACGGTTGGCCGAGAGGAAGTGCTTGCTGTGCAGTTCGGCGTGCATCAGCGCGTCGCGTTCTTCCTGCTCCATCGGTGCGCCGCTGTCCTGCACGGCGATGCGCAGGCGCGGTTTGCTGCTGCGTTCGTCGAGGGCGACCACAATCAGCACTTCGCCTTCTTCGGTTTTCTTCAGGGCATTTTCCAACAGGCTCAGCAGTGTCTGGCGCAGGCGGGTCGGATCACCGCTGATTACCCGAGGCACCTGCGGCTGGATGAAACTGATCAGCTCGACGTTCTGTTGTTCGGCCTTGGCCCGGTAGATGCTCAGGCAATCGTCGATCAAGGCGTTGAGGTCGAACTGCACGTCATCCAGTTCGATTTGCCCGGACTCGAGCTTGGAGATGTCGAGGATCTCGTTGATCAGTGTCAGCAGTTCGTTGCCGGCACTGTGGATGGTTTGCACATAGTCGCGTTGCTTGACCGACAGCGGTGTGCCCAGCAGCAGTTCGGTCATGCCCAGCACGCCGTTCATCGGTGTGCGGATTTCGTGGCTGATCTTGGCGAGGAATTCGGCTTTGGCGTTGATCTCGGCATTGCTCGCGGCGAGGTCGCGGCTGATGCTGAAACGGCTCTCGGTGATACTGCGCTGACGCTCGCCCAAGGCAATGCTCATCAGCAGACCACTGATGCAGATGAACACCATCAGGGTCATGATCAGGCCTTGCGGTGCAACCAGTGTCAGCCCGAGCAGCGCCGGCAAAATGATCAGCGTGCCAATGTTGAACACCACCATGGCAGCGACGAACAGCCGCGCCGGGCGGTAGCCCTTTTGCCAGTGATAGAAACTCACCAGCAGCATGCTCAGCCCGGCCAGCGCCACCAATGCATAGGTGATGATGTTCAGCGGCAGCGTGTTGACGAACAGCAGCAACAGACTGCAAGTGACGATGAACAGGATATCGCCCAGCAGCAGTTTGTTCAGCGGGTGCGGGCCGAGCGGCGCGAAGAAGCGCAAGGCAAACATCAGCCCGGCCGGCGCGGTCAGCAGCAGCGCCAGATAGGCGCCGGGGGTCTGGATCGCATGCCAGTTCGGCAACCATGGGCCGGCGAGGTTGAGCAGCAGCAACAGGCTCAAGCCCAGCAGACCTTCGCAGACCGCCAGCCACAAGCTGCTGCGCGACCGGGAATAGGCGTAGCGCACAAGGTTGTGCAACAGCAGCATGCCGAGACAGCCGAAGAGCAGGCCGAAGATCAGTGTCTGGTTTTGATTGGCCGCGCTCATCACTGCCGATTGCAGGGTGATGTGCGGACGCAACTGATGGTCGGACACCATCCGCAGATAGACATCGAGGGGTTTGTCGCTCTGCGGCAGCGGCAACATGAAGTCGCTGCTCGGCAGGGGCCGCTCAGCCTGAGGCTGGTCAGTACCGGTGTTGCGTTGCTCGATCAGCTTGTCGCCGTCCAGCACGTAGAGATTGAGGTGTGACAGGTCGGGAGCGAAGATCCGCAGCACTTGTTCGTGCTTGCCCGGCGCCAGTCGAAAGCGCAGCCACAGGGCTCCTTCGGGCTCGGACGCGGTGAGGCGGTCAAGGTCGATGGGGCTGAATTGATTGGTGTAGCGAGTGGAGCGGATATCGCTCAGTTGCAGATTGCCCTGATCGTCAAGCAATACCGACCAGCCGCTGCCTTGCGCGGCCTGGGCCGGGAGCATGCAGAGCAAGGTCAGCAACGTGACGGTGAAGCTTATGGCAATCCTGAGCCAGCGCACGGCGAAATCCCTTCGTAGATTGATGCCAGAATATAACGATGCGCGGCGGCGGAACAGCCCGGCGAGGAATGGCTCACCTCGCCGGACTTGAAGGACCGCTTATTCCTGGTTTTCGCCACGTTCACGGGCAATGGCACGGTAGCCAATGTCCTTGCGGAAGAAGCAGCCTTCCCAGTCGATGGCCGCTGCCAGCTTGTACGCTTGCTGCTGGGCTTCACCCACCGAAGCGCCCATTGCGGTGGCGCACAGTACGCGACCACCGGCGGTTACAACCTGGCCATCTTTCAGTGCAGTGCCGGCATGGAAGACTTTGCCTTCCAGTTTCGCCGCAGCATCCAGACCGTTGATCGCCGCGCCCTTGGCGTAGTCGCCCGGGTAGCCGCCAGCGGCCAGCACGATGCCGATGCTCGGGCGTGGATCCCACTGTGCTTCGACCTTGTCCAGCGCTTGCGCCAGCGCCGCTTCAACCAGCAGCACCAGGCTCGATTGCAGACGCAGCATCACCGGTTGGGTTTCCGGATCGCCGAAGCGGCAGTTGAATTCGATAACCTTTGGATTGCCAGCCTTGTCGATCATCAGACCGGCGTAGAGGAAACCGGTGTAGACGTTGCCTTCTTCGGCCATGCCGCGCACGGTCGGCCAGATCACCAGATCCATCACGCGCTTGTGCACGTCGGCGGTGACCACCGGGGCAGGGGAGTAGGCACCCATGCCGCCAGTGTTCGGGCCGCTGTCGCCGTCGCCAACACGTTTGTGGTCCTGGCTGGTGGCCATCGGCAGCACGTTCTTGCCGTCGACCATGACGATGAATGACGCTTCTTCGCCGTCGAGGAACTCTTCGATCACCACGCGCGAACCGGCGTCACCGAACGCATTACCGGCGAGCATGTCGCGTACGGCGTCTTCGGCTTCAGCCAAGGTCATGGCGACGATCACACCTTTACCGGCGGCCAGGCCGTCGGCCTTGATCACGATCGGTGCGCCTTTTTCACGCAAATAAGCCAGGGCCGGCTCGATCTCGGTGAAGTTCTGGTAGTCGGCGGTCGGGATCTTGTGGCGTGCGAGGAAGTCCTTGGTGAAGGCTTTCGAGCCTTCCAGCTGTGCAGCGCCGGCGGTCGGACCAAAGCAGTCCAGGCCACGCGAGCGGAACAGGTCAACGACGCCCGCCACCAAAGGCACTTCCGGGCCGACGATGGTCAGGGAAACGTTTTTCTCGGCGAAGTCGGCCAGTTGCTCAAGGGCCAGCACGTCGATAGCGACGTTTTCGCACTTGGCTTCAATCGCCGTACCGGCGTTGCCCGGCGCGACAAAAACCTTTTGCACACGTGGATCCTGAGCCACTTTCCAGGCCAAGGCGTGTTCACGGCCACCGCTGCCAATGATCAAAACATTCATTTCAAAAAACCTCAAACTCTGTGGGGCGCTACCAAACCTTGATCGTTCCCACGCTCTGCGTGGGAATGCCTCTACGGACGCTCTGCGTCCATGGGACGCGGAGCGTCCCGGGCTGCGTGCCCACGCAGAGCGTGGGTACGATCAACCAGGGGGCGAAAAAATCAGTGACGGAAGTGGCGCATGCCGGTGAACACCATGGCAATACCAGCCTCATCGGCTGCAGCAATCACTTCAGCATCACGCATCGAGCCGCCCGGCTGGATCACCGCAGTGATACCGACCTTGGCCGCATTGTCCAGGCCGTCGCGGAACGGGAAGAAAGCGTCCGATGCCATCACCGAACCGGCAACTTGCAGGCCGGCATGTTCAGCCTTGATCGCGGCGATACGCGCCGAGTTTACGCGGCTCATCTGGCCAGCGCCGACACCGATGGTCTGACGGTTCTTGGCGTAGACGATGGCGTTGGACTTAACGTACTTGGCGACTTTCCAGGCGAAGATCAGGTCATGGATTTCCTGTTCGGTCGGGGCGCGCTTGGTCACGACTTTCAGGTCATCGGCGCTGATCATGCCGATGTCGCGGCTTTGTACCAGCAGGCCACCGTTGACGCGCTTGTAGTCCCAGGCAGCAGCGCGGTCAGCCGACCACTCGCCGCAGGCCAGCAGGCGCACGTTGGCTTTCGCCGCAACAATCGCGCGAGCTTCTTCGCTGACGCTTGGCGCGATGATCACTTCGACGAACTGACGCTCGACGATCGCTTTGGCGGTCTCGGCATCCAGTTCACGGTTGAAGGCGATGATCCCGCCGAACGCCGACTCGGTGTCGGTGGCGTAGGCCAGTTCGTAGGCCTGACGAATGCCGCCTTCAGCGTCCGGGCTAACGGCAACGCCGCACGGGTTGGCGTGCTTGACGATGACGCAGGCTGGTTTGACGAAGCTCTTCACGCACTCCAGCGCGGCGTCGGTGTCGGCCACGTTGTTGTACGACAGCTCTTTGCCTTGCAGTTGGGTCGCGGTGGCGATGCCGACTTCGGCTGGCTTGGCCTCAACGTAGAACGCTGCGCTCTGGTGCGGGTTCTCGCCGTAGCGCATTTCCTGCGCCTTGATGAACTGGCTGTTGAAGGTGCGCGGGAATTCGCTGCGGCCTTCGGTGCTCAGTGTTTCAGCGGCCTGATTCACGGTGCCCATGTAATTGGCGATCATGCCGTCGTAGGCAGCGGTGTGTTCAAAAGCCTTGAGCATCAGGTCGAAACGTTGCGCGTAGGTCAGGCCGCCGGCCTTGAGCCCTTCCAGCACGCTGGCGTAATCGCTGGCATTCACCACGATCGCTACGTCTTTATGGTTTTTCGCTGCCGAACGGACCATGGTCGGGCCGCCGATGTCGATGTTTTCGATGGCGGTCGGCAGGTCGCAACCTGGCTTGTTGATGGTGGCTTCGAACGGGTACAGGTTAACGGCAACCAGATCGATCGGCTTGATGCCGTGTTCGTTCATGATCGCGTCATCGATACCGCGACGACCGAGGATGCCGCCGTGGATTTTCGGGTGCAGGGTTTTCACCCGACCGTCCATCATCTCGGCGAAACCGGTGTAATCCGCGACTTCCACTGCGGCAACACCGTTGTCGCGCAGCAGCTTGAACGTTCCGCCGGTGGAGAGGATCTCGACGCCCAGGGCTTCAAGCTCCTTGGCGAATTCGAGGATCCCGGTCTTGTCGGAAACGCTGATCAAGGCGCGGCGGATCGGCAGGCGGGTAGTCTGGTCGGTCATCTCAATTTCCATCAAAAGCAAAGGAAGTCAGCAAAAAAGGCGACCGTTTTTTACGCGGGCGCCTTTCTGGTTTGATTGAATGCTTACAGCAGATCGTACTGCTTGAGTTTCTTGCGCAGCGTGCCTCGGTTGAGACCGAGCAGCTCGCTGGCCTTGGTCTGGTTGCCCTTGACGTAGTTCATCACGCTT